>NZ_JBGCCU010000006.1:300000-508373 GCF_041261445.1 Catenulispora sp. EB89
AGGAAAGCTTCCTAACTTGATCCGGAAAGGAGTCCCACCATGCTCCGCAAAACCCTGGCCGCACTGGCCGCGATGGCAGCAGCGCTGCTGCTGTCGACGGCCGGCCCCGTGGCCGCGGCCCACGCCGATCCGCAGACGATCAACGTCAACATCACGTCGTACGGCTACAACGACAACGACGACGGCAACGGCCACTACGGCACCGCGCAGATCGCGTACCCGCAGATCCACAGCATCGCCACCGAGGACCTGGGTACCTACAGCCAGCCGGTGACGTTCGCGACGGACCAGAACGAGTTCGCGCCGGGCACCATCATCTACGTCCCCCACCTGGAGAAGTACTTCATCATGGAGGACGGGTGCGTGGAGTGCACCAGCGACTGGAACAACGGGATCTACCACGTCGACCTGTGGATGGGCCCGAACGACGCGATGCAGCCCGAACCGGCGCTGGACGACTGTGAGGGCTCGATCACCGGCGCCTTCGACATCATCGTGAACCCGGACGCCAACCAGCCCGTGGACACGAACCCGATGTTCAGCAACGGCTCCTGCACCGTCGACACGTACTAGGTGACCGTCTCGCGGCGAAGTCGACAGTCGCCGCGCTGATCACCGCGTCCGATCGCCAGGGGGTCGGCCACCGTTCCGGTGGCCGACCCTCAACCTTTCCCCGCACGACCATGGCCACCTCCTGACACTGCGCTTACTGTGAACGCCGTCGCAGCGCCCGGATATACCCGGGCAGACCCGCAGCCGGCTTCGAATCCCTTGGAGCGCCCCATGAACCGCCCCGTGAACCCCACCCGTCGCAATGTCCTGAAATGGGGGCTCGGCGGCACCGTCCTGGCCGCCGCCTCGTTCGGCCTGCCCGCCGCGGCCCGGGCCGACTCCCCCGTCACGCCGGGCGGCAAGCCCACCGACAGCTGGATGAGCTACCTCGACCCGAACCTGTCACTGCTGGGCCTGACCATCCCCGGAACGCACGACACCTGCTGCACCAACCCGGCGGACGGCACCGAGTGGTCGCACACGCAGAACTGGGGCATCCCGCAGCAGCTGTCGGAGGGGGTGCGCTTCGTCGACATCCGCTGCAACGGCCTGCAGGGCACGGCCAGCGAGATGGGCATCTACCACTCCAGCTACTACCAGGGCATCCGGCTGCAGGACGTGCTGGACCAGTGCCAGGCGTTCCTGGCCGCGCAGCCGACCGAGACGATCGTGATGCGGCTGAAGAACGAGAACGCCGGCAACCAGGCGCTCAGCGACGCGGAGTTCCAGCGCCGCTTCACCTACTACATGGACACGCTCGGGTACCGCGGGCTGTTCCACATGTACGGCTGGCCGACGCTCGGCGAGGCGGCGGGCAAGATCGTGCTGGCGGCCGACTTCACCTTCCCGGCGTCGTGGAACCTGATCCACTGGGCCGACAGCGCGAACCAGTTCAACGTTCAGGACACGTACACCGGCGTTTCCACGGGCACCAAGGGCCAGCTGATCACGCAGCAGTTCGACAACGCGTACAGCAATCCCGCGCCGACGACGATGTACGTGAACTTCCTGAGCCTGGCGCCGTCTCTCCAGGACGGTCTGGAATTCCCGAAGGACCTTGAGCAGACATTGATGGACAACTCCATCTATCCGTATCTGAACGCGCGGACCTCGCAGCGCGCGCGGTTCGGGATCGTGCCGATGGACTTTCCGGACTTCCATGTGAACGTGCTGGAGATGCTTATCGACAAGAACTTCGTATAGCCCACGATCCAGCCCAAGTCGGTCGTCACTCTCTGTTGACTTACTACCGATCACGGTCACTTCCGGGCTAATGTTCAACAGCATTCAACACTTTTGCTGAAGCCCTGGAGGACAGATGTCGGCGAGCTCCCAACCGGACCGCTTGGACGCGGGCGGTCCGGTGCGCCGGCGGGTGGTGTTCTCCGGCGGGGCCGCCGGCGGCGCCGCGGCCGGGGTCGCGACGGCGGATCCGGTGCCGGGGTCGGCGTTGGCGTCGTCAGCCCGGGGCGCAACCGCGATCATGAGCGTGAGCGCGAAGAACGCGGGCCAGGCACCGGCACGGGTCCGGTTCGACCGGTGGACCAAGTGGTCCGACTTCCGCAGCGGCGAGTCCGACGGCGTGCTGCCCTTACCCGGGCCGCGGTTGGGCGTCGTCATCCGGGAGGCAGCGGGGACCACGTCGTACACCGACCCTTATTTGAACACCACCACGGAGTACGAGTACGCGATCTGGACCTCCCCGCTGCGCCGGCTGGACTTCGGCGCCACGCAGCTGACCGCGCACTGGAACGCGGACACGCCGAAGGGCACGTTCCTGAAGGTGGAGCTCCTGGCCACGATGGAGGACGGCCACCTCGACACCTGGGTGATGGGGATCTGGGCGTTCGACGACAGCGAGCTCAACCGGACCTCGGTCAACGGCCAGAGCAGCGTCTGCGGCAAGATCGACACCGACACCTGGAGCGCCGGAACCGGGCACTCGATGAGCGCCTACCAACTGCGCCTGACCTTGTTGCGGCGCCCCGGCGCAGCGATCACGCCGCGGGTCTGGCAGATCGGCGCGACCGCTTCGACGGTGCCGTCGCGCACGACGGTTCCGGCCAGCACGCCCGGGCCCGCCACGGGGATCACGCTGGCGGTCAAGCCGTACGCGCAGTACCTGCACGACGGGCAGTACACCGAGTACGGCGGCGGCGGTGAGGCGTGGTGCAGCCCGACGTCGATCGAGATGGTGGTCGAGTTCTGGGGCAAGGGCCCGACGGCCGAGCAGTTGGCGTGGGTCGACCCGCGCTATGCCGACCCGGCGGTGGATCACGCGGCGCGGTACAGCTACGACTACGGGTATCAGGGCACTGGGAACTGGCCCTTCACGTGCGCCTACGCGGCGTCGTACGGGTTGGACGCGATGGTCGTGCGGCTGAACTCGATGACCGAGCTGGAAGTGCTGATCGCGGCCGGGTTCCCGGTGGTGACGTCGCAGTCGTTCACGCTCGCGGAGAACGGCCGCTACGCGAGTGCCGGGCACTTGTGGTGCGTCATCGGCTTCACGGACACCGGCGACGTGATCGTGAACGACCCGGCCGCCCAGACCGACGCCGGGGTGTACACGGTGTACCCGCGCCGGACGTTCGAGAACGTGTGGCTGCGGACCAACTTCACGAAGGCTGACGGCACGCCGGGGTACAGCTCCGGCGGCGTCGCGTACCTGATCAAGCCGCATGACAGAGGCCTGCCGGAGGTCGTGGACCGGCGGAACCCCAGTTGGCCTACCGAACACTGGGGATAAGAGCTGATTGGGGCCCCTGCGAGGCGGGCGTCAGGGGCCTCAATCACTGTTTTAAGAGGGCAGTTTAAGAGGGCAGTTCGACGGACAGCGCGTGGCGGAAGACGTTGCCCGGGTCCCAGGCGGCCTTGATCCGCTGCAACTTGGGGTAGTTGTCCTTGTAGTAGAGCTCGTGCCAGGGGACGCCTGAGGTGTTCCAGGCCGGGTCGGCGAGGTCGACGTCCGGGTAGTTGATGTAGGAGCCGTCGCTGACGTCGTCCGGGACGGGGACGCCGCCGGTGGCCGCGTAGATGCTGCGGTAGTACTCGCGGATCCACTGGACGTTCGTGGCGTCGTCGCCCTCGAACAGCCAGGTCGCCGAGAAGACGGCCTTCATGATGACGTCGCGCTGGGCCACGGCGGTGGCGTCCGGCGGCACCGCCTGGACCTGGCCGCCGTAGCCGATGAGGAGCATGGCGGCGCTCGTGGGGCAGGCCTGGCCGGCGAGGCCGGCGTAGATCGCGGCGAGGTGTTCGTCGGTGTAGGACTTCTTCAGGTAGGCGGCCTTGAGCTTGTAGCGGCGGTTCAGCTTGTCGCCGCCTTCGCCGTCGCCGGGCCAGGTGGTCATGTGGAGCCAGGGCAGGTAGCCGCCCTGGTGGAACAGCGGCTGCGCGGCGGCTCCGGCGGTGAGCGCGCCGAGGAGTTCGGCGACCTGGCCTTCGACGTTCGGCAGGCCGCCGTCGGCCTGGACCACGAGGGTGAAGACGCCGTTGTGGATGTTGCCGATTTCGAGGATGGCGTACAGCCCGGTGCCGGGGGCGCCGGGCGCGCTGTGCTGCTCGTGCCACTGGCCGAAGTTGCGGAGGATGGTGGTGAACGCGTCGCGGGTCATGGAGGCGTCGAAGGCCCATTCGGCGAGGAAGAAGTACATCTGGCCGGGGACCGGCGGGAGGAGTTCGGCCGGGTTGTCGCCCACGGCGCCCGGGGAGCGGAACCAGAAGCGGGTCACGACGCCGAAGTTGCCGCCCCCTCCCCCGGCGTGCGCCCACCACAGGTCGCGGTGCGGGTCGTCGGGTTCGCGGGTGGCCCGGACCACGCGGACCCGGCGGTCTTCGTCGACGACCACGACTTCGACGGCGTAGAGGTGGTCGACGACGGAGCCGTAGCGGCGGGACAGGGGGCCGTAGCCGCCGCCGGTGAAGTGGCCGCCGGCGCCGACGTCGGGGCAGCCGCCGGCCGGGAGGGTGACGGCCCAGCCTTTGAACAGGGTGGTGTAGATCTCGCCGAGGCGGGCGCCGGGCTGGATGGAGAAGGCGCGCATGGCGGGGTCGTAGCCGACGGCGTTCATCGGGGACAGGTCGAGCAGGACCTCGACGGCCGGGTCGGCGGTGAAGTTCTCGAAGCAGTGGCCGCCGCTGCGGACGGCGACGCGCTTGCCGGCGCGGACGGCCTCGGTGACGACGTGCACGACGTCTTCGGTGCTGGTGACGACGCGGACCTCGTCGGGGTGGCCGACGAAGCGGAAGTTGTCGCCGCGGAGCATGCTGTCGTAGCGGATGTCGGTGGGGGTGATGCGGACCGGGCCGAATTCGGGGGCGGCGGTGGTATCGGGGTTCGGGGCGGCTCCGGGCCCGGCGGCGGCGTTGGCGGCTCCGGCGACCCCGCCGGCCAGGGCCACGGACCCGGCGGCGACCGTCCCGGCCCGCCCCAGCAGGCTGCGGCGGCTGAGCCCGGTGTTCGACGGCACGTCCATCATCACCTCTTTTGTTCAGCGACACATCGGATGTCAGAGAACGTACATGGCCGTACCCGGCTAAGAGCGCAGGCGCCTATGCTGCGCACATGAGCGCCGAAGCCCCCGACCTCGCCGCCGAGCCGGACCCCGCGCTGATCGCCGGCGCCCTGCGCAGCCGCGACGACGACCCGGCGCCGTGGTCGGTGGCATGGGGCATGCTGCCCCCGGGCGTGGCGACGGTGCAGGTGACGTTCCGCGACGGCCGCCGCGCCGAACCGGCCGCCCGCGTCGGCGTGCTGGGCCGCCACTGGGCCGCCGAGGTGGCGGGACGCTTCGACAAGGTCGTGGTCAACGGCGGCGAGGCGCGAGAGACCGCGAAGATCAGAACACGCGACAAGACACCGGCGCCGCGCCGGTTCTCCCGCCGGAAGCCGGGCGTCCCGGCCGACCCGCTGGAGCGGATGAAGCACCACTGGGGCCTCGCGGCCGTGATCCTGCAGCCGGGGAGCGAGGACCGGCCGGTGCTGCCGGACATCCGGAGCGCCGGCGGGGATCTGACGTAGCGGCGTGGGGTGCGGAGATCGGGGCCGGGTCCGGGCACGAGTGCAAGTGCGCGTGGAGCAGGGCTCGATCAGACCCGGGGGCTCGATCAGACCGGGGCTCGATATGCCGCAGCACAGACAGGCGCTACGCGCGCCAGTAGCACGGCGATATCGGCTCGGTCAGACCGGGAACTCGATGTGCGGCAGCACCGACAGCCCGGGGCCGTAGCGCGGCGGTATCGGCGGCTCGGCTCCGGCGGCGACCACCGGCGGCTCGACGAAGTCGACCGCGAGCTCGGCCCGGTGCAGGGCCACGACGTCGGCGGCGGCGGGCAGACCGGGCTGCTCCACGACCAGCAGCGGGCGTTCCAGGACCGGCGACAGCAGGTCCAGCACGTTGTCGACCGGCGCGGGCACCGGCGGCTGGTGCAGGTCGAGCCCGGTCCACGGGTCGGCCTTCACGAACGCCGCCTGCCGGGCCCGCAGGTCCGCCGCGGCCACGGCGGTCGCGGCCGCGTGGATGGTGGCGATGACGTCGTCGGCGGTCTCGGGCACCGCGACCAGGGTCGACGGGGGTGCGGTGAGGTCGGTCGTGGCTATGTGGGTCGGCATGGTGGCGTCGAGTTCGAGCTCGGTGGTGGTGTCGTCGGTGTCGGCGGACAGTACGAGCTCGGTGGAGGTCTCGGTGGCCAGGGGCTCAGCGCTGAGGGTTTCGCCATGGGGATCGGCGGCGGAGGCTGCGGGATCCGAGTCGGCTGGGCCCGAGTCGGCGGCAGGCGCGGCGGAGTTTGCCGGATCCGAGTCGGCGGGCGAGCCGTCGATGGTGTCTGCACGATCGGGTTCGGCATCGGCGTCGGTGGTGTCGATGGCGAGTTCGAGGGTGCTGAGATCGTCCTCGGCATCCACCGGCCCGAACGCGACGGTCGGCGCCTCGGCGGCACTCGTCGCCTGCTTGACGGCCGCCACGTCCAGCGAGACCGTGGCCGTCGCGTCGGAGGCTTCAAGGCCCTCGGCGAGGGCACGCTTCACCGCCTCGACGTCCAGCGCGATCGTGGAGAGTGAGCCCGAGTCGACCACTTCCATGCCGACCGTCGGCGCCTCGGCACTCGATCGCGGTCCCGGCACCTCGGTCCTCACCTCGTCGTTCGAGCGCGCGTCGGCATCCGCACCCGTGTCCTCGTACGAATCCGCATCCCGATCCGCGTGCACGCCGTTGCTCGCCGCAGCACCGTTACTCCCGGCCGCACCGTTGCTCGCGACGGCACCGCTGCTCGCGCCATTGCCCGAGCTCGCACCGTTGCTGGTGCCATTGCTCGTGCTCGCACCGTTGCTGGTGCCGTTGCCCGAGCTCGCACCATTGCTCGCGCCGCTCGCACTGCTCCCAGCGGCGCCGTTACCCGCACTCGTCGCCCCGGCCGCATCCACCGCCGTGAAAGCGACCGTGTCCGCCTCCGCGTTCGCGCGCGGCGGCGCCGCGCGGCCGTCGACCTCGACGGCCGGCAGGTCGCGGGTGCCCGGCGCCGCGGCGGCGGTGGCCGCGGCCGGGCGCGTCTGGTGGGGGGTCGGTTCGTTCAGCAGCATCAGGTGCTCGCGGGGTCTTCGGGGGCGGCGCTTCGGGCGTGGAGTTCTCGGAGTTCGTCTTCGTCGGGGAAGTGGTCCACGGTGCGCTTCAGCAGGGCGCGGGCTCGCGGGTAGCGGTGCCAGTGGAAGGGTTGCAGGCCTCCGGAGCGGGGGTCGTCGGGGCGCGGGACGCGCGGGATCAGCATGGTGGCCTCGGGGTCGCCGAGGCTGCCGCCCTCGCCGAGGCGGACCGCCTCCTCCAGCAGCCCCGCGCACAGGCCGTAGTGGCGCGTCTCGTACTGGAAGGTGGCCTCGTTCTTCCACAACGCGATCATCAGGTCCCGGAGTTCCTTCGTGTCGCGGTACGCCAGCGCCGTGCGGAGGCGGTGCGCGCGATCGTGGAAGGGACGCTGGGTGTTGTGCATCGCGTCGGCGATGAGCAGGGTCGCTATCTCGCGCGGGGCCTCGATGTCGGGGTCGCCGGTCCAGGTCTGGTCGGCCAGCAGGGCCCACGTCATCCGGTCCAGCGCCAGGGTGCGGCGGTCGCCGAGCGCCGCCGAGCACGCCAGCAGCTTCAGCGCCTGCGACAGCCCGGCGTGGTAGTCGGTCCGCGAGGGGTCGATCTCACTGAGCTCCTGCCACCACTGCACGGCTTCCAGCAGGTCGCCGTCCGGCCCCGGCCGGGTCAGCGAACCGGCCCGCTCGGCGAGCACCACCTCCAGCAGCGCCGCCGCGTCCTTGTCCTCCGGCATCAGCTCGACAGCGCGCCGCGCGTGGGACAGCGCCAGCACGTGGTCCTGCTGTTCGAAGCGCAGTTCTCCGGTCCGCCGCATGTGCGCGACGGCGAGCTCGTTCTGCAGCGCGGCCACGTCCGGAGCCACGGACAGCGCACGCTCCAGCACGTCGACCACGCTCTGCAGCACGCTGACCGGCGCGGGCACGTCCCCGTCGCCGACAACCGCACCGCCACCGCCACCGGCAGCCTCGCCACCAGCGCCAGCACCGCCACCGGAACCGACACCACCCGCAGCCCCGCCGGCACCCGCCGCGCCGGCACCGCCAGCGCCGCCAACACCCCCGACGCTGCCCGCACCCCGCCCCGTCAACCCGACGGCCGCCATGTTCACCGTCTTGGTCGCGTCCGCGATGAAGGCCGCCCCGGTCACCGCCATGTTCACGGTCGGCGTGGCGTCGACCGAAACCGGCCGCTCGCCCTCCTCGGCCAGCCGCATCAGCTCGTGCGCGGCGTTCAGCCCGGACTCGGCGGCGATCTCCGCCCACACCGAATCGGGCTTCCGATCCGGATCCAGCAGCGCCGCCCGGGCTATGCACTCCAGCGCCGGCGCCCACTGCTCGTCCAGATGCAGCTCCATACCCCGCATGACCAGCGTCTTGCGCAGCAGCGCCGTCCACGCCTCGTCGCGGTCCTCCTCGGGGACCGTGTCCAGCGCGGCTATCGCCGCCTGGTACTTGCCGTCCTCGTACAGGAAGTGCTGCGGCCCGAACGGCCCGTACAGCGCCGCGACCCGCACCGACTCGTCGTCCTCGGCGGCGTCGGGGTCCACCGCGTGCATCGCGTCCGCCAGCTCGCGCCACTCCGCCAGCGCCGGCGTCTCAGGCTGCTGACGCAGCAGCGTCTCCAGCGTCGGGCTGGTCTGCGGATCGGCCTCGCAGGCGAACACGTCCATCCCGAGTCGGACCGACCACGCGTCCACCTCGTCGCCGCCCCGGTACGCGGACAGGTCCGCGAACCGCAGGTCGTTCTTCAGCTCGTCCACCAGCGCGCGCCGGTTCCGCACGATCTGCTCGTGGTCGGCCTCGACGTCGGCGACCCCGACGACCTGGACCCAGAAGTCCGGCGCGTACAGCGCCGTGACCAGGCAGCCGATGGTCCACATCCAGTGCTCGTCGGCGCCGGAGGACCGGGCCAGCCGGTACGCCGACAGCCCGAGCGCGTGCAGCAGCCGGGCGTTCGTCGGGTCCTCGCGCACCAGCGCCAGATACCCGGTGAACGCCTCTTCATGACGTCCTTCTTCAGCGTGCTGCCGCGCGGAGTACTCCGACAGCGCCTCCAGCGCCGCCAGCGCTTCCGGCTGGTCCGGCTGGATCCGCAGGGCGTGCCGCAGGTCGCCGAGGGCCTGGTAGGGCTCGCCGTGCTCGATCGCGGAGGCGGCGCGCCGGATCAGCAGCTCGACGCCTTCGGTCTCGGCGTCGGCGGGCAGCTTGCTCAGCGCGCCGTCCAGGTCGCCGGCCTCGGCGCGCATCAGCGCGAGCTGGCGGCGCAGCGGGCGGGTCAGGGCGCTGCTGCCCAGGGCGTCGGCCCAGGAGGTCAGGGTGCGCTCGGCCTCGTCGGGGACGCCGGCCTTGCGGGCCGCGTAGAGCAGCGACTGCAACGCCGGTCCCGCGCAGCGCTCGCAGCGGTAGGAGCTGATGCCCGCGGGGCGGAACAGGTGGGTCCGGCAGCCTTCGCGTCCGCAGCCGGCGCAGGAGCCGACGGCGTCCTTGCCGCACTCGACGTCGGCCACGGCCACGCAGGGCAGCGGCGGCTCGTCCTCGTCGGGGTCGGCTTCCGCGGCCAGCCGCTGGGCGGCGACCAGTGGTCCGGCGTTCGCGATCTCCTGGATGTCCAGGCCCTGGGTGTCGTCGTCCTTGAGGACGTAGGAGTCGGAGTCGGAGTCGGAGGAGTCCGCGTCGGCCCCGGCCTCGACTTCGGGTACCGCCGAGCCGCCGGCGACGTCGTTGCCGAGGAAGCGCTGGTACCACCGCACGGCGTCGTACCAGTGCCCGGTGCGCTCGGCGTACAGCGCGCGGGCCCGGGCGACCGCGGGGTCGCAGTCGGGGTCGTCGGGGAGTTCGGCGAGCAGTGTCTCGGCGTCGTCGAAGCGGTCGTCGAGCAGGGCGGCGACGGCCAGGTGGCAGCGGTCGCGCATCCGGCCGTCGACGTCCAGGAACGTCTCCAGGTCGGCGGTGGCGCCGCCGGCCAGGTCGACCAGGGCGCGCAGCCGGTTCTGGCGGCCGCGCAGGCCGTCCACGCGATCGGAGACCGGCAGCGAGGCGGCCAGGTCGAGCGCGACGGCCGCTTTCTCCCGGTTGTCCGGGATCTCCCGGCCGGCCATCAGCATCCACGCGGCTTCCCGCAGCGCGGCTTCCCGCAAAGCTATTCGGTGCTCGATGACGTCCGGGGAGTCCAGATAAGCGATCTGCCACTGGAGCCGCGCGGCCGTCGGGTCGCTGCCCAGGCGCTTGCGCGCTTCCCGGTCGCGGGCCACGGCCGTCCAGTCCCGCAGTTCGGTGGTGCCCAGGCGGTCCCAGGTGTCGATGGCGGCGGCCGGGTTGTTGGCGCGCAGCTGGGCCAGTCCGTAGTGGAAGGTGGCCATGCCGCCCCAGTAGGACGACTGCCCGGACACCGGCTCCAGCACGCCCTGGGCCTCCTTGCCGCGGCCGGCGGCCAGCAGTACGGCACCGAGCCGAATACGTGCGGCGTGCGAATGCGCGTCATGCCGCAGCGCCGCCTGGTAATGCGCGATCGCCTCGGCCGGACGGCCGGACTGCTCGCGCAGCAGCGCCAGGCCCAGGCGCGCCGGGGCGAACGCGGCCTCGACGGCCAGGGAGTTGCTGAAGTGGTTCCATGCCAGGTCGTCCGCGCCGAGCTGCACGGCGAGCCGGCCGAGCGAGTAGTGGATGCGCGGATCCTGCGGCGCGTATTGGGAGGCGGTGCGCAGGTCGGTCTCGGCCTGGTCGGTGCGGCCCATCTGCTGGTGCGCCAGGCCGCGGAACAGCAGCGCCTCCGGGCGCAGCCAGGCCCCCCGCGACCACGGCGAGGCCGGGCCGGTGCCGCGGCGGAAGGCCTCGTCGTAGGCGGAGATCGCGTCGTCGTAGCGGAGCAGGGTGCTGAGCTGGATGCCCCAGCGGAACCACAGCTCGCCGCTGCCGCCGGGCACCGCGGCGGCCAGCAGGTCCTCGGCCTCCTTGACCCGGCCGTCGCGGCGCATCATGGTGGTCAGCGCCAGCACCGGCCAGTCCACGCCGGGCAGGGCGGCCAGCGCGGCGCGCGCCGTGGCCTCGCGCTGCGCGGTGGGGCCGGTGGTACAGGCCTTCTGCAGCCACATGACGGTGCGGATCGCGGTGTCCTCGTCGCCCGGCTCCAGGCCGTAGGTGATCGCCTTCAGGAAGTCGATGATCGGCTTGAGGTCGCCGTCCTCGGCGCGCAGCCGCTCCTCGGCGAACTGCCGGACCAGCCAGCGCGGCAGCTGGCGGAAGGGTTCGGGCAGCAGCGGGTAGGCCTCGCGGAAGCGCGCCATGGCGTCGGTGAAGATGCCCATCGCCAGGATGGTCTCGGCCTCGCCGAGCAGGGCGAGGCCGCGGTAGTGCTGCATGTCCTCAGGGGCGGACGCCAGACGGCGGGCCAGGCGCGCGTAACGGTCGCGAGCCCGCTCCTGCTGACCCACCGCAGCCAGGTCCTCCGCCTTCGCGAACTCCTGGGTGATCCACTGCGGGTCCGTCCCTCGTCCACGCCCCAGCAAGGCCACACCGTCCCATCAACCCGTATCGCTGCCTACAGCTTGACACAATCGCCCCCGCCCGCGCCGGGCCTGATCCGGCACCGCGGGCACCGACCTGTTGTCCCTCACGGTCGGTGCTACACAGTTCACCCGGGCTCCACCCCGATATCACTTCGTGTGCGCGCTCTGTGTCCCTTCGCTGTCGTTCTAAACGTCTCTTGTCGTTTAGGACGCCGTGATCACCGGGGAGGTTCCTTCGACGGGGCCGGGGACGGCAGTTTTGACTAGGTTTTGACGGTGCGGTGACAGGCCGGGGCCTGTCACCGCCGTGCTGTCGGGTCGGCCTTGATCAGCCGTGATCAGCCGTGAAGCCCTGATCAACCCTGATCAGCCCTGATCAGCTCTGACCGCGGGTCGCCTTCAGGAACACCGGGTTGGTCAGCGCGGCCATCGGGCCGAACAGCAACGCGTCGCCCATCGTGTTGCCCTGACCCGGGGTGCCGTCGGCCATCGGGTGGCGGATCTCGGCGCGGACGTAGGCGGCCAGCGAGGCCGTGGTGCGCCAGACGACGACGCCGTCACCGTTGGCGTCCAGCGACTGCTGGAACATCTGGCCCTCGTCGGTGATCAGGCGGACGGTGCCGTTCGGGACGCCGTGCGCCTCCAGGCGGACGTCCACCGGGGCCGTCGTCGGCACCTTGAGCGTCTCGCCGATGCCGGCCTGCTTGCCGGCGCCGGTGACGGTGAAGTCCACGGTGACGGTGCTGGATTCGGCGATCCAGTTGCGGCCGGCGCGCAGGCCGTCCATCAGTGCGTCGGTGCGCAGGTCGTCGGCGTAGACGACGTTGTGCGGCAGGCCGATCACCTGCGGGACGCTGTGCGCGTCGCTGTTGCCCACGGCCGGCAGCCAGCGCTTGCCGGAGCGGACCGCCTCGCCGAGCTTCTGGTCCCAGGTGCTCACGGCGTGCTCGTCGTCGTAGGTCCAGGGGCCGGTCCACACCTCGGTGACGTCGGCGTCGTCGAACCCGAACTTCCACTGGCAGGCGACGTAGGCGCAGTACATGTGGGCCGGGGCGACCAGGCCGCCGTGCTTGCGCACCTCGCGGGCGAAGCGCGGGAAGGCGTCGTCGCGGCTGCGGTAGCGCCAGTCGATCCACTCGCCGGCCGGCAGGCCCATCGCGACCCAGTGGCCGTTGCGGGTGGTGATCTCCTCGCCGGTGATGATCAGCAGGTCCGGGCCGGCGTACTGGCCCCAGACACCGTGCGAGGCGGAGGTGTTGTGGTCGGTGGAGACCATGAAGTCCAGGTTCGCCGCGCGGGCGCCGGCGGCGACCTCGCTGGGCAGCCGCTTGCCGTCGGAGTAGACGGTGTGCAGGTGGCAGTCGCCCCGGTACCAGGCCTGGCCGCGGCCCTTGGCGCGGGTCGGCGGGTAGTTCGGGACGAACGGGGTGCCGGGCTTGCCGTAGGTCAGGGTCACCTGGACCTGGTAGTTCATGCCCTGCTGCGCCACCTGGTAGGGGCCCAGGGCGATGTGCCAGGTGCCCTTGTTGACCGGGCCGGGCAGGTAGCCGGGGGTGGCCTCGGTGGCGTTGATCGAGAACGCGGTGCGGAAGCCACCGGACCAGCCGCGGAACCCGGGGCCGCCGAGCGCGGTGCCGCGCTCGTCGAACACGCCGATGTCGCAGGAGTTGGTCTTGTCGCCGGAGGCGACGGCGGGGTGGTCGTAGGAGTAGCTGACGTCGATCTGCTTCACCCCGGCCGGGATCACGACCGGCAGGTAGACGAAGTCGGCGACGCCGGTGTCGAGGTGGCCGGTGATGGTCTGGGTGACCTGGGTGCCGTCGGCGGGGACGGAGCCGCCCGCCGCGCTGCCCGCGCTACCGGTGCTACCGGTGCTGTCGGCGGCGTGGGCGAAGGTCATGGGGCCCAGGGTGAGCGCCGCGGTCGCGGCGCCGACCGTCAGGACGCCCCGGCGGGACAGGCCGGAGGCGGCGGGGTCGGCCGACTCGGGCAGCGGTGCGACGTTGTGCTCGCAATAGCCATCTGTGCACATGGTTTCCGACGATCCGCCACGCCGGTGAACCAGGCGTGAGCGTCAAGCGAAAGGTTGTGGGTTTGTTACGAGGGATACCGAGGACTAGCGAGGGGTGGCGAGGAGTATCGGGGATCCGGCAGGGTGCGCCGCGAAGCGCCGAACCATTGCACAATGCAATTGCTGGGACGCCCACACCAGGGCGCCGCGCGCGGAGCGGCGCGATGATGGAGGCATCTCCATCAGCGCGAGGAACGGGAGATCGAGATGACCGGTATCGAGGTCCTCACCGCGGGACGCTACGGCTACGCCGACCGGCGCATCCACCGCGACGACTTCGCCCACCAACTGGCGGTCATGCTGCCGGCCGACGACGACGAACGGCTGCGACCGACCACCACCGTCAGTGCCGAGGACCTGGTCAGCGCGGCCAAACTGTGCCGGCACCTGGCCGAGCGCTATCCGTCCGAGCCACTGGGCCGGCTCGCCGAGCAGATCGCCTACCGCCTCGAGCACCCGATCACCCACCCCGGGGCCGTGGTGTACTACGCCGCCGCCATGCTGTGCCGGGAGCAGGAAGCCCTGAGCCGGGTCGAGAGCGCGACGACGGTGGCCGCGGTCCTGGAGACCCGCGCGGCGGGGCACGCCGCCGACACCCTGGAAGCCACGGCGCCGCAGACGCTGCGGTACACGGTCAAGACCGCCATCGACGGCGACTTCGTCCGGGGCGCTCGGCATCTGAAGGCTCAACAGAACTGAGGATGGCCGGGCGGGTGGCCTGAAAGACGGCGGCCATCCGGATGAAGTGCTTGATGAAGTGCTTGTGCGCGGCCTGACGGTGCCGACTGTCCGCGACTCCTGCGCGGTGAGCGCGGCGTCCTTCCTCGTTCGCGACCCCGGACGCCGCCCCCCGCTTCTCACCGCTCCCCCAGGTTCCGGGGCGGCGCAGCCGACATCCCGGAAGTCCAGATCATCCCGCGGCGACCCGGTACTGTCACTGGATTGCGCGCCAGACACAAACCATTGACAGGGGCGCACTGCTGTGCACGACTGAAAGCGACAGGTGGAGGCGGAGGTTCGCGCGGATGGAGACCATCGACTACGGCACCGGCGAGCTCGGCCGGGTGCGCTTCGTGCTGTCGCCGCTGGGACATCTGATCCACGGTGTGCACGACGGTCCGTGCAGCCGGGAGTCGCCGTGGCGGCAGCGTTGGTGGCCGCGGGCCCGGCGGCAGGTGAGCCTGGGTTCGGGGCGGCTGGTGCCGCTGATCAACCGCGCGCACCCGGACGCGCCGGCGTTCCTGCCGCTGGCGATCGCCGGTGACGGCGACGGGGCCGCGACCCCGACCTTCGAGCAGGAGCTGGACCGGCTGCGCGCCACTCCCCCGCACCTGCTGGGCTACCGGCTCGCCACCACCCCGGTGCGCACCGACGACTCCGACCGGCTGATCCGCGGCCTGCGCAACCAGGAGGACGCCTCGCTGCGCGCCGTCGTCGACGGCCTGCTGGCCCTCTACCGCGCCACGCTGATGCCGGACTGGCCGACGATCTCCGAGCGGCTGCAGCGCGACGTGTCGATGCGCCGGCGCCAGATCCAGCAGCACGGGACGCTGCCGATGCTCACGAATCTGCACTCTGATATCACCTGGCGGCCCCGTACGGAGCCCGGCGGCCCCGGCCCGGGGCTCATCCTGGCCCCGTGCCTGTTCGGCCAGCAGCGGGCCCACTGCGGCCCCGGCGCCGACGGCACCCAGGTGGTGGTCTACCCGACCGCCGAGCTGGAGGAGTCCTACGCCGCCCCCGACGACCACCTCGCGGCGCTGCTCGGCGCGGGACGCGCGGCGGTGCTGCGGAGCCTGGCGTCCCCGGCCTCGACCACCGGGCTGGCCCGGCGCCTGGGGATATCGGCGCCGATGGCCTCGACGCACGCCACGCTGCTGCGCAACGCGGGCCTGGTCTCGACGGCCCGGGACGGCAAGAGCGTGCGGCACGAGCTCACCGCGGTCGGACGGCAGCTGGTCGAGCTGAACCCGCAGACCGCCACCACGTTCTGAGCCGCGACCAGCAAGCGCCAAGCGTTGACCGCTGAGCCCTGAAGCCAACGAACACCTCAGCGCTTGATCCCCACCCCGACCAGCCCCCAGATCTCCTCCCAGTCCTCGCGCAGCTCGCCGTCCGGCCGCCACAGCGGCCGCGGCACCACGCCGGGCTCGATGATCTCGGTCCCGGTGAACAGGGCCCTGATCTCGGCCTCGTCGCGCATGTACATCTTCGACGTCGCCTGGTCCCAGGCCCGCACCGCCGCCTCGGCCTGCACCGGGCGGCCGCCGTCGGTGATGTGCGAGACCACCAGGGCGCTGCCGGACGGGACCGCGGCCAGGAACTCCGCCACGATGCGGTGCGGGTCCTCCTCCGGGGCGATGAAGTGCAGCAGCGAGTTCATCACGATCGCCACCGGCTGCTCCAGGTCCAGCACTCGGCGCAGTTCCGGGTCGGCCAGCACCTCGGCCGGGCGGCGGACGTCGGCCTCCACCACCGCGGTGTGCGCCGGGTCGGCGGCGGCGACCAGGGCCCGGCCGTGGACGGCGACCATCGGGTCGTAGTCCACGAACACGATGCGCGCCCGCGGGTGCGCCCGGCGGGCCACGTCGCCGATGTTGTCGGTGCCGGGCAGACCGCTGCCCAGGTCGAGAAACTGGGTGATGCCGGAGGCGGCCAGGAACCGGGTCGCGCGGTTGAGGAACGCACGGTTCTCCTGGAGGATCTCGCGGGCCTGCGGCACATGCCGCAGCGCGGTCTCGGCGGCCTCGCGGTCCACGTCGAAGTAGTGCATGCCGCCGAGCAGGTACTCGTAGATGCGCGCGGTGTGGGCCTTCGTCGTGTCCAGTTCCGGCGGGACCCAGCCCGGGATCAGCGTGGCGTCGATGCTCTCGACGGCGTCCGCCGAGGTCACGGCGGACCGGGGAAATCCGCCGGTGTTCGAGGCCTGATGTTCGTCAACCACCTGCGAGAGCCTAGCGGAGATATCTCTGAGCCGGTTCTTAGGAAAAAGGGCGGGGATCGGGCCTTGACAGGCGGTGACTTTTCAGCTCCGGGACGCCTGTCATTGTCCCGATACGTCTTGGACCCCGCTCGTACGTCGTAATGTCGCCCCGCAGCTGGTAGAAATTTTGGTCATGTCGAAGAATGCCAGGGCCCGACGAGTCCGCCGCCGCCTGATAGCCGGGATGGCGGTGTCCACCATGGTCAGCGCGGCCTCGATGGCGGCCACCGTCAGCGCACAGGCCGACACGGCCCCGTCCGGTGGTCAGTCGCCCGTGGCTGCTCCGTCGACGTCGTCGAGCCAGCCCAGCCAGCCGGATCCGACGTCGGCCGCGACGAGCACGGCGCCGACGCCCACGCCGACCCCCACTCCGACGCCGACCCCGACGCCCACCCCGACGCCGACTCCGACGCCCCCGAGCACGACGCCGCCGACGTCGTCGGCGCCGCCCCCGACCTCGGACCCGACGCAGCTGCCGCCCACGCCGACCGCGCCGCCGCCGACCACCCCGACCCCGGCCCCGCCCGTGCCGTCGAAGGCGCCGCCGACGCCGGCGCCCAGCAAGGCCACGCCGGGCCAGCCGGTCCAACCGGGCCAGCCGATCCAGCCGGCCCCGCCGACGCCGAACCCGGCGCCCTACATCCCGCCGCCGGACCCGGTGCCGGTGCCGACGCACCCGCCGGCGGGCGCGGGCCAGTTCGACAACTCCCTGATCGCCACCACCGCGCTGGCCTACGTCGGCCGCTGGGGCGGCCAGGCCTGCGTGGACGCCAACCGCTTCCGCTCCGGCCAGTGCCGCGAGTTCGTGGACTGCGTGGTGTCGCTGGCCAGCGGCGGGAAGATCTGGCCGGTGGACCCGGGCGGGAACTACCAGGTCGGGTTCAGCGCGGCCGGCGCGGTGCCGGTGGCGCCGGCCGCGGCCGTCGAGGGCGACATCATCCAGATCGGCGACCACGACGACTCCAACCCGCTGCACACCGCGATCGTGCTGACCAACCACGGCGACGGCACGTACACCGTCGTGGACTCGAACTGGGTCGGCGAGCCGCTGATCAAGGAACTGGTCGGCGTGCACGACTGGACCCCGCCGGCGGCCGCGCAGTTCTGGCGCCTGGGCGCGGTCAACCCGAACAACCCCGGCTGGAAGATGCCGAAGAACGGCGTCACCGGCGGCTACGACCTGAGCGGCTACCAGCCCCCGGACACCGCGATCAACCCGGCCCCGCCGGCCCCGACCGCGAGCACGAACACCGTGAACGGCCTGGCGTCCGGGACGATCACGGTGCGCTCGGCCGACGCCGACCCGACGCACCCCGCGGTCCGCATGCAGTACTGGATCGACGGCAAGTCCGCGCAGGCCATCGACAACGCCCCCGGCGGCGCGCTGCTGCCGCTGGACACCACGACGCTGACCGACGGCCCGCACGTGATCACCACCCAGGCGATGGCCGACGACGGCGCCATCTCGCAGCTGTCGGCCCCGGTCACCATCAACGTCACCAACCACCAGCTGACCGTCGCCGTCGCCGCGCCGAACGCGCCGCTGCTGTCCGGCACGGTGCCGCTGGGCATCGGCGCGGCCCCGGCCTCGGACCTGGCCACCGAGACGCTGACGCTGGACGGCGTGGCCATGGCCGAGCCGATGACCACCAGCAACCAGCTGAACCTGGACACCACGACCCTGACCGCCGGCCAGCACCAGATCAAGGTCGCGGTGACCAACCGCGAGGGCAAGACGGTGACCTGGGGACCGGTGATCGTGACCGTCACCGGCGCGGCCACCGGACCGCGGGCCGTGCTGCCCTCGGCCACCGCCGGGCACGCCGACCTGGTCGCGGTCGACGCGACCGGCCGGCTGCTGCGGTACCCGTGGATCGGCGACGGGACGTTCGGCGTGCCGGTGCCGGTCGCGAACGGCTTCGCGGACGTCACCGCGCTCGTGGCGGGGCGCTTCACCGGCCCGGCCGGCGCGGTGCAGCTGCTCGCGGTGAAGAAGGACGGCAGCGCACACCTCTACGGCTTCGACGCCGCCGGCAAGGCCGTGGATCAGGGTGCTGTCAGCGGGGCGAAGTGGAACACCTTCCCGCGGCTGTTCGCCGGGGCGTTCACCAGGGCCGGGCACGACGACCTGATCGGGATCGACGGCGCCGGGCACGCGCAGCTGATCACGCTCACGGTGCCGGCGGCGGGGACTCCGGCGGCGCCGGCCACGCCCGCGACGCCCGCCGCGACCACCCCGCCCGGCTCGCTGCCCGGCGCCGGTACCACGACCCTTCCGGGTGCCGACGTCATGCCGCTGTCCGGCCCCGGTGCCGATCACACGGTAGTGCCGGCCGCCGCGACCGCGCCGAAGCCCGCCATCACCGCCGCACTGAAGGCGCTGCCGCAGAACCCGACGCTCGCCGCGGCGGTGGCGATCGAGGCCGCACCGGGCGCCGGCGGGATCGACGAGCTGCTGTCCACGGACGGCACCGGCGCGGTCGCCGCGTTCACGTTCACCGCGCAGGGATTCGTGCCGGTGAAGACCGCGCCCGGCGCACCGGCCCTCCCGGCCCTGAAGCTGCCGGCCCCGGTCACCACGCCGGTGGACGGCACGTTCGTCGGGAGCGAGGCGCAGATCCTGGTCACCGGGGCCGACGGCCAGACCTGGATCATGTCGCTGGCGCACCCCGACCGGCCGGCTCAGGGTGCTGCGTTCCAGTCGGACGCGGTGGCGCCGGCGACGCAGCCCGCCCAGGGGCAGCACCGGCTGGCTCAGCCCGAGGGCTGATCGCACGGGCCGCGTCGGCGCACAGGCCGGCGCGGCAACCCGTGCAGTAGTCGGCGCGGCAACCGGTGCCGCAGTTGGCTCGGCAGTCGGTGCCGCAGTCGGCGCGGCAACAGGTGCGGCATTCGGCGCGGAAATGGTGACAGCCGCCCGGGAACTGGGAGGTCTCCCGGGCGGCCGTCTACGCCTTGTCTATCAGGTTCGCCGATCCGGCGCCACGGTCCCGGGCTCCCCGAGGGCCGGCACCGGGGGCGCGGCCGCTCCGTTCGCGCCCTCCCCGCCGTGCTCTTTGCGATCGTCCGCACAACGGTCCGTCAGCCGGAGGACCAGCACGATGTTCGCCAGGACGAGGACGGCGACAATGGTGGCCAGCACGGACGAAAGGGACATGCGCACTCCTTGCCGAGCACCGCGGCCGAGGGACCGGCGCTTAAGGGTGATCAGGTGCGGATGCTAGCAAAGCCGGACCCGCGCGGGTAAGGGCCTGATTTCCCTGACGGCCCGTTGTCCTGGGCCGGGTATCGCAGGGTATTCATAAAGTTACTCTCCGCAGTCGGATCCGCCGCCACCCGTGTCCGGAACTGACAGAAGCCCGTCATTGCCGCCATCGCCGTCCCGGGTGAGGATGGAGCCATGGCCGGAACCCGACGGATCGTGATCGCGGTGTTCCCGGACGTCGACCTGCTCGACGTCACGGGACCGGCCGAGGTGTTCGCGCTGGCGAACCGGGAGTGCGGACGGTCCGCCTACCGGGTCGAGCTCGCCGGGCGCCGAGTCGGGCCGGTCGCCACGTCAGCGGGGGTCCGGTTGCTCACCGATGTGGCGTTCGCCGAGGTCGGCGGGTCCGTCGACACGCTGATCGTCCCGGGCGCCGTGAACCTCGGCGCCGCGGGGCCCGTCGCGCGGGTCGACCAGGACGTGGTGGCATGGGTCGCCGCGGTGGCGCCGTCGGCGCGCCGGGTGGCCTCGGTGTGCGTTGGCGCGCACGTGCTGGCCGCCGCCGGGCTGCTCGACGGCAAGACCGCGACGACGCACTGGTCCACCGCCGCGCAGCTGGCGGCGGAGCATCCGGCGGTGCGGGTGGACCCCGACCCGATCTTCGTGCGGTCCGGAAAAGTGTGGACCGGCGCGGGGATCAGCGCGTGTATGGACCTCGCGCTCGCGCTCGTCGCCGAGGACCTCGGCGAGGACGTGGCGCTCGGGGTGGCCCGGCAGCTGGTGGTCTACCTGCGGCGGCAGGGCGGCCAGAGCCAGTTCTCGGTGCCGCTCAGCGCCCCGCCGGCCGGCCGCCGGGACATCGACGAGCTGCGGATCTACGTCGCCGAGCACCTGGACGCCGACCTGTCGGCCCCGGCACTGGCGGCGCGCATGTGCCTGAGCGAGCGGCACTTCGCCCGCGTCTTCCGCCAGGAGACCGGCACGACGCCGGCCGCCTACGTCGAGGCCGCACGCGTCGAGGCGGCACGCAGGCTGCTGGAGACCACCGACGCGGCGCTGGACGAGGTCGCGGCCGGCAGCGGCCTGGGCTCGGTGGAGACGCTGCACCGCGCGTTGCGGCGGCAGATCGGGACCACCCCGGCGGCCTACCGGCGGCGGTTCCGCGTCACCGCCTGACGTTTCCGCGCACCGAATTTCTGCACTGAATCTGTGCACTGAATAGCGACTGACAATTCCGAGGAGAAGTATGTCTACGTCACCAACACTGCGTTCCATCATCGGACTTGACAATGCCTTGCCGAAGCTCGCCGACGCGACGCTCGTCATGGTCGATTTCCAGAACACCTATCGCACCGGCGTGATGGAGCTCGACGGCGCCGACGCCGCGGTGGCGGCCGGCGCACGGCTGCTGCGCGCGGCGCGAGCAGCGGGAGCGCAGGTCGTGCACATCGTCAACGACGGCGGCGAGGGCACCCCCTATGACATCCGCGCAGAGATCGGCTCGATCATCACAGAGGTGGCACCGATCGACGGCGAGCCGGTGGTGGTGAAGACGTTCCCGAACGCCTTCCACCACACCGACCTGGAGAAGACACTGCGCGAGCTCGGCGCCGGGCCGGAGTTGGTACTCGCCGGCTTCATGACGCACATGTGCGTGACCTTCACCGCCCAGGGCGCCTTCAACCTCGGCTACCGCCCGACGGTGGTCGCCGACGCGACGGCGACCCGGTCGCTCGCCGGGCCGGACGGCGCGCCGCAGCCTGCTGACATGCTGCAGGCCGCGGCGCTGACCACGATCGGAGACCTGTTCGGCATCGTGGTTCCGAACGTGGAGGTGCTACTTAAGAGCTAGCGACTCTCAGTACCGATAGTGCTCGGCCTTGTAAGGGCCCTCAATCGGCACGCCCAGGTAGTCGGCCTGCTCCGCCGACAGCTCGGTCAGCTGCACCCCGAGGGCGTCGAGGTGCAGCCGCGCCACCTTCTCGTCCAGGTGCTTGGGCAGCCGGTACACGTCCTCCGTGTACTGGTCCTGATTCGTGAACAGCTCGATCTGGGCCAGCACCTGGTTCGCGAACGACGCCGACATCACGAAGCTCGGGTGGCCGGTGGCGTTGCCGAGGTTGAACAACCGGCCCTCGGAGAGCACGAGCACCGCGTGCCCGTCCGCGAACGTCCACTGGTGCACCTGCGGCTTGACCTCGGTCTTGGTCACGCCCGGATGCGCCGCCAGGCCGGCCAGGTCGATCTCGGTGTCGAAGTGCCCGACGTTGCCGACGATCGCGTTGTGGCGCATGCGCGCCAGGTGTTCCACGCGGATCGCGCTGGTACCGCCGGTGGCGGTGACGAACAGGTGCGCGTCCTCGACGACCTGGTCCAGGCGCGCCACCTGGAAGCCGTCCATCGCCGCCTGCAGGGCGTTGATGGGGTCGATCTCCGTCACCACGACGCGCGCGCCCTGGCCGCGCAGCGCCTCGGCCGCGCCCTTGCCGACGTCGCCGTAGCCGCACACCACGGCCAGCTTGCCGCCGAGCATGACGTCGGTGGCGCGGTTCAGGCCGTCGGGCAGGGAGTGGCGGATGCCGTACTTGTTGTCGAACTTCGACTTGGTGACCGAGTCGTTGACGTTGATCGCCGGGAACAGCAGCCGGCCCTCGCGAGCCAGCTTGTACAAGCGCGCGACGCCGTTGGTGGTCTCCTCCGACACCCCGCGCAGCACGGCGGCGATGCGGGTGAAGCGGGTGTCGTCCTCGTCGAGGCTCTCGGCCAGCAGCGCCAGGATCTGGCGGCGCTCCTCGTGGTCGCCCGGCTCCGGTTCCGGGACCCGGCCGGCCGTCTCGTACTCGGCGCCGAGGTGCACCAGCAGCGTGGCGTCGCCGCCGTCGTCCACCAGCAGGTCCGGGCCCCGGCCGTCGCCGAAGTCGAAGAGCTGGCGGGTGCACCACCAGTACTCCTCCAGCGTCTCGCCCTTCCAGGCGAACACGGAGGTGCCGGTGGGCTTGTCGGGGGTGCCGTCGGGGCCGACGACGACCGCGGCGGCCGCCTCGTCCTGGGTGGAGAAGATGTTGCAGGACACCCATCGGACCTCGGCGCCGAGCGCCACGAGGGTCTCGATGAGGACCGCGGTCTGCACGGTCATGTGCAGGGAGCCGGCGATCCGGGCGCCGCGCAGGGGCTGGGCCGCCGCGTGCTCGGCGCGCAACGCCATCAGGCCGGGCATCTCGTGCTCGGCCAGTGTGATCTGCCGGCGGCCGTACTCGGCCAGTTCGAGGTCGGCGACGGCGAACCGCAGGCCGTCGATCTCCTCACTGTGGTGCTTCATGCTCGCTTTCCCGTCTTCGCATGAGGTGGTGGAACCCCGGGGAAGCACAAAGCGCGCCTCCACGAGGGAGGCGCCCTTGGGAAAGTCGTCGGGACCGAGCGTGGCGGATTCAAGGATCCGTTGCAGCGCCTCTCAGCTCCGGCGGCGCCGTGATGAGCGGCGCGCAACAAATGTAGCGCGCGACGCTCGGCTGTTCACAGTTGGCGCTTGAAGACCACCTTGGGGTCGCCCGGTCCGGCGTAGTCGTCGACGACCTCCGCGGTGAAGCCGATGGCGGTGTGGAAGGCGACGCTGTTGACGTTCGCCACACTGGTGATCGCCTTCAGGCTGGTGGCGCCCTGGGCCGCGGCCAGCCGGGCGAACTCCTCGTGCAGCCGGCGGCCCAGGCCCGAGCCGCGGGTGTCGTCGCGGGTGGCGATGAAGTGGACGTAGCCGACGTGGTCCTGGTTCACCCAGCCCATGAGGTAGCCGCGGATGCCGTCCGGGGAGTCGGCGACCATGCAGGTCGGGCCGAACTCGTGGACCAGCGGGAAGTGGTGGCCCGCGCGCATGTCGCGCTCGCCCCAGTAACGCGGCAGGTCGGCGAGGATCTGGTGCAGGTCCGCGACGGTCATCGGGCGCATGGTCTCGCTCATGGAGAGATCTTGACACAGCACGGAGACGGGCCCGGAACCGGCGGGGCGAGCTCCGGTTCCGGGCCCTGTGGCGGGTCGGGGTGGTCGGGGTGGTCGGTCGGGTCGGGGTGGGCCGAGCTGGTCGGGGCTGGTGAGGGCTGCTCGGTCAGCGCACCACGTTGAGAAAACTCATCATGCCGTTGTCCTCGTGGGCGCCGATGTGGCAGTGGAACATCCACTGGCCGGGATAGTCCTCGATCGGGATGCGGATCACGACCTTGCCCGGGACCCCGCTCACCGCGTGCGGCACCGGGACGACGTCCTGCATGTGGGTGTAGGGCACGGCCGTGCCGTTCACCGACATCTCCTGGAACGCGCTGGTGTGCAGGTGGAACGGATGGTCCTCGCCGCTCTCGTTGAGGATTGTCCACTCCTCGACGGTCCCCAGCTTGGCCGGGTCGGGAAAGACCGAGGTGGTCGGGTCGAACTGTTTTCCGTTGATGAAGAAGCTGAGCCCGTCGGGGCTCTCGCTGAGGTCGACGGTGCGCTGCTGCGCGATCTTGGCGTCGGCCAGGCTCGCCGGAGCGGTCCTGACCCCGCCGGTGAGGGTCGGGAGGCGGTTGACCGCGTCGCCGTAGACGTCCAGCTGCGCCAGGGTGGTGTCCGGGTACTGGTCTCCTTGCGGACCGTTGCTGTACGCGGTGGTCCGCAGCCAGGCGGTGCCGGGGGTGCCGTTCGCCGTCACGAGGACGTCGTAGCGCTTGGCCGGGGGCAGGAGCAGGGTGTCCACGGTGGTGGCGCCGGCCACCGGGACGCCGTCCTCGCCGACCACGGTGAACGTGTAGCCGTCCAGGCGCAGGCGGTAGAAGATGTCGGCTCCGGCGTTGATCAGGCGCCACAGCTGGGTCTCGTTGGGCTGCATGCCGACGATCGGCCGGAGCTGGCCGTTGACCAGGCGGACGGTCGGGGCGTTGGAGTCGATCTTCGAGGTCGCGGTGTTCTGGACGATGGCGCCGTTGGCGTCGATCTGGACGTCTTTGAGCACGAAGGTGTGCGCGATGACGTGCTGATAGGCCGCCGGGAGCAGGGTTCTGTCGTCGCCGACGATCAGGGCGCCGGACAGGCCGGCGAAGATCTGGTTCTCGACGTCGCCGGACATGGCCATGCCGCTGCTGCCGGCCACGCCGTTGATCGGTCCGGTGACGCCGCCGGGGCACATCGTGCCCATGGCGTGCGAGTGGTACCAGTACGTGCCCTGAGGATGGTCGGCAGGGATCACGAGGTGGTACGTGTACGTGTCGCCCGGGGCGATGCACAGGAAGTCGTCGTCCGAATGGCTCATCGGGTCGATGTGCAGGCCGTGGAAGTGCACATTGGTGGCCACCGGAAGATGGTTGACGACCCGGACGTCGACGTTCGCGCCGGGATTGAAGCTGATCGTCGGCGCCACGTAGGAGCCGTTGTAGGACTGTCCCTTCGCGGTCTTCCCGGCCAGGTCGAACTGGGTGTCGTGGGTATCGAGGGTGACGGTCAGGCCGCCGTTCGCACCGGCGGCCATCGCCATGTCCGGCGGATCCTGGAACAGCGCGCCGGACACCATGCCCTGCTCCTGGTCGGTCACCGGCGGCGGCGCGTTCAACGTCCCTGTCGAGGACGCCAACGCGACCGCGCCGGTGGCTGCGGAGAGGATGGCCAGGACCGTGATCAGGAGCACGGCGCGGCCGGCTATCAGGGTTCTCAGAGGATCGTCGCGATTTCCTTTTCCAGGCGCGCGAAAGCGCCATCGAAGAGCAGCGGCCACGGCGGGTGTCCTTCCTGGGTTACCGGAACGAGAGGTGGCGGAGCCGGGTGACGCTGTGAATCCAAACCCTGTGCTTAAACGCTGTAGTGGATGGTCTGTCCGAGCAAGAATCTAAAACCTGCGGGGCGCTTGGTCCAGGGGACCGGGACATGGACGCGCCGCCGGAACCCGGAAGTCACGCCTGATGAGGGGGCGTAAGGGTGGCGAATTCGAGTCTGGGCCCCCGGCGCCTTGACGACAAGCCGGCGCCGGGGCCGGCCGGCGGAGAATCTGCTGCGGCGCTGTGCCGACGGAAGGTCTCCTGCGGCGCTATCCGCGAACGCTGTGCGGCTCGGCCAGCACCTGATCCAGAAACGTCAGAGTCCCGGCGTCGGCATCGAGCCGGGCCGTCACGCCGATCGGATACGTCTGCATCTCGCAGTTGTGCCCGATGTTCACGCCGGCCAGCACCGGCACGCCGAGGTCCCCGAACCGCTCGGCCAGCAGCCGGTCGATGTGCTCCGGATTCCCGGATTCCGTGAAGGTGCCGAGGATGATCCCGCGTAGGCCTTCCAGGTACGCCGTGGCCCGGCGGATCTGCGTGAATATCCGGTCCAGGCGGAACGGCAGCTCGTCCACGTCCTCCAGGAACAGGATCCCGTCCCGGACCGGGTACGAGGTGTCGGTCCCGAAGTTCGCAGCGATCAGCGTCGCGGTCCCGCCGAGCGTCAGGCCCTCGGCGGCGCCGGGGACCAGCGCACGCGAGCCCCGAAACGTGAGCCGTCTGACCGCTGAAGGCGTATAGAGGAGCTTCATCAGCTCCTTGAAGTCATACTCTCCAGGCCCCTGCCAGAACCCGCTACAGGCCACCATCGGCCCGAACAACGACACCCATCCCACCTTGACCGCTATAGCCTCCAGCAGCGCCGTGACGTCGGAGTACCCGACGACCACCTTCGGCGCCGAGGCGTCGACGCGGCTCCAGTCCATCAGCTCCAGCGTGCGCTGCGCACCGTAACCGCCGCACGCGAGGAACACGCCGGCGTACTTCGGGTCGCTCAGCGCACGCGTGAGGTCGGCGGCGCGTTCGGCGTCGGTGCCGGCCAGGTAGTCGTACCTGCTGCCGGTATCGCGCGCGGTGCCGAAGACCTCCGGTCTGAGACCGACGGATTCCATGGCGCGCAGGCCCGATTCCAGGTGTCTCTGGCTCGGCACCGGCGAGGAAGCACAGAGCACTGCGACGGTGTCGCCGGGTCTCAGAGCCGGCGGACGCAGCAGGGTCATGTGTGCGCTCTGGGATCCGTCAGCAGGTACGTGGCGAGCACGCCGGCGCCAAAGGCCAGGCTGTCGGTGAGCACGTGCTCGTCGACGCCGTGGACGTACCGCCAGGCGTCGAAGCCCTCGGGGGTGCGTCCCGGGACGAAGCCGAAGCCCGGGATGCCGATCTTGGCGAACGCCTTCGCGTCGGTGCCGCCGGTCATGCAGAACGGCAGCACGATCGCCTCGGGGTCGAAGGCGCGCAGCGCGGCGGCCATCGCGGTGAAGTCCGGGGCGGTGAAGTCGGCGCTGACCGGCGGGTTGTGATCACCGGTGCGGGTGGCGTCGGGGCCGAGGAGTGCGTCGACGGTCGCGAAGAACTCGGCCTCGGTGCCCGGCAGCAGGCGGCCGTCGAGGGCCACGCCGGCCTCCGACGGGATGACGTTGTGCTTGTAGCCGGCGCGCAGCATCGTGGGGTTGACCGAGTTGCGCAGCGTGTCGGCCAGCAGCGGCGCGGCGGCTCCCAGGGAGCTGAGATCGTCCGGGGAGATCTCGCGGCCGAAGTGCTCGGACAGGCCGTCCAGCAGGGCCCTGACGATCGGCACCACCCGCACCGGCCACTCGTACTCGGCGAAGCGGGTGACCAGCGCGGCCAGCTTGGCGATCGCGTTGTCGTCGTTGCGGCGCGAGCCGTGGCCGGCGGTGCCGCGCGTCGTGACGGTCAGCCACGCGCTGCCGCGCTCTCCCGCCGCGATCGGGTACAGGCGCGCGCCGTCGGACAGGTGCACCGAGTGGCCGCCGGACTCGCTGATCGCGGTGTCCACGCCCTCGAACAGGTCGCGGTGCTCGCGGCTCAGGAAGCCGGCGCCGAAGTCGCCGGTGTCCTCCTCGTCGGCGACGAAGGCCATGACGATGTCGCGCGGCGGGCGTTGTCCGGTGCGGGACAGGTGGTGCACGAACGCGAGCATCATCGCGTCCATGTCCTTCATGTCCAGGGCGCCGCGGCCCCAGACGGCGCCGTCGCGGACCTCGCCGGAGAAGGGGTGGGACTGCCAGTCGGCGGGCTCGGCGGGGACGACGTCGAGGTGGCCGTGCACCAGCAGGGCCGGCGCGCCCGGGTCGGTGCCGGGGATGCGGACCACGGTGTTGGCGCGGCGGGGCGCGGACTCCAGGACGACGGGGTCGAAGCCGGCGTCGGTGATCTGCTCGGCGACCCATTCGGCGCAGGCGCGTTCGCCGCGGCTCTCGCCGGCGCCGAAGTTGCTGGTGTCGAAGCGGATCAGGCGGGAGCAGGCGGCGATCGCGTCGGCGGCGAGCTTTTCGAGGTCGGAGTCGGTGGGGCGGGGTGCGGACCGGCCGGGGGCGGACCGGCCAGGGGCGGACTGACCGGGGGCGGACAGATCGGGTGCGTTCATGTCAGGCTCCGAGGACGCTCGCGTACAGGTCGAGTTCGGCTTGCAGGCAGACGGCCATGGTCGCGTCCTTGCGGAAGCCGTGCCCCTCGCCGGGGAATCGGTGGTAGGCCCGGCACAGCCCCGGGTTGACCGCCTCGACGGCCTTGACCAGCCGGTCGGCCTGGTCGGGGCGGCAGATCACGTCGTCCTCGCCCTGCAGCATGATGAACGGCGCGGTGATCTCGGCGGCGTGCGCCAGCGGCGAGACCCGGGCGAAGCGCTCGGCGTCCTTCTCGGGGTCGCCGATCAGGTAGTGGACGTAGCGGCTCTCGAAGTCGTGGGTCTGTTCGTCGTACCAGGTCGCGGGATCGCTGATCGGGAAGTAGACGGCGCCGCAGGCGAAGTAGTCGCTGTGCGCGAGCGCCGCCAGGGTGGCCCAGCCGCCGGCCGAGCCGCCGCGGATGCCGGTGCGCCGCGGGTCGGCCAGTCCGGCGGCGGCCAGGGCGCGCGCCACCGCGACCGGGTCCTCGACGTCGGTGATGCCCCAGGTGTGGCGCAGGCGGTCGCGGTAGGCGCGGCCGTAGCCGGTGGAGCCGCCGTAGTCGACGGAGGCGACGGCGTAGCCCCGGGAGGTGAACAGCGCGAAGGGGAGATGGCGGGTGGCGACGGTGCTGCTGGTCGGGCCGCCGTGGACGTCGATCAGCAGCGGCGGCGGGGTGTCGGAGGGGCCGCGGTACCCGGGGTTGGTCGGCGGGTGGTAGATGTACGGGACCTGCCAGCCGCCGTCGACCTGCACGTGGCGGCGTTCGGGGACGGAGACCCAGGCTTCGTGCGGGTGGGCGGCGGGCTCGACGCAGCGGACAGTGTGGCGGCGGGCAACGTCGATGCGCAGCGGAGTCGAGGGTTCGGTGGGGCTCGCGGCGACGACGGCGACCGCGGCGGCGCCGTCCCCGCTGACCGAGGTCGCGAACTCGGTCCAGTCCGCGGCCAGGTCGGTGGTCTCGCCGGTCTCCGGGTCCCACCGGACCAGCGCCTCGTCGCCGAGGCTGCGGCGCAGGACCACGCCGGCGTCGGTGACGGCGAACGACGTGGAGCCGACGCGCCAGATCGCGTGGCCGCACTCGGTCTCGGTGGGGAAGACGTTGGTCGCCTCCGTCTGCTCCCCGGCCAGGTCGACGCGGAACAGGTTCCACCAGCCGTCGGGGTCGGCCAGCGCGTAGAGGGTGTCGGCGTCGGCCCACTCGGCCTGCGCGACGGACACCTCGTCGCCGCCGAGGACGCGGGCCTGCGCGACCGCGACGCCGTCGACGATCGAGGCGACCATCAGGTCGGTGGTCTCCCACGGCATCGCCGGGTGGTCCCAGCCGAGCCAGGACAGCCGCATGCCGTCGGGGCTCAGGCGGATCGTGGACAGGAAGTGGTGGGAGCGGGCGACTTCGCGGAGGGCCTCCGGGTCTTCCGCTCCGGCGCCGGACAGCGGGATGGCGACGACGTCGCGGGTGGTGCGCGGGGCGGGGTCGGTGAGTGCGCCCGGTTCGTCGAGTCGAGTCCTCTCCCGAATCGCCCAGATCTCGGTGCCGGTCGGGCCCAGGATCATGTCCGAGTAGTTGGTGCGGGTGACGCCTTCGGGGTCGGCGGGGGTCAGGGGCGTCGGGTCCGTCGGGGCCGTCAGGGGCTCGGCGACCAGATACAGCCGCTGGTCGCGGGAGCAGGAGAAGACCGCGAGGTCGGGCGTGGCGAGGTAGGGGCGTCCGCCGTAGCCGATCGCCTTGTTGCCGACCGGCCAGTCCGGGCCCAGGACCGGTCCGACCGTGCCGTCGGCGTCCCGTCGCACCAGGCCGACGGTGGCCGTCGCCGGGTCCGGCGCGCACCACCAGGTCTGCTCGCCGACGATCGCAGGCCACTGCGGCGCGCCGGGGGTGGCGGCGACGTCCTCGGCCGTGAGGGGGGACGGCCAGGTGCCATACGGGTGGTCGACCTTTGTCACGGGATCTCCTCGGCTCGGTCGGTGGTGCGGGGCGGTGCTGGGTTCACAGTGATCGACGGTGATCGATGCGCGCGGCTGAGGCGTCATCGTGGCCGCAGACCGCCGATCGGCAAGGCGGTTGTCGGGATTTGGAGTGTGAGCGGCGAGGTTTTCGAGGCTCGCGCTCCGGCGGCGTCCGAGGTCGCACGCTGGGTCGCGAGCCGCCGTGCCACCGGCGCCACCCGAGCCCTGCGAGGAATCCGCCATGCCTGACCATCATGCCCGCCGCATCCGCCGCGACCGCGCCGTCCACGCCGCGGTCGCCCAGGGCCTGCTCGACCCGCAGCGGACGCCGGTGGCGGCGTTCGTCGACGTCGTCGGCATCGCGCGGACGGCGGCGGAGCTGCTGGCGGCCTGGCCGCGCGAGCTGGACGTCCTGCACGCCTTCGCGGCCAAGGCGAACCCGCTGGTGCCGGTCCTGGCGCTGCTGCTGCGGCACGGCCTGGGCTGCGAGGTGAGCAGCCCCGGGGAGCTGGCGCAGGCGCGCGCCGCGGGGTTCCCGGCGTCCCGGATCGTGCTGGACTCCCCGGCGAAGACGCAGGCCGAACTCGCCGAGGCGCTGCGCGACGGCATCGCGCTGAACATCGACAACTTCGAGGAACTGGAGCGCGTGGACCGCCTGGTCGCCGACGGCGCCGTGGCGCTGCGGGCCGGGGTGCGGATCAATCCGCAGGTGGGGATCGGGTCGATCGAGGCCATGTCGACGGCCGGCCGGACCACGAAGTTCGGCATCGCGATGGCCGACCCGGGCAACCGCGAGCGGCTGCTGGCGGCGTACGCGGCGCGTCCGTGGCTGCGCTGGGTCCACGTGCACGTGGGCTCGCAGGGCATCCCGCTGGAGCTGAACGCGGCGGGGGTGGCCGAGGCGGTGCGGTTCGCGCAGGAGGTGAACGCGCGGCGCGAGGGGCAGATCGAGGGCATCGACATCGGTGGCGGGCTGCCGGTGGATTTCAGCGGGGACGAGGACAGTCCCACCTTCGCCGATCACGTGGCGGTGTTGCGGGAGGCCGCGCCGGAGCTGTTCGGCGGGGAGCTGAAGGTGGTCACGGAGTACGGGCGGTCGGTGATGGCGAAGAACGGGTTCATCGCCTCGCGGGTGGAGTACACGAAGACCTCTGGCGGGCGCGCTATAGCGTTGACGCACGCAGGGGCGCAGGTAGCGGCGCGCACTGTGTTCGCGCCCAAGTCGTGGCCGCTGCGGGTGCTGGCGTACGACCGGCACGGGTTGGCGAGTACGGCGGCGCTGGAGGTGCAAGACGTCGCGGGGCCGTGCTGCTTCGCGGGGGATCTGGTGGCGCGGGAGCGGAAGCTGCCGAAGCTCGCCACGGAGGACATCGTGGTGGTGCCGGATACGGGGGCTTACTACTTCTCCTCGCCGTTCCAGTACAACAGTCTGCCGATGCCTCCGGTGTTCGGGTTCGAGGTGTCGGAGGGGGATGTGGTGCGGTTCCATGTGTTGCGCGCCGCGGAGAGTATCGAGGAGCTGGTGGCTCGTAGTGGGGTGCTGCCGGCAGGGCTGCGGTGAGCGGGTTCTCGCTTGTTCTGCGCGGGGGTCTGGTGGCGGATGGGACCGGTGCGCCTTTGGCGGCGCTTGATGTCGGGGTTCTCGGGGGCCGCGTCAGGGTGCTGGCGCCTGGCTGCGTCGCTCAGGCCGACGAGGTTATGGATGTCTCGGGCTTGGTAGTCGCGCCGGGATTCATCGACGCGCATACGCACTCCGATACCGCCTGTATTGACGCTTCTGAACACAGACTGGATAGCTCCCAAGCGTTCGCCTCGGTACTCCAGGGCGTCACGATGGAGATCGCTGGGAACTGCGGCGTTAGCGCTTTTCCCGGAACGTACTCAGGGCTCGCTGCACTCAGTCACGCCCACAACGTCTCCGGACGCTCCAATCACTTGGCTTCCCTCGTAGGGCACGGGACTCTGCGCGCCTTTGTCGTCGGCCATGAGGCACGTCCTGCCACGGCCATGGAGGTCGCGCGTATGGCAGACGCTCTGGATGAAGCTCTGGAGAGCGGAGCTGTTGGGCTCTCCACAGGGCTCATCTATACGCCGGGCTCTTATGCGGATGCTGCGGAGATCACCGCGTTGGCGACCGTCGCCGCACGCCACGGAAAGCCCTACGTAACGCATCTGCGCGATGAGATGTCAGGTGTCGAGAATGCCTTAGAGGAAGCGATCGCTATAGGGCGCGACAGCGGTGCGGCTCTGCACGTGTCGCACCATAAGACGGCCGGGAAGTACGCGTGGGGCCGGACAGAGGTGACGCTGGCGCGACTGGCGCAGCTTCGGGAGTCGGGGATGGATGTCACGTGCGACGTCTATCCGTATACGGCCGGCAGTACGAAGCTGTCGGCGATGCTGCCTCCGTGGGCCCACGACGGCGGCCAGGCGCGGCTGCTGGAGCGGCTGCGCGACCCGGGGCAGCGTGACGCGCTGCGGAAGGCGATCGCCGAGGGCGTGCCCGGCTGGGAGAACACCGTCGGCAACGGCGGCTGGGACCGCATCGTCGTGGCCGGCGCCCCGCGGCACGCCGCGTACCAGGGCCACACCATCGCCGCCCTCGCGGACGCGTCCGGCGCGGACGCCGTCGACCTGGTCGCGGAGCTGCTGCTGAGCGAGGACGGCGACGTGACGATCATCAGCCACTCGATGCGCGAGGACGACGTCCGCCGCGTCCTGGCGGCCCCGTTCGCGATGATCGGCTCCGACGGCGTCCCCACCCAAGGCCGCCCCCACCCGCGCTGGGCCGGCACCTTCGCCCGCGTCCTGGGGCACTACACACGCGAGGCAGGGCTCTTCGACCTGCCGGAGGCGATCCGCAAAATGACCGGCGCGACCGCCACCCGCTTCGGCCTCGCCGAGCGCGGAATCCTGCGCGACGGGGCGCATGCGGACCTGGTGGTGTTCGACCCGGCGCGGGTCGCGGACCGCGCGACGTTCGCCGAGCCGCTGACGCCGCCGGAGGGGGTGCGGCTGGTAGTGGTCGGCGGCACGGTGGCGGTGCGGGACGGGGTGCTGACGGCGGCGCGTGCGGGGCGGGTGGTGGCGGTTTGAGAGGCCATGTGACAGCAGCGGCACTGCCGGGCCTGCTCGCATACTCGGTCCCGGGCTGGGGCGAGCATCGTGCGGATGAAGTGCTGCCGCTGGCGAGCGTCGGCAAGCTCTTGCTCCTCGCATCCGTGGCGCAGGGTTTCGCAGCCGGCACGCTGGACCCCGACGAGCCGATTGCGCTCCTCGACCAGGACTACAGCGCCGGCTCCGGCCTGCTCCTCAAGCTCTCAGCACGCGACTGGACCCTCCTCGACCTCGCCCGCCTCACCGCATCGGTCAGCGACAACACCGCGACCAACGCGCTACTGCGTCGCATCGGGCTGGAGCGGGTGGCGGCGGACACCGCGGCACTCGGCTTGCGGCACACGCGCATCCTGGACCGCATTCGCGAGCCCCGGCTGCCGGAGCATCCGCCGACGTTCGCCGTCGGCACGGCGCGCGAGCTGGCGTCGCTCGTCGGGATCGTCGCCGGCGACCGCGAGTGGGGTCCGCTGCTGATGGAGTGGATGGCCGGCTGCCTGGACCGGAGCATGGTGGCCGCCGCGGTTCCTCACGATCCGGAGGACGCGACCGTCCGCGAACTCCCGCTCAGCAGGCTCTGGGTCGCGAACAAGACCGGCACCGATGCGGGGACGCGGTGCGACGTCGGGGTGGTACGCGGCGCACGGCAGGTTTGCTACGCCGTGCTGTCCCGCTGCTCCGCAGGAGACGAGTTCGCGATGGTGCAGGGGATGCGAACCATCGGGGCCGCGGTGGCGCGGCTGGCGGCTCCCGCAGCCACTACCCCCGGGCGAACCGCACCGCAGTGATGGAGTCGCCGTAACGGCGGCCGTCATCGTGCGCGCAGGCGATGGCAGGGTTCGGGTTCGGCACCACAGGCAGCGCACCCGTGAACCACACCAGCACGTACCGCGTCGTCACCGGATGAGCAGGGCTGAGAACCACCGTCGTCCCGGCCTCGGCGACCCCCGCGACCTTCGTGAACCCGGCCGGCGGCTGGTTCGGGCGGATCCCGGGCACAGCCGTGTCCGAGCCGTCCGCCGTCCACATCTCCAGGCTGGCCCCCGGAACCCCGACGTTCACCGTCACCTCGCCGATGCTGGTGGCGGCACCGAGGTCGAAGACCACGCCTGTGCTCTTGGGAACGCCCTGGTACGTCGCGCGATCCTGGCAGTACTGGTAGGTCTCCCACGCCCCGGTCCCGCTCAGCAACCCCTTCACCGCGTCGCTGCCTTCAAGCCCGTCACCGGAGTCGTAGACGGACACCGCCACCGGCGTGATGCCTTTCGCCGCCGAAGACTCCACCGTCGTCGGGTTCTGCGAGACCTTCGTCTGGCCGGGACCGCCCACCGGCACCGGCGCCTTGGCCGCGCCGCCTCCTCCCTGCATCGCGACCATCGCGGCGACGAGCGCGACCGACAGCACCCCCGCCGCGACCCCGCCTTCGGCCAGCCGATGCCGACGCTGCGCGCGCCGCAGCCGCCCGCGGTCCACCACGACCGCGCCGAGGTGCGCCGTGGCCAGCGCCATCACGTCGTGGAGCTGATCGGCGTCCTGGTCCCCGTCCCCACCCGCTCCCGCTCCCCCTCCGGCGAAACCCTCACTCATCATTCACTCCTCACGTCCGAAGCCATCAGTTCTCGAAGACGCTCCAAACCTCGCGCGGCCTGGGACTTGACGTTGCCGACCGAGCACCGCTGCACGTCGGCGACCTCCCGCACGCTCAGCTCCTCCCAGTACCGCAGCACCACGATCGTCCGCATCCCGTGCGGCAGCTCGTCGAGCGCGCGCAGCAGGCTGTCGCGCAGCGTCACGTCCTCGGCGTGGTCCCCGGAGCCGGGCACCGACGCCGCCGCGCCGTCGGGCCCGGTCGGCAGCGCGACCGTCGGCAGCTGCCGGGCCGAGCGCCAGGCGGCGTGCGCGTTGTTCACGACGATCCGCCGGACGTACGCCTCCGGGCTGTCCATCCGCCGGACCCGCGACCAGCGCGGAAAGGTCTTCTCCAGCGCCGACTGCACCAGGTCCTCGGCGGACTCCCGGGTGCCGACCAGCAGGTAGGCCGTCCGCATCAGGGATTGCGAGCGTACGGCGACGAATTCCTCGAAGCTTCGGAGACGTTCCGTTGTGTCGTGGCCCACCCTGGTTCCGCTCCCGTCGTCCGATCAGCCGTCACTGTCTCAAGTGCGGGAGCGGGGCGGAGGTTGCACGGGCCGCGGAGAATTCAGTGCGCGGCGCGCAGGTTCGCCGCCGTGGAGGCCAGATACGCCAGGAACGAGGCCAGCACCGGGTTCGGATTCGTCGGCCGCGAGGCCACGCCGATCTTGCGGTACAGCCGCGGGCCGGAGATCCGCGTGGTCTCCACGCCGCTGGTGTCGCTGATGCCCAGGCTGGGGATCAGCGCGATGCCGAGACCGGCGCGGACCAGGCCGGTGATGACCTCGTAGTGGTCGCTGCGGCAGCGGATGTTGGGGACGAAGCCCTCCAGCGCGCACGCCCGCTCCAGCACCGACAGCACCGGGGAGCCGGTCCCGAAGCTGGTGATCCACTGCTCGCCGGCCAGCTCGTCCAGCCGGACCCGGCCCCGGCGGCCGGCGGGGTGCCCGGTCGGGACCACCAGGAGCTGCGGGTCGTTGAACAGCTCGCGGACCTCCACGCCCTCCGGCGGCGACCACGGGTCCAGCGCGTGCTCGAACATCACCAGCACGTCGATCTCGCCCTGCTGGACGGCCGGGGCCAGCTCGTGCGGCTGCCCCTCGACCAGGTCCAGCTCCACCGCCGGGTACCGGTGCGCGAAGCGCGACAGCGCCTGCGGCACCAGGCGGCGCCCCGCCGAGGCGAAGTACCCGATGCACAGGTGCCCGGTGTCGGCGCGGGAGTGCGCCATCAGGTCCTTCTCGGCGGCGTCGAGCAGGGCCAGGATCTCCTGGCCGCGCAGCGAGAGGCGGCGGCCGGCGGCGGTCAGGCGCAGGCTCTGCGCCCCGCGCTCGACCAGGCTGACGCCGGCCTCCTTCTCCAGCTGCGAGAGCTGATGCGACACCGCCGACGGGGACAGCTTCAGCTCGCGCGCCGCTCCCGCGATGCTCCCGGACCGGTGGACCTCGGCCAGGATGCGCAGGCGGTGCGTATTGAGCATGCGGGCAGGCTATCCCTTACCTGCCGGGCCCCGTCGCGGCTTCGCCTCCGCCGGCCGCCGAGGCATTTCCTTGCACCAAGGTTCCCTCCTTTGGTGGATCGCCACTCGGCAGGAGGAGGAACCGAGGTGTGCATCCGTCCCCTGCGGGCAGTTCTGCTGCGCGTCACCAGCTGTCACACCCGCCACGGGCGCCAGACGGAAGGAACCGAATGCGCACGCTCCCCCGCCCGCCCGGTTCCCGACGAGCGGCCCGCCTGGCCGGCCTGGCCTGCGCGGTGGCGCTGCTGACCGCGTTGGTGCCGCTGGTCGGCGCCGGACCGGTCCGGGCCGACCGGCGCGACACCAGCGCGCAGTGCGTGCTGCCCAACCCCAGCGGCTGGACCGGCGAGGGCGAGACCACCGACTACAACCAGTTCCAGCGGCCGCAGGGGACGAGGACGGCGGCGATGCTGTTCGTCGACTTCCCGGACGCGCCGGCCACGGAGCCCACCGACGCGTACTACAAGTTCCTGGCCCCGGCGCACGACCTGATGACGCAGTTCTCCGCCGGTGCCGTGGACCTGAGCATCACGCCGGTCAACCACTGGCTGCACATGCCGCAGGACTCGTCCTCGTACGGCTTCGTGCGCGGGATCAGCTGGCCGCAGCAGGCGCTGTACGTGAAGCAGGCCGGGGAGTTGGCGGCGCAGTACGTGGACCTGTCGAAGTTCGACATGATCTACATCGTGCCGCCGAAGAACGCCACGGCCATCACCTTCTCCCCCGCCTACGTCTTCGACCCGAAGCAGCCGAACCTGATCGTGAACGGCAAAGAGATGAAGTGGGGCGTCACCCTCGGGCAGGACATGTACTTCTGGGGCCCGAAGGTGCTCGTGCATGAGACCAGCCACACCTTCGGGCTGCCCGACCTGTACTCGTTCACCGACGCCGACGTGCACCACTGGGTCGGCGGCTTCGACGTCATGGGGAACATCAACGGCGACGCGCCGCACCACTTCGGGTGGGAGGACTGGAAGATCGGGTGGCTGGCCGACTCGCAGGTGGCGTGTCTGGACGCGCCCGGGAAGTTCTCGGTGCGGCTGGACGAGGTGGAGTCGCTCGGCGGGACGAAGATCGCCGTGGTGCGGACCGGGCCGACGACGGCGGACGTCGCCGAATCGCGCCGGCCCTACGGCGTGGACAAGGCGCTGTGCAAGAGCGGCGTCGTCATCTACCAGGTGGACTCCTCGACCATCAGCGGCGACGGGCCGATCCGGGTGCAGGACTCCTCGCCGGAGGCGCCGACCACGACCGCCTGCGACGAGCCCGTGGACTGGGGCGCGTACCAGCCCGGCCAGTCGTTCCACGACGACGCCGCCGGGGTGACGATCTCGGTCGTCTCCGCGTCCTCGACCGGGGACGTGGTGACCGTCACCAAATCTTGATCGGCCGGGGACCGGCCCGCCGGACATAAGGGGAGGCAGGCCAGTACGCTCCTTACGAGGCCGGCCCGCCGGCCGGACGCCCGCCGCCGCAGCCTCCAGGAGTGCCGTGTTCGCGATACCGCTCACCGAAGACGCCGAACTGCGCCCGCTGGAGGTATGGCAGGCCGCGGAGTTCTTCATCCACATCGAACGGGCCCGCGAGCACCTGAACCGCTGGATCGGCTTCGCGGACGCCTGCCCCGACCTGGCATCGGCCCGCGCCATGCTGCAGCGCTACGCGGACCGGCAGGCGGCCGACTCCGGCCGGATCTTCGGCATCTGGTACCGGGGCACGCTGGTCGGCGGCTGCATGTTCCCGCACTTCGACGACCAGAGCGGCACCTGCGAGATCGGCGTCTGGACCGAGCCGGCCGGCCAGGGCCACGGCCTGATCACCGCGGCGGTCGGGCACCTGCTGGACCACGCGCTGATCGAACGCGGGATGGCGCGCGCCGAGTGGCACTGCGATCCGGAGAACGAGCGCAGTTGGGCGGTGGCCAAGCGGATGGGGATGACGGCCGAGGGCACGTTCCGGTCCAGCCATGTGCGCCGCGGGAAGCGGCACGACATGCAGCTCTGGGGGATCCTGCGGGACGAGTGGATCGCGCATCGGGAGGCGGAGAAGTAGGGGCGGTTCGCTTCGCGGAGTCAGGGCCCGAGTCAGAGCCCGAAATCAGGGCTCGAAGACGACGACACGGGCCGGCTTCCGATGGAGGCCGGCCCGTGGTTTCGCAAAGTCCTTACTCGCGGGGACTCGCGCCCCGCCCGCGTCCCTACGGACGCACGATCCCCGCGATCGGCATCTCGCCGATCGGCGCGTACTGCACGCCGGCGCTGGGGTTGGCGGCGTGGATGATGGTGCCGTTGCCGACGTATATGCCCACGTGGTGCATGTCGGAGTAGTACAGCACCAGGTCGCCGGGCTGGATGTTGGACTCGGAGACCTTCGGGAACGCGGCGTACTGGTCGCGCGAACCGTGGTCCATCATCACGCCGGCCTTGCCCCAGGCGGCCATCGTCAGCCCGGAGCAGTCGTAGGCGTTGGGGCCGGCGGCGGCCCAGATGTAGGGCTTGCCCACCTGCGCCTTGGCGAAGGCCACCGCTATCGCCGCGCGGGCGTCGCTGGGGATCGGCAGGTTGCTGATGGTGGACTTGGGCACGTTGCCCGAGGTGGTGTTGACCAGCCGGTTGTACTGCACGCGCTGGGCGGCGGTGAGCTGGTTCAGCAGGTTCGTCGCCTGCTGCTCCTTGGCGTCGATGTCAGACTTCTGCTGCGCCATCAGGTTCCGGGTCTTGGCCAGCATCGCGAGCTCGTCGCTGGCGCTGGCCTTGTCCTGGTTCAGCTGCCGCTGGATCTCCGCGGCGCTGCGCATGGTGGCCATCTTGCCGTCGGTCACCTGGGCCATCATGGTGGCCTGCTGCAGGTAGTTGTCCGGCGACTGCTGGAGCATCAGCTGCAGCGTGCTGTCCACGCCGCCGCTGACGTACTGCGCGGCGGCCAGGCCGCCCAGCGAGCTGCGCGCGGAGTCCAGGGAACCCTGCTCGGCGGTGATGCGGGCCTGCAGCTGGTCCACCTTGTGCTGCAGGTCGCTGAGGCTGATGTTGGCCTCGTTGTAGGCCTCCGCGGCCTGCTCGGCCTGCTGGTGGAGCTTGTCCACCTGCGCCTTCACGTCATTGACGTTCGCATTCGGGTCGGCCTCAGCGGTCGGCAGCAGAGCCACCGAGCCCGCGGCCGCCGTCGCCAGCGTCACCGTCATCGCGGTCCGGGATACCGGAACGTACTTCTTGGGCGCGCGATGGGCCGCTTCCTTGGGCGACGTCACCATGTTTGTAGCCTCCGCTTCACCGTAAGGTTCGCCCCACCATAGCCCCCTAGGGGGAAGGCAGACCAGAAAGTCCCGGCAAAGTCAGCGGGCATGAGACACCGCCGAGCGAGGCGACCGCGCTCTGATACACGGCTGACAAGGCTCGACGCGCTCTGAAAGACTTGATCCGTATATCCCGTCCGACCGCAAGTATTCGCGGAGTGCGTTCATGGCTTTGCCATCCGCCGATCCCCTCGACCACCACTACCGGGGCGAGCACCCGATCCGCACGCTCGCCTACCTCTTCCAGGAGGACCGGGGCCGCCTGGCCCTGGGTGTTTTGGCGTATTTCGTCAAGCACAGCCCCACTTTCCTACTCCCGTTGGTGACCGCTGACGTCATCGACATCGTGGTGAAGCACCGACCGATATCCGGCCTCTGGATCGATTCGGGCATTCTCCTCGTACTGCTCCTGTTCAACCTTCCAGGGCATCTGTTGTATATCCGCTGTTTCAGCCATTCGATCCGGCGCATGGGCGTCCGGCTGCGCTCGGCACTGGTGTGGCGGCTCCAGCACCTCACCATCGGCTATCACGCACGCGTCAGCGCCGGCGTGCTGCAGGCCAAGGTGATCCGCGACGTCGAGGCCATCGAGCAGGCCGCGCAGCAGACCTCGGACAACGGCATCGGCGCGCTGGTGACGATGGTCGGCGCGACGGTCATCATCGCCTTCCGCGACCCGATCTGGCTGCCGGTGTTCGCCGCCCTGGTACCGGTGACGGTGCTGCTGGCGATGGCGCTGCGCAAGCCGATGAAACAGGACAACGAGTCCTTCCGGGAGGAAGTGGAACAACTGTCGTCGCGCGTGGTGGAGATGACCCACCTCATCCCCATCACGCGGGCCCACGGACTCGAGCGCGACGCCTACCGCCGCGTCGACGGCACCCTGCGCCGCGTCCTGGCCGCCGGCCTCCGGCTGGACCTGATCAACGGCACCTTCGGCGCGATGGCCTGGATCGCGCTGAACTTCATGGGCGTGGCGTGCCTCACCGGCGCGGCGTACGCGGCGTACACCGGCGCGCTCGGCACGTCACCGGGCGACGTGGTGATGCTGAGCGCCTTCTTCACCACACTGGTGGGCTCGGTCACGGCACTGATGAACCTGGCCCCGGTCATCACCCGCGGCCTGGCCTCGGTGCGCTCGGTCGGCGAAGTCCTGCAAGCCCCGGACATCGAGGAGAACGAAGGCCGCGAGGTCGTGGAGTCAGTCCGCGGCGAGTTCCGCTTCGAGGCCATGGGCTTCGAGTACCCGGACGCCGACCGCCCGTCGGTGGCGGACTTCGACCTGGTGGTGAGGCCAGGCGAAACGGTCGCCTTCGTCGGCGCGTCCGGCGCGGGCAAGTCGACGGTACTGAACCTGGTCATCGGCTTCATCCGGCCCACCGCGGGCCGCATCCTGCTGGACGGCCGCGACATGGCCGGCCTGGACCTGCGCACGTACCGCAAGCACCTGTCGATCGTGCCGCAGGAGACGACACTGTTCGACGGCACGATCCGCGACAACGTGCTGTACGGCCTCGGCGGCGTCGACGACGAGGAACTGCGCGCGGCGCTGCGCGACGCGAACGCGTTGGAGTTCGTGGAGCGGCTGCCGGAGGGGCTGGACACACGCGTCGGAGAGAAGGGCGCGCGGCTGTCCGGAGGACAGAAGCAGCGGCTGGCGATCGCCCGGGCGCTGGTGCGGGATCCCAGGGTACTGATTCTGGACGAGGCCACATCGGCGCTGGACACACAGTCCGAGCGGCTGATCCAGGAGGCACTGGGGCGGCTGGTGAGCGGGCGGACGACGTTCGTCGTGGCGCACCGGCTGTCGACGGTGCGCAATGCCGACCGGATCGTGGTGATGGAGGGCGGCCGGGTGGTGGAGACCGGGACGCATGAGGAGTTGGTGGCTCGCGGCGGGGCTTATGCGGCTTTGCACGGGGTGCGGGCTTCTTAGGTAGTTGCTGGGTTCGTGGCGGCGGCGGCGAGTTTTGCCGCCGCCACACCCACGTTCGGCGCAATTTCATCGGCGAGTCCCGGGCTGGATCTTGACCGGGCCGGCGGCGGGCGCCGATGCTGGCCGTGATTTTGCGGTCCCGCCCCGTTCCCCCATTCGGCCCCACCGACTTGGCCCCGCCCGCACCCCTGCCTGATCGTGGCCTGCGATGAGCACCTCAGCCGAGCGACGCCTGCCCGCGTGGGCCGGGTGGTCCAATGTCGTCCCGGTGCTGGCGATCGTGCTGCTGGCGTTCACGTGGGGGCGCGATCTGCCGGCGTGGGTGGTGGCCGTCGTCGCGGTCTTCCTGTTCGGGGCGGTGCTGGCCGCCGTGCATCACGCCGAGGTGGTCGCGCACCGGGTCGGGGAGCCGTTCGGGTCGCTGGTGCTGGCGGTCGCGGTGACGGTCATCGAGGTGGCGCTGATCATCACCATGATGACCGCGAAGGGGGCGAAGGGGGCCGGGCTCGCCCGGGACACGGTGTTCGCGGCGGTCATGATCACCTGCAACGGCATCGCGGGACTGTGCCTGCTGCTCGGGGCGCTGAAGCGGGGCCTGGCGCTGTTCAACGCGGACGGGACCTCGACCGTCTTCGGGGCCATCATCACGCTCGCCGGCCTGACCCTGGTGCTGCCGACCTTCACCACCTCGCAGCCCGGCCCGGAGTTCAACGACACCCAGCTCACCTTCGCCGCGCTGGCGTCGATCGCGGTCTACGGGCTCTTCATCAGCGCGCTCACGGTGCGGCACCGGCCCGACTACCTGCCGGTGGACACCGGGAGCGAGGCCGGGGTGCGCGACCAGGACGCCGACTTCACCCTCGACGAACACGGCTACCAGGGCGAGCCCCCGACCGACCGCCAAGCCCTGATCAGCCTGGCCCTCCTGCTCTGCGCCCTGGTCGCCGTCGTCGGCCTGGGCAAGGGCGTCTCCCCGACGATCGAGCGCGGCGTCGACCGGGCCGGGCTGCCGGCCTCGGTGGTCGGCGTCGTCATCGCGCTGATGGTGCTGCTGCCGGAGTCGATCTCGGCGGTCCGCTCGGCGTACCGGGACGAGGTCCAGACCAGCCTGAACCTGGCGCTGGGCTCCGCGATGGCCAGCATCGGGCTGACGATCCCGGCCATCGCCGTGTCCACGGTCTGGCTCTCGACCCCGCTGATCCTCGGCCTGGACGCCAGCCACATGGTGCTGCTGGCGATGACCGTGGCCGTCGGCACCCTGACGTTCGTCCGCGGCCGCGCGACCCTGGTCCAGGGCGGCGCGCACCTCGTCCTGTGCGCCGGATACCTGATCCTCGCGGTCAGTCCCTAGGCTTGCCGAACAGCTCGCGCAGCTCCCGCTTGAGCACCTTGTGGCTCGGCCCCAACGGAAGCGCGTCGACGAACTCCACGCGCCGCGGATACTTGTGACGCCCGAGGTGCTCGTTCCCGTACGCCAGAATCTCCTCAGCCGTCGGAACCCCCTCCCCCGCCACGACGACCGCCACGATCTCCTCCCCGTGCACGTCATCGGGCACGCCGATGACCGCGACCTCGGTCAGCCCCGGCATCCGCAGCAGCGCGTCCTCGACCTCGCGGGGGTAGACGTTGAAGCCGCCGCGGATGATCAGGTCCTTGGTGCGGTCGACGATCGAGATGAACCCGTCCGCGTCCCGCCGCCCCAGGTCGCCGGTCCGGAACCAGCCGTCGACGACCGCCGCCGCGGTGGCCTCCGGGCGTCCGAGGTAGCCGGTGAAGACGTTGTGGCCGCGGATCACGATCTCGCCGAGCTCCCCGCGCGGCAGCAGCGCGATCACGTCGGGGACGTCGGGGTCCGCGATCTCCACGTCCACGCCCCACAGCGGATGGCCGACGGTGCCGGCCCGCGTGCCGATCGAGAGCTGGTTCACCGAGGCCACCGGCGAGGTCTCCGACAGACCGTAGCCTTCGAGCACCTTCGCGCCGAACGCCGCCTCGAAGCGCTCCAGCACCGGCACCGGGAGCGAGGCGCCGCCGGAGACGCAGCGGCGCAGCGTCGGCATCCGCTCGGCGCGCGCCGCCGCCTCGACGAGGGTCACGTACATCGTCGGGACGCCGTGGAAGGTGGTGACGTGTTCCTTGACCATGAGCGCGATGGCGGCGTCGGGGTCGAAGCGCGGCAGCAGGACGACGGTGTGCCCGAGACGCCAGGAGGCGTTCATGCTGACGGTCTGGCCGAAGGTGTGGAACAGCGGCAGGGAGGCCAGGACGATGTCGTCGCGGCGGATCTCGTCGCGGGCGTCGTAGGCGTCGGTGGTCGCGTTCATCACCAGGTTGAGGTGCGACAGGACGGCACCCTTGGGCGTGCCGGTGGTGCCGGACGTGTAGAAGATGACGGCCGGGTCTTCGGGCTTGCGGGTGGCGAACGTGGGCAGCGGCGTGGCCTGCTCGGTCAGCTCCTCCAGACGTCCGCCGGGGCCCACGGTGAGGAGCTTCGCGCCGGTCTGCTTGGCGGCCTTCGACACGGCCTTCGATGCGGTCTCGGCGCACATCGCGTGGGCAATGACGACGGTGGCGCCGCTGTCGCGGAGCACGGTCTCGGCTTCGTCGGCGGTGAGGAGCAGGTGCACGGGCACCACGACGCCGCCCGCGGCGAGGATCGCGTAGTAGGCGCGCGGGAACTCGGCGGTGTTGGGGCACATCAGGGCGACCTTGTCGCCGGGCCGCACGCCTTGTTCGACGAGGGCGCCGGCCTGCTGGAGGACCTGCTGCCAGAGTTCGGCGAAGGTGTAGCGGCGGTCGCCCTCGATGAGCGCGGTGGTGTCGGGGCGGCGCCAGGCCGGTTCGGCGAGGATGCTGGCCAGCGATAGGGAGGTCATGGCTGGGCGCTCGCTTCCTGCCGAGGTGCGGTGGGTGTGGTCAGTGCGGTGGGCGCTGGGTTTCTCGGGGTACCCCGATTCCTCATGATCTCAGAAGGCGCTGACGCCGGTCAGGGCGCGGCCCAGCAGCAGCTTCTGGATCTGGGAGGTGCCTTCGTAAAGGGTCAGGACCCTGGCGTCGCGCAGGTATTTGCCGACCGGGTACTCGTCGATGTAGCCGTAGCCGCCGAAGACCTGGATGGCGTTGTTGGCGGCGCGGACGGCGGCCTCGGAGCAGAAGAGCTTCGCGGTCGAGGCGGCGGTGGCGTAGGGCAGGCCGCGTTCGATGAGGTCGGCGACGCGCCAGACCAGCAGGCGGCCGGCGTCCAGGTCGACGGAGATGTCGGCGAGCATCTCCTGGACCAGCTGGTAGTGCGCGATGGGCTTGCCGAACTGGTCGCGCTGGGTGGCGTACTCGACGGAGGCGTTGAGGCAGGCCTGGATCAGTCCGACGCAGCCGGCGGCGACGGACATGCGGCCCTTGTCGAGGGTGGACATGGCGATCTTGAAGCCCTGGCCGATGTCGCCGAGCCTGGCCGCGTCCGGGACGCGGACGTCTTCCAGGACCAGCTCGGCGGTGGCCTGGCCGCGCAGGCCGAGCTTGCCCTTGATCTCGCGGGCCTGGAAACCGGGGGTGTCGGTGGGCACGAGGAAGGCGGTGATGCCGCGGGGGCCGTCGTCGGGGAGGCCGTCTTTGTTGCCGGTGCGGGCGAAGATGAGGGCGACGTCGGCCCAGGTGCCGTTGGTGATGAAGATCTTCGAGCCGGTGAGGAGCCAGTCGCCGGTCTTCTCGTCGCGGACGGCCCTGGTCTTGAGGTGGCCGGCATCGGAGCCGTTGCCGGGCTCGGTGAGGCCGAAGCAGCCGAGGGCGTCGCCGGCGGTGAGGCGGGGGATCCAGCGGCGCTTCTGGTCCTCGGTGCCGTAGGCGAGCAGGGGCTTGGTGACCAGGCCGAGCGAGACGGAGACGATGCCGCGGACGGCGGTGTCGCCCCGGCCGAGCTCCTCCATGACCAGGCAGTAGGAGAGGTGGTCGCCGCCGGAGCCGCCGTACTCCTCGGGGATGGTCATGCCGAGGAAGCCCAGGTCGCCGAGGCGTTTCACGATGGAGCGGTCGACCGACTCGACCCGGTCCCAGGCGGCGGCGTGCGGGATGAGCTCGCGGTCGGTGAAGTCGGCGGCCAGGGCGCGGATCGCCTCGTGTTCGTCGGTGAGGGACAGGTCCATCGGGCACACCTCGGGGTTGCGGAAACTAGCGCCGGGAGTTTTCTTGAAAGTAGTCGCGAGAAACTAGCGGCGCAAGGTTTGGCAGGGGGATTTACTGGGTTCTCGCAGACGAGGACCCACGGCACGTCCAAGGCATTTCCAGGGAGGCACGGATGGCTCGGCCACGTACGCCGCTGCTCAGCCGCGACGGGATCGTCGCCGCGGCGCTGGCCCTGGTCGACGCCGAGGGGCTGGAGGGGTTGTCGACCCGGCGGCTGGCGGCGGAGTTGGGGGTGAGTGGGCCGAGTTTGTACAACCACGTGGCGACGAAGGATGAGCTGATCGACGCGGTGGTCGACTGCGTGGTCGCGGGGGTGGATGTCTCGGCTTTCGAGGGGTTGGGGTCGGGGAGTTCCCAGGGGTCGGGGAGTTTCGAGGGGTCAGGGCCAGGGAGCACCCGCCCCGGCGGCGAGGAGGAGCCTGCCTGGCGCGGCGCTTTGGCGACGTGGGCGCGTTCGTATCGTGAGGTGCTGGCGGCGCACCCGAACGTGGTCCCCGCGTTGGCACGCGGCTCGGGACGGCGCCCGGCCCAGCTCCACATCGCCGACGCGGTGTTCGGCGGCCTGGTCGACGCCGGCTGGCCGCGCCGCGAGGCGACGAGCATCGGCGCCCTGATGCGCTCGCTGGTGATCGGCTCGGCGCTGGGCTCGTTCGCGGCGAGCTTCCCGGCAGACGCGTCGGTCTACGAGGGCGTCTACCCGCACCTCGACCAGGCGCACCTCCTCGCCGAGCACCAGCGGGAGATCGACGACCGGGCGTTCGAGGTCGGACTCTCGGCCGTGCTCGACGGGCTGGAGATGCGCTTCACGGCGCTGCGTACCGACACGTCTGGCAGCACACGGGCCTAGCCGCGCCACCGCTTGTGAATTCGTGCGCTCGGCACGACCCCGACGCGATTTCACCAACCAGGTTCCCCGCACGCGCCGCTTCCGGCATGCTTCGCGCTGTGGCGGTCACAGACAACGCGGCGACCGGCGGAGCCGACCCCGACGAGCAACCGCCGGACGCCCTCATAGAGGCGACGACTGCGCTGCTGGCAGCGGTCACCGCCATCACCCTCCCCCTGGACCTCGCCACGGCCGAACCGGCCCGCCGCGCCCGCACGGAGATCGAGCACATCCTCAACGCGGCGATCCTCCCCAGACTCCGCACCCCGGACGCGCCACTCCTGTGCGCCCTGGCCGGCCCGACCGGCGTCGGCAAGTCAACGCTGCTGAACGCCCTCGCCGGCGCGACCGTCTCGGCAACGGGGCCGCTACGGCCGACGACGCGGACGCCGGTGCTGGTGTGCAACCCGGCGGATTTGGGCGGCGGGGTGTCGGCGGACGTGGGTGAGGACGGCAGCGGTGATGCTGAAGAACTGCGCGGTCCGGATGGCGGGAACGTTGCGGGCCGCGAGGGCGCGGGGCCGCTTGGCGAGCTGGCTGACGGTGACGAAGCCGGCTCAGACGAGGCGGGTAGCGGGCTGGCGGAGAACGCGAACGCGCTCGGGCCGCCGCCTTCGCCAACACAGCTGGTACCAGTCGAGGAAGCACTGCCTGCGGAGGCGCCGGTCCTGCCGGAGCGGCCGGGGACACAGCTGACAGCCGACGAATCGGTGCCGGCGACCGGCGCGATGGCAGCGGATGCCCCGTTGGTACCGGCCGATGTGTCGGTGCCCGCGGAGGAGCCAGCGATACGCGGCGAGTCACGGTCGGAGGCAGCCCAGACCGAGGCGCACCACGGGAGCGGCGCAGCAGCCCAGGCCGAGGCGGACCGCGAGCACGGCGCGGCGGATCCGGGTGAGGCGGACCGCGAGCACGGCACGGCAAGCCAGGCCAAGGCGGACCGCGAGCACGGCGCGGCGGATCGGGGCGAGGCGGACCGCGAGCATGGCGCGGCAGGCCAGACCGAGGCCGACCGCGAGCACGGTACGGCGGATCGGGCCAAGGCAGATCGCGAGCGCGGCGCGGCGGATCGGGCCGAGACAGATCGCGAGCACGGCACGGCAGGCCAGGCCGAGGCAGACCGCCAGCGCGGCGCGGCAAGCCAGACCGAGGACGACCGCGAGCGCGGTACGGCGGATCGGGCCGAGGCAGATCGCGAGCACGGCACGGCAGGCCAGGCCGAGGCGGACCGCGAGCGTGGCGCGGCGGATCGGGCTGACGCGAATCGCGGGCACGGCGCGGCGGGATTGGGTGCGCGGGTGGGGTCGGAGCTGGCTTCTCTGCTTTCTTCCCCCCTCCCCTCCCCCTCCCTCCCTCGTGGTGTCGCGCTGGTGGACACGGTTGATGGCGACGTGGCGGTCGTCGGGGCCGCGGACGTCGTTGTGGTGGTCGTGAGCGCGGAGCGCTATGCGGATGCTGCGGTGTGGCGGGTGTTGCGGCGGGTTCTCGCTTCGGGGGCTCCGATCGTTGTGGTGTTGGGGCGGGTTTCGGTGGAGGTCGCGGAGGAGGTTGCTGCGGCCTTTGTCGAGTTGTTGCGGGTGAATGGGTTGGGGGCGGTTCCCTTCTTCGTGGTGGAGGAGGTTCGGGGTGGGCAGGCGGGGACGCAGCACGGATCGCAGAGTGAAGCGCATAGCCGACCCCAGAACATGGTGCTCGGCGTGTCGCAGGGCGCTGGCGACACGCAGCAGCCCGGAGGCGGCTCGGAGCCGGGCACAGCACAGCGTGACGAGCGAGGCCTGGGCGACGCGGAGCAGGGCATTGAGCAGGCCGGGGGCGGATCGGGGCCAGCGGCGGAACTTGGTGGGGACGGGGCGGCGCGGGACGCTGGGAGTGCGGGCGCGGCCGTGAGTGCGGGTGGGGACGGTGGGGTGGGCACGGGTGTCGGGGTGGGCGAGAAGGGGGCCCGGGCCCGGGGCGCGGTCCTTGGCGGCAGCGGTGCTCTCGGCGTGGACGGAGGGCAGGGTGAGAGCGGGGCTGGGGTTGGGGGTGGCGCCCCGGGCGAGGGCGGCTATGGGGACGGCGGGCCTGAGCGCTCGGGGCCTGCCGGGGAGACGGGGATTGGGGCTGCGGGTGGGTCTGCGTGGGGCCCGGGTTCCGGGGGTGAGTCTGGCCCGGGTTCCGGGGGTGGGTCTGACCCGGGGTCCGGCGGTGAGCCTGGGCCGGGGTCTGGGTTGGGGTCGGGTTCCGGGGCCGGGGCGGGTGTGGGTGTGCGGATGGGGGCTTTGGGCGAATCCGGGGCAGGGGCTCGTGGTGGAGCTGAGGCTCCGTCTCGGTCTGCGCCGGTGGTCGTCGACGAGACCCCGCTGGTGCCGGAGGCGGCGGTGGCGGGGCTGCGAGGGTGGCTCAGGGACGCGGGGGCGGACACCGCGGGGCGGGGGCGGATCGGGATGCTCGGGGTGGCCGGGCGGCTCGATTCCGTTGACAGGCTCGTGGGTGAGCTTGCTGATGCCTGGGAGGGGCAGCGGCTTGCTCTACAGGTATTGCATCAGGGTTTGGAGAGAGTGCATACCGCTGAACGGGTGAGGTTTCGGGGTGCGGTGGATGGTGGGGAGTTGTTGGGGGGTGAGGTGCGGATCCGGTGGCAGGAGTTGTTGGGTTCGGGGCGTGTCAGTGCCCTGTTCGAGGCGGAGGATGCCGGGCGGAAGCGCAAGAGGCGCAAGAAGGCTGAGCCGGACTGGAGCGCGCGCTTTCACAACCCGGCGGCGCATGACGCCACCACCGCACCGCTGCGCGCTGCGCTCGTGGAGGCCGTGGCACGCGGGTATCGCGCCGCGTTGGAGCGGGCCGCGCGCAAGACCGTCGACCAGTGGGAGCTGACGCCGGGCGCGCCGGAGCCGGGGCCGGTCGACGACGCCACGCGGCGGGCCACCGATCCGGCGCGGGCCGCCGCTGAGTGGCTTGATCATCTGCCGACGCTCATCCTCGACCAGGGACACTCGCGGCGGACGACGCGCACGATCGGGCCGGCGGGTGCGCATATCCGCAGTGCGGCGTTGGTGTTGGGGGTCGCGGCGCTGGCGGGGAACGAGACCGGCAATGGGGAGGCCGATCCCGCTGCGACCGCCGCTCAGGGGCTCCTGCGCACCATGTTCGGGCACGAAGACGCCGACCGTCTCCTGACGACGGCCACCACCGCGCTCAAAGACGGCAACGCACGCCTGCTCGACCGTGCCTGCGAACCCCACCACACGCAGCTGGCCGCCTACACCCTCGACCCCCGCCAGGCCCAGGCACTCGCCGAGGCCCGCGCGGCGGTGGCTCGGGCCCGGAACGAGGGAGACTGAGATGGGCGAAGGCGATATGGGGATCGTGGACGTTGAGGCCAGGCAGGAGCCGGAGGCCGCGCCCGATCGCCCGCGCGCTCCGATGCCGGCGATCGGTGGTGGGTCGAGGGTCCTCACCGGGCGGCTGGGCCGGCTCGAAGCTCTTCTGAAGGAGACCGACCAGCGCCTGTCCGACTTCACCGCGCAGGAGGCGGACCGCATTCTGCGACGCGTCCACGAGCGCATCGCCCTGTCCCCCGACCACGTCGTGACCGCCATCGCGGGGGCGACGGGCAGTGGCAAGTCGTCGCTCTTCAATGCCCTGATCCGCTTCGAACTCGCTCCGGTCGGCGCCGTACGACCGACTACCACGACCGGTCTGGCCTGCATCTGGGATCCCGAGCACGCCGAAGCCGCCGCCGCGCTCCTGGACCGCATCGGCGTCGCGACGAATAACAGGATGCTGCGAGGGTCGTTGCTGGATGGAGCCAGTCGAAGTGCGGAGCCGGAACTCACGCCGCTGGTCTTGATAGACCTGCCAGATCATGACTCGGCGGTCCGCGCGCACCGCGACGATACCGACAAGGCCACCGCCGCCGCCGACCTGCTCCTGTTCGTCACCGACCCGCAGAAGTACGCCGACGCCTCCTGGCACGAGCGCTACCTCCGCCACCTCAGCCACCACCAGGAGACGCTGGTCGTCGTCCTGAACAAGAGCGACGAGCTGTCGGCGAACGACGCGCGAGCGTGCGCCGAGGATCTTGGAAGGATCCTCACTGAATCAGGGCTCACCGACGTGCCGATTCTCCTGACGTCGACGCGCACCGGCGAGGGTCTGCAACAACTCAGAGAGCTGATAGTCACCCGCGTCCGCCGGAAACAAGCCGCCCTCCTGCGCAGCGAGGCGGACGTCGACCGCGCCGCCACGCTCATCGCCGCCGAGCTCGCACCCCGGGACGGCCGCGCGCCGGAAAGCCTTTCGCCGCAAGCGAAATCCGCCGCGCTCCTGGCCATCGGCGACAGCACCAGCATGCAGGCTTTGTCAGACCTCATCGACGCCACCTACCGCCGCCGCGCCGCGGCCGTCACCGGCTGGCCGGTCCGGCACGCCGTCATGACCCTGATATCCCGTCTCCGGGGCGGCGAGGCGGCCCGCTACACCCCCTGGGCCGGTGCCGTGGCCGGCGAGCCCGCGCCGCCGCCGATCCAGCACGGGGATGTCGAGCACGCCGTCGCGGACGCCGTGGACCGGGTCGCCGAGAGCATGCCAGCGCCGTGGGCCAAGGAGATGCGGCGCATCGGGGATCGCTGCGTCAGGAGCCTGTCGGAGACGCTGGACGCCACGCTGTCGGGCACGGAGGTCGGGCCGCGGCTGGTCCCCCGCTGGTGGACCACCGTGCAGGTGCTGCACTGGATGCTGATGACCGCGGCGCTCGTCGGCGTCGGTGGCGCCATCGCCTACGCCGCGTCCGGCGGCGGCGGGGACTCAAGCCTGCCGGACACCGGTCCGGTGCCGTTCCCGCTGCTCGTGGCGGTCGTGGCCCTCGTCGCCGGGGCGCTGGTGGACCTGGCGTGCCGTCCGGCCGCACGGCGGGCCGCCGCGCGGCTGCGGGTGAAAGTGGCCGAACGCATGACCGAAAGGGTGCGGGGCGCGGCCGAACAACTGCTGTTCACACCGCTCGTCGCGGAACATGAACGGTATGTCAGAGCATGGATCCTGACTCAGGGACTTGTCAGGAAGACTTGAGAAAAGAGCGTGCCCCTGCCCGGCGGGGGGCAGGGGCACCTCCATTCTAAGTACCCTTATTCAGGGAGAGAAGCCACTCCCGGGGCCAGGAATCGGTGGCCGGTCACGATTTCCGACACCCCGGCGCGGTCCAGGTACGGCGTGATGCCGCCGAGGTGGAACGGCCAGCCCGCACCGAGCAGCATGCACAGGTCGATGTCCTGCGCCTCGCCGACCACGCCCTCGCTGAGCATCAGGTCGATCTCCTGCGCCATCGCCTTCAGGGCGCGGTCGCGGAGCTGCTCCTCGGTCGAGGGCGAGTCGCCGGGCTGGAACAGCTCCAGGACCTCCGGGTCGATGACCGGGACGCCGGTGTCCCACTTGTAGATCGCCTTCTTGCCGGCCGCGACCAGCTTCGCCAGGTTCGGCGAGACCTGGAAGCGGTCCGGGAAGGCGGTGTGCAGGGTCTCGGCGACGTGCAGCGCGACCGCCGGGCCGACCAGCTCCAGGAGCACGAACGGCGACATCGGCAGGCCCAGGGGCTCCAGCGCGCGGTCCGCGACGTCGATCGGCGTGCCCTCGTCCACCGCCGCGGTGACCTCGCCCAGGAAGCGGGTCAGCAGCCGGTTCACGACGAACGCCGGGGCGTCCTTGACCAGCACGCAGGACTTCTTCAGGGTCTTGCCGACCGCGAAGGCCGTGGCCAGCGAGGCGTCGTCGGTCTGCTCGGCGCGCACGATCTCCAGCAGCGGCAGCACGGCCACCGGGTTGAAGAAGTGGAAGCCGACGACCCGCTCCGGGTGCTGGAGCTTGGAGGCCATCTCGGTGACCGACAGCGAGGAGGTGTTCGTGGCCAGCACGCAGTCCTCCCGGACCACGGCCTCGACCTCGGCGAACACCTGCTGCTTGACCGACATCTCCTCGAACACGGCCTCGATGACCAGGTCCGCGTCGGCGAACGCGTCCTTGGTCAGCGAGCCGGACACCAGTGCCTTGAGACGGTTCGCCTGGTCCTGGTTGAGGCGGCCCTTGAGCTGGAGCAGACCGATCTGCTCGTGCACGTAGCCGACGCCCTTGTCCACGCGCTCCTGGTCGATGTCGGTCATCACGACCGGTACCTGCAGCCGCTGCACGAACAGCAGCGCGAACTGCGAGGCCATCAGGCCCGCGCCGACCACGCCGACCTTGGTCACCGGCCGTGCCAGGTCCTTGCTCGGCGCGCCGAACGGCTTCTTCGCACGCTTCTGAGTCAGGTTGAACGCGTACAGGCCGGCCCGCAGCTCGTTCGTCATGATCAGGTCGGCGAGCGCCTCGTCCTCGAGCGCGAAGCCCTCGTCGTTCGAGCCGGTGGCCATCTTCTCGATGATGTCCAGGGCGCGGTACGGGGCCGGGGCGGCGCCGTGCACCTTCGAATCAGCGACCTGACGTCCGCGGGCCACGGCGGCGGCGTAGTCCTCGGCCGTGAACTGCTTGCGTTCAATGGCGATCGAGCCGTTGATGACCTGCTCGGCCCACGCCAGCGACTCCTCCAGGAAGGCGACCGGCTCGAACATCACGTCGGCGATCCCGAGCTCGAAGGCCTTGGGGCCCTTGAGCATCCGGTTCTGCGACAGCGCGTTGTCGATGATGACGGTGACCGCGGCGTCCGGGCCGATCAGCTTCGGCAGCAGCGTGCAGCCGCCCCAGCCGGGGACCAGGCCGAGGAAGCACTCGGGGAAGGCCAGCGCCGGGACGCCGGAGGAGATGCTGCGGTAGGTGCAGGCCAGCGCGACCTCGACGCCGCCGCCCATGGCCGCGCCGTTGACGAACGCGAAGGAGGGCACCGGCAGCGCGGACAGGCGCTTGAAGGTGTCGTGGCCGGCCTTGGCGATGGCCAGGGCCTGGTCGCGGTTCTTCACGACCTCGACGCCCTTGAGGTCGGCGCCGACGGCGAAGATGAACGGCTTGCCGGTGACCCCGACGCCGACGATCTCGCCGTTCTTGGCCGCGGCCTCGACCGTGTCAATGGCCTGACCCAGCTGCACGAGGCCGCCGGGGCCGAACGTGTTCGGCTTGGTGTGGTCGAAGCCGTTGTCCAGCGTGATCAGCGCGAACCTGCCGGAGTGGCCGGGCAGGTCGAAGAACTGGACCGGCGCCTTGGTGACGACCTCGTCCGGGAAGAGCTCCGTGGCCAGAGCTGTCAGGTCCTGAGTCACTTCGACTCTCCGTTCCAGTGCGGGTTCTCCCAGATGACCGTGCCGCCCATGCCGATACCCACACACATCGAGGTCAGGCCGTAGCGGACCTCGGGGTGCTCCTCGAAGTGCTGCGCCAGCTGGGTCATCAGCCGGACGCCGGAGGAGGCCAGCGGGTGGCCCATGGCGATGGCGCCGCCGAAGGGGTTCACGCGCTCGTCGTCGTCGGCGATGCCGAAGTGGTCGAGGAAGGCCACGACCTGCACCGCGAAGGCCTCGTTCAGTTCGAACAGGCCGATGTCCTCGATGGTCAGGCCGGCCTTGGCCAGGGCCTTCTCGGTGGCCGGGACCGGGCCGATGCCCATGACCTCCGGCTCGACGCCGACGTAGGCGTAGGACACCAGGCGCATGCGGACCGGCAGGCCCAGCTCCTCGGCGACGTCCTCGGCGGCCAGCAGGCACGCGGTGGCGCCGTCGTTGAGGCCGGCGGCGTTGCCAGCGGTGACGCGGCCGCGGACCCGGAAGGGGGTCTTCAGCGCGGCGAGGTCCTCGACGGTGGTGCCGGGGCGGGGCGGCTCGTCGGCGGTGACCAGGGCGTAGCCGTTCTCGGCGTGCCGGGCGGACATCGGGACCAGGACGTCCTGGAACTTGCCGGCGGCCAGGGCCTTGGCGTACTTCTCCTGGGACGCGGCGGCGAAGGCGTCGCAGCGCTCCTTGGTCAGCTCCGGGTAGCGGTCGTGCAGGTTCTCCGCGGTGGAGCCCATGACCAGCGCCGAGGGGTCGACCAGCTTTTCGGCGACGATCCGCGGGTTGGGGTCGACGCCCTCGCCCATCGGGTGCCGGCCCATGTGCTCGACGCCGCCGGCGACGACCACGTCGTAGGCGCCGAAGGCGATGCCGCCGGCGGTGGTGGTGACGGCGGTCATCGCACCGGCGCACATGCGGTCGATGGAGTAGCCGGGGACGGTCTTCGGCAGGCCCGCGAGCAGCCCCGCGACCCGCCCCAGGGTCAGGCCCTGGTCGCCGATCTGGGTGGTGGCGGCGATCGCCACGTCGTCCACGCGGTCGGCCGGGAGCTGCGGATTGCGCTGCAGCAGCTCGCGGATGCAGCGGATGACCAGGTCATCCGCCCGGGTCTCGGCATACACGCCCTTGGGGCCCGCCTTGCCGAACGGGGTACGGACGCCGTCGACGAAGACTACTTGTCGGACGGCCCTCTGGGTCTGAGGCACGTTGGCTCTCCTCCACGCGGAACGGTTCTGCGACCATGCTACTCACGAGTAACAAGGTTCGGCGAGCGCGGGGTGAGGTGAGTGCGGTCACGGGGTGGTCGGGAGACGGAAGTGCGGCCCGCTTGGATAGGGCCGCACTCCGCGATTGCTTCGCCACCACCCCGTGCGCGCCTGGTGAACGGGGCTGCGGGGGGGGTGTCAGACCGCGACCGGCTCGCCGGACAGCTTCGCGGCCAGCTCCCGCGCCTTCGCGTCGGCGTCGGCCAGGGCCGCGGCGCGGGACGCCTCGGCCAGCGGGATCAGCTCGGCCATCGCCGGGACGGTCGGGGCCAGCGTCAGCTCGATGGTGATGAACTCCGGCGTAACACCCAGGTGCGCGGAGAGGACTCCGGCGAGGTAGTTCTTCACGAACTCCATGCCCTCGCGGGGCGTGCCGGGCTCGTAGGAGCCGCCGCGGGAGGCCACGATCACGACCGGCTTGCCGGCCAGGGACTGCGTGCCCTCGCCGAGGGTGCGGCCGGCCAGGATGACGTGGTCGATCCAGGCCTTCAGCGAGGAGGCGAGGCCGAAGTTGTACATCGGGGCGCCGATGAGGATCGCGTCGGCGTTCTCGGCCTCCTCGATCAGCGCCAGGCGGGCGGCGTGCGCGGCGGCCTGGGCCTCGTTGTGGGTGGCCGGATCGGCGTACGCCGCCGAGACGGTGGTCGCGTTCATGTGCGGCAGCGGCTCGGCGGCCAGGTCGCGGTAGACAATGGTGCCGTCCGGGTGCGCGTCGCGCCAGGCGTCGGCGAACGCGGCGGTGACGGTGCGGGAGGCGGAGGCCCCGCCCGGGAACAGAGACGCGTCGATGTGCAGCAAAGAAGCCACGGAATACTCCCTCAGCTCGATGGTTACCTTTTGTGCGTGGCATCATGATGAGTGATTGTTGAAGTCTCTACAAAAGGCACATCGAGGTGCGGCCAGGCACATTGAGGTAACCGTCCTGGTCGACCCGCGAGGAAGGAACGGGATCAGAGGAGATGGCGGAGACAAGATTGGACCCGCCGACCGCCTGCCAGGAGGTCGGGCCGGAGGGCCGGATGGTGCGCAGCGTGCTCGACCGCATCGGCGACAAGTGGGGCCTGATGATCATCGGTAATCTGAATCGGGGCCCGCTTCGGTTCGGCGCGCTGCAGATGGCGATCGGCGGGGTCTCCCAGCGGATGCTGACGCTGAACCTGCGGCAACTGGAGCGGGACGGGCTGATCTCGCGGACCGTCTACGCCGAGGTGCCGCCGCGGGTGGAGTACGAGCTCACGGAGATGGGGCACAGTTTGCTGGTGCCGGTGCTGGAGTTGGTGAACTGGGCCGCGGACAATGCTGAGCGGATCGAGAAGCATCGGGATGCTTACGATGCGGGGGCTGCGGGGGCTGCGGGGGCTGCGGGGGCGGCCGCGGGCTGATCGGGGCGGCGCGCGGCGATAGGTCTTCGGGGCCACGTCCGACGCGTCGATGCGGGCCTGGGCGGGGCGCAATGGCGCGCATGTGTTGATCAGCTGACTGTCAGGCCGGACGCGCGATTCGGTTGCGGTGGCTCGGGCGCGGTGATGGCAATGCGTTGGACGCCGCCGCGTGACGCATCGCCAGCACCCGGCAAATAGGCCACCTCGCAACCGCAGTCACAGGCCTCGGCCATGAGGCGCAGGGCACCGATGTTCGCCAGCTGATCCACGATCACCAACACCGTGCCGAACTTCTCGCCGAGCGGGTCGAGAAGCATCGGGATGCTTACGATGCCGGGGCTGCCGCGGGCTGATCGGGGCGGCGCGCGCACCCCGCCCCAGCCGGGGGTCAAACCACCCTCGTATCGATCGTCCCGAACAGTCAACCGCCGAAAGAAGGCCCCCGGCCGAAACACCGCCCGATCAGACCAAAAACCTCACTCCCCCGGCCCAGCAGCCGCCCGCCCCGCCACCTCCCGCAGTACCTCACCGATCGTGGGTGCCGTGAGCTGCACCTGCCACGGGCGCGCGCCGGCGGCCGCCAGGAAGGCCGCCACCTGCTCGTTGCTCGGGTCGACTACCGGTGGGGTCCAGCACAGGCGGCGCAGGGAGTCCGGGGCCAGCAGGTTCTCCACCGGGAGGGTGTGCTGCGCGGCCAGGGCGCCGACTGCTTCGCGGGCCGCTGTCAGGCGCTCCGCTGCTGCCGGGTCCTTGTCGGCCCAGGCGCGGACTGGGGGTGGGCCGTCGGAGGGGGCGGCGCCGGGCTTTGGGAGTTCGCCGTCCTTTAGTTGGCGGGCGCGGGTCAGGGCTTCGAAGTAGCGGGGGACGTCTCCGGAGCGCATGCGGCCGCTGAAGCCGGGGATGGTGCGCATCTGGGCGGCTGTTCCTGGGAGGGACAGGGCGGCGTCGATGATTGCCTGGTCCGGGAGGACGCGGGTGGGGGTCATGTCGCGGCGGCGGGCCAGTTCGTCGCGGGATTCCCAGAGGGCTCGGACCACCGCTAGTTGGCGGGGGCGGCGGACTTTGTGGAGGCCGGAGGTGCGGCGCCAGGGTTCGGCGCGGGGTTTGGGCGGCGGGGCGCTGGCTACGGCGTCGAACTCCTGGTGGGCCCAGTCGAGTTTGCCGGCCGCTCGGAGTTCGTCCTCGATGATGTCGCGGACTTCGACCAGGACTTCGACGTCGAGGGCCGCGTAGCGCAGCCAGGCTTCCGGGAGGGGGCGGGTGGACCAGTCGGAGGCCGAGTGGCCCTTCTCCAGTTCCAGCTTCAGGACTTCGGCGACCAGGGGGCCCAGGCCCACGCGCTCGTGGCCGCCGAGGCGGGCGCCGAGTTCGGTGTCGAACAGGCCGCCGGTGCCGTCCTCGCGGCGGGTCGGCGGGTGCATGCCGACCTCGGCCAGGCAGGCCAGGTCCTGGGAGGCGGCGTGCAGCACCCATTCGGCGCCGGCCAGGGCCGGGCCGTCGCCGGCCAGGGCCGACAGGTCCGGGCAGGCGATCGGGTCGATGAGGAACGTGCCGGCGCCCTGGCGGCGTATCTGGACCAGGTAGGCGCGCTGGCTGTACTTGTAGCCGCTGGCCCGTTCGGCGTCCACGGCGACCGGGCCGGTGCCGGCCGCCAGTGCCTCGACGGCGGCGGCCAGCGCCGGCGCCGTGTCGGTGACCGGCGGCAGGCCTTCGCGCGGTTCCAGCAGCGGGACCAGGCCGAGCGGCGCTTCGGCGGCCTTCGGGGTCTGCTCGGGGCTCGCCGGTCCGCCCGGCGTACTGGAACTCGTCACGCCCTTACAGTAACGACCGCCGTCAGTGAATGGTCCCGCCGCGCAGTGCGACCGCGACCATGCCGGCCCGGTCGCCGGTGCCCAGCTTGCGGGCGATGCGCGCCAGGTGGCTCTTCACGGTCAGCGCCGAGAGCCCCATGGCCTGTCCGATGGCCTTGTTCGAGCGGCCGTCGGCGACCAGCCGCAGCACCTCGATCTCGCGCGCCGACAGGTCGCGGCAGCCGGCGTGCGCGGCCTGCGCGGCGCCGTTCGCCCCGGCCAGGGCGGCCGCTCCCGGTGGCAGGCCGCCGGTCGGGCGGACCCGGTTGGCGCTGGCGGCGTGCACGCCGGTCAGCCCCGGGCGCCCGGCGGTGACCGGGCGCGCCCCGGTGATGACGAAGCCGCGGACGCCCGAGGCCAGGGCGGCACGGACCGCCCCGGCGTCGTCGGCCGCGGACACGGCCAGACCGCCGGCCCAGCCGGCCGCGCGCATCTCGGCCAGCAGTTGCAGGCCGGACCCGTCCGGCAGGTGGATGTCCACGACGGCCAGATCGCGTGTGGCGGACATCCGGCTGCGTGCCTCGGCGGCGGTCTGCGCCTCGAGGACGTCGCGGACGCCCAGCGCCCACAGGTGCCGGGTCACCGACTGGCGTACGCGGGGGTCGGCCACGACGACCATCGCGGTCAGCCGCGCCGGCCGGTATGCGATCAGGTTGGCGGTGTTGTCGACGAGTACCGACACCGAACCTCCTCCTGGGGGTGCTGCGAGCTTGTGCTCAGCGGCCGCGTCCGCCGGTAGCGGATCGGTCCATTCAGGTCATCGGCAGATCAAGCAGGCACCTTTAGGGCTAATGCCCGCAAGTTCACAGAACGGGATGGTGTCGGGCATATGATTATCGGAAAATGCGCTCTGAGCTGCGGTGACGCGACCTGGGGCGGATCACGGTGACCCTAGGCAAGGGCCAGTGACTCAGAGTGATCAAGCCGGTCCGCAAGCGTCGGACGTGCAGTTCCGCGACCGATGGGGCGCGACGGACTCAAGGGGTCCGGGGCTGGGCCGTCCGGTGGAACCGGCTGGGCTGATCAGGTGAGCGCCACGTAACACAATGAGGCTGGAGCGACCGGCGATCAGGAAGTACCGGGAGTACAGGAAGAAACTGAAGGCGCCGGAGTAGCCGAAGTCAGCGCCGCGACCCGGCCGGCGGCAGGTTCGCCACGCCCTCGTACTCCGGCGGCAGACCCGCGCACATCATCATCAGAGCGCACCAGGCCTGCAGATGCGCGGCGAAGTCGATGCCGTCCGGACCGGGCACCGGCGTCCAGGACGCCCGGACCTCCACGGCGGTGGTCGCCGGGCGGCCGGACAAGCCGCCGAAGCCGCGCGAGGACGACCGGGAGACCGTGCCGCTCTCCGCGACGAAGGGGGCGCCGTGCTCGGCCAGCGCGTCCATCAGCCAGGACCAGGCGACCTCGGCCAGCAGCGGGTCCTCGGCGATCTCCGCCTCCAGGTCCGCCTCGACCAGCACCACGACCCGCCACGCGCCGCGCCACTCCTCGTGCCCGCCGGGCCGGTGCAGCAGCACCAGGCGGCCGGTGGCCAGGTCCTCCTCGCCGACGACCACGCCGCCGCCGACGGCGTGCGTGAAGGGGGCCAGGTTCACCGGGGCCGGCAGCTCGTCGAGCTCGATCGCGGCCGGCGGCGACGCCGCCGACAGGGCGGCGACGGCCTCCGCGAACTCCCGCGGGTCGCCCGCGCGGCTGGATGCCATGGGTGAAGCGTACGCCGCCCCGGCTCGCGGCCGACGGGAGGCGCGCTGGCACCGGGCCGACAGGAAGCGCCGGCACGGGGCGCCCGACGCCGGACCCCGGACGCCGGCCATGCCGACACCTCGTCGGGAACCGTCCGCAAAACAGCAAGACCCGGGCATCAGCCACCCCGGCGAACGTGCGACCATCAAAGGGTGACCGACGACAGGAGCGAAGCCGTGCATGACAGCGTGACCGTCACCGAGGTCCCGGCCCCGCGCGGCGAGGCCGCCCCGGGCGCCTCCCGCGGCGCCGCCGCCGACAGCGACCTGGTCCGCGCCGCACGCCGCGAGCCCGTCGGCCACACCCCGGTCTGGTTCATGCGCATGGCCGGCCGCTCGCTGCCGGAATACCGGAAGGTGCGCGCCGGCATCCCGATGCTGGACTCCTGCCTGCGCCCGGACCTGGTGACCGAGATCACCCTGCAGCCGGTGCGCCGCTACGGCGTGGACGCCGCGGTCTTCTTCAGCGACATCGTGGTGCCGCTCAAGGCGATCGGCGTGGACGTGGAGATCGTGCCGAACGTCGGCCCGGTGTTCGCGAACCCGGTCCGGGACTTCTCCGACCTGGACCAACTCCGTCCGCTGGACCCGGCCGCGGACTTCGGGTTCGTGACCGAGGCGGTCGGGCAGCTGGTCGGCGAGCTCGGCGCGACCCCGCTGATCGGCTTCGGCGGCGCGCCGTTCACGGTCGCGAGCTACCTCATCGAGGGCGGCCCGTCGAAGAACCACGAGAAGACCAAGGCGATGATGCTCGGCGCGCCGGAGCTGTTCGCCGCGCTGCTGGACCGGCTGGCCGACCTGAGCGCCGCGTTCCTGCGGGTGCAGATCGAGGCCGGCGCGAGCGTGGTGCAGCTGTTCGACTCCTGGGCCGGCGCGCTGGCGCCGCGCGACTACGAGCGCTACGTGCTGCCGCACAGCGCGAAGGTGCTGGCCTCGGTGGCCGATCTCGGCGTGCCGCGCATCCACTTCGGCGTCGGCACCGGCGAGCTGCTGCCGCTGATGGCCGGCGCGGGCGCGGACGTGATCGGCGTGGACTGGCGGGTGCCGCTGGACGAGGCCTCGCGCCGCGTCGGGCCGGAGTACGCGGTGCAGGGCAACCTGGACCCGGCGGTGATGTTCGCGCCGTGGCCGGTGATCGAGACCCGGGTGCGCGAGATCCTCGCCGAGGGCGCGCGGACCCCGGGCCACATCTTCAACCTGGGCCACGGCGTGACGCCGGACATGGACCCGGACCGGCTGACCCGGGTCGTCGAGCTGGTGCACGAGGCTTCAGCGCGCTAAAGGGGCGCGCGCGAACGGCACGGAAGGCACGGAAGGGGCCGCGGCGGTGGGCGCGACACAGGGGGCTGCGATGACGGAGCAGACAGCGTCTCAGGGTTCGAGGTCGGGCCGCGGGTCCGGATCGAGGCCGGGCACCGTGGCCGTGATCGGCGGTGGTGTCTCGGGGCTGGCGGCGGCCTGGTATCTGAAGCAGGAGCTGCCGGACGCGGCCGTGACGGTCTTCGAGGGCTCGCCGCGGCTCGGCGGCAAGCTGGCGGTCGCCGAGGTCGGCGGGGTCCGGGTGGACCTGGGCGCGGAGTCGATCCTGAACCGGCGGCCCGAGGCCGTCGATCTGGCGCGGGCCGTGGGCCTGGCCGACGACATCGTGCATCCGGCGACCGCCTCGGCCTCGGTCTGGAGCCGCGGCGAGCTGGTGCCGATGCCCAGGGGGCACCTGATGGGCGTCCCGGGCGATCCGGGCGTCCTGACCGGACTGCTGTCGGCGGCCGGGCTCCGGCGGGCCGAGGCGGGACCGGCACTGCCGTCCCGCTCGCGGCTGCGCACCGAGGCCGAGACCGACGACATCGCGGTCGGCGAGTTCGTGGCCGAGCGGTTCGGGCGCGAGGTCGTGGACCGGCTGGTCGAACCGCTGCTCGGCGGGGTCTACGCGGGCCACGCCGACGAGATCTCGTTGCGGGCCGCGGTTCCGGCGCTGGTGCCGGCGTTCGAGTCGGGCCAGCCGCTGGACGAGGCGGTGTCGAAGATCCTGGCCGCGCAGGCGGGTGCGGCCAACCCCAAACCGGTGTTCGCGGGCATCCGCGGCGGCGTGGGACGCTTCCCGGCGGCGTTGACAGAGTCCTGCGAAAGCGCGGGCGTCACGATCCGGCGCGAGACGATGGTCAGGGAACTGACTCGGACCGCCGAGGGCTGGCGCCTGGTTTCCGGTCCGGTGCCCTCGCCGGTGGCGCACGAGTTCGACGCGGTGATCGTGGCGGTGCCGGGTACTCCGGCCGCGCGGCTGCTGAAGGACGCCGCGCCAGAGGCGGCAGCGGAGCTCTCAGGGATCGAATACGCCTCGGTCGCGCTGGCCACGTTCGTGTTCGACGGCGCGACGCTTCCGGCCGGCAGCGGCTTCCTCGTACCGCCGGCGGACGGACGGTTCATCAAGGCTTCGACGTTCTCCAGCGTCAAGTGGTCGTGGCTCGGCGAGTCCGGCAAGACGGTGGTGCGGGCGTCGGTGGGACGGCATCGCGAGGCGGCCGACCTGCAGCGTGAGGACAGCGAGCTGGCGGCGTTGGCGCTGGCCGACGTCCGGACCGCGATCGGCGCGCCGGACGCGCTCGGCGAGCCCGTCGACTGGCACGTGCAGCGCTGGGGCGGCGGGCTTCCGCAGTACGCGGTCGGGCACGTGGCGCGCGTGGAGCGGATCCGCTCGGCGGTGGCGGCGCAGCCGGGGCTGGCGGTGTGCGGGGCGGCCTACGACGGCGTCGGGATCGCGGCGTGCGTCGCCTCGGCGCTGCGCGCGGCGCGGGAAATCAGTGCCGGGCCGCAGAGCCCGGAACACCCATAAGGAAGAATGGCGACATGAGCGACAGCGGTAACGAAACCCAGGACGAGCGCCCGGGCGGCGTGGTCAGCAGCGTCCGCATCGGCAAGCGCGCGGTGGAGCTGAACGAGGTCACGCGCTACGCGCTGTGGAGCGTGTTCAAGGTGCGGCAGGACCTGCCGGAATCCGACGACGCGCGCGCCGACCTCGCCGCCGAGGTGGAGACCCTGTTCGAGGCGCTGGCCAAGGACGACGTGGTGGTGCGCGGGAGCTACGACGTGTCCGGCTTCCGGCATGACGCCGACTTCATGTTCTGGCTGCACGCCGATACCTCCGACGCGCTCCAGGACGCCTACCAGCGCTTCCGCCGCACCGCGTTCGGCCGTCTGACCGAGCCGGTGTGGTCGCAGATGGCGCTGCATCGGCCCGCGGAGTTCAACAAGAGCCACGTCCCGGCGTTCGTCGCCGACGAGACGCCGCGCGGCTACATCGCGGTGTACCCGTTCGTGCGCGGCTACGAGTGGTACCTGCTGGAGGACGCCGAGCGCCGCCGCCTGCTGGCCGAGCACGGGATGATGTCGCGGGAGTACCCGGACGTGCGGGCCAACACGGTGCCGTCGTTCGCGCTCGGCGACTACGAGTGGATCCTGGCGTTCGAGGCGGACGCGCTGGACCGGATCGTGGACCTGATGCGGCACCTGCGCGGGTCGGAGACCCGGCGGCACGTGCGCGAGGAGGTGCCGTTCTACACCGGGAAGCGGCGCTCGGTCGCGGAGATCGTCGCGGCGCTGCCGTAGGTCTGTGTCATAGGTCTGTGTCATAGCTCAGTGCCACAGGTCAGTGCCGCAGGTCAGTAGTACCAGACGGCCACGCCTTTGTGGTGGGAGCACGTGCCGTCCGGCGACGTGCTGTAGCTGTAGGTGCCGTCGTGGCACAGGGCGCCGGCGCCGCTCGGATGGGGTTCGCCGGCGCCGCAGGTGGCCGTGCCCTCGTCGATGGTCGCGTGGTGCATGCAGCTCGCGGCCTCGGTGGTCGGCGCGGGCGGCGGCGCGGTGGTGTGCGAGGGCGGTGCGGCGGAGGTCGTCGGAGCGATCCGCGGCTGCGGCGACGTGTGCGCGGCGGAAGTGGTCGGTGCGGCGTGCGCCGCCGACGACGTCCGGGCGGCCGGGGCCGAGGTGGTCGGAGCGATCCGTGCGGCCGACGACGTCGGAGCCGCGGCCGCGGCCGCCGTGTGCGTGCTCGACGGCGCTGCCGGACTCGTGCTCGTATTCGTACTCTGCGAAACGCTGACCTGCGCCTGCGGCGAAGCCGAGCCCGAGGTCGTCGACTGACAAGCCGCCGTCGAAGCCGCGATCGCGCACGCCAAAACCAGCGCCCACCTGTGGCGGAGCATAGGGTTCCCCTCCCCAAAAGCCGGCACCCGCAGCCGGCTGGAGCACCACCCTGGCACTGTTCGGCCGTCGGCGAAACGCTTAAGGCCCTGTCGGCCGCGCCGCATCGGGACGCCGTGCCAGCCCGGTCGCCCCGAGCACCACGCCCCCGGCCCCGGCCGCGCCGGCCAGCGCCGCGCCGATCAGCTGCCGCGTCATCGACGGGCTCGACGCGCACGGCCCCTTGCCCGAGTACTGGAGCCCGGGCGGCAGCGGATAGCGCCGGAACAGCGGCGATCCGCAGTCGACCCGGATCCGGGCCACCGTGACGCCGCTGGTGGACACGTCGATGTCGAGATGCGAGTGGGCGAAGCCGACGTACGCTGCTCCCAGGAGCAGGAGGACGCCCAGGACGGTCAGGATCCAGGATTGCCGCACACCGTCTCAGACCTCCGACAGGCCACGATGGTTGTAGCGGGATCCCGAGGTGAACACGGACCCGTTTCACGTACTGACCCGCATCGGGTACCGACCTGTATCAGGTACCGACCCGTATCAGGGCACGAACCGGTACCCGGTCCCGTACTCCGTCATCAGATGCCGCGGGTTCTGCGGGTCGTCCTCCAGCTTGCGCCGCAGCCGCGCCATGTGGAACCGCAGGTACCCGGCCTCGCCGGTGTGGCTGTTCCCCCACACGTCCGCCAGCAGCCGCGCCGTGCTGACCAGCTGCCCGGGGTGCCGCAGCAGGATCTCCAGCAGCGCCCACTCGGTCCGCGTCAGCCGGACCGGATCGCCCTCGCGGGCCACGCTGTGCGCCACCAGGTCGATGTCGCAGCTGCCCAGCCGCACCGAGCTGGTCTCGGCGCCCGCGACGCCGGCGTTGGCCTGCTGGTGGCGGCGGATCACGGCGCGCAGCCGGGCCAGCAGCTCCTCCATGGCGAACGGCTTGGTCACGTAGTCGTCGGCGCCGGCGTCGAGCGCGTGGATCTTCTCCTGCGGGTCGGCCCGGCCGGACAGGACCACGATCGGGACCGTGGTCCAGCCGCGCAGTCCCAGGATCACTTCGACCCCGTCCATGTCCGGCAGGCCGAGGTCCAGCAGGACCGCGTCGGGCAGCCGGCGGGCCGCACTGGCCAGCGCGTCGACCCCGTTGGCCGCCGTCTCGACCTCGTAGGTCCGGGACTTCAGGTTGATGCGCAGGGCGCGCAGGATCTGCGGCTCGTCGTCGACGACCAGGATGCGGGTCACTGGCTCCCTCAGTTCTCGTCCGAAGTCGGGCACTCGTGACAAGTCAACAGTCCCGGTAGGCCGCCCAGGGGTTGTGCTCGCGCGATGCAAACGCCGGCCGGCTCGATGCAAATGGCCGCCCCGCGCTCGCGCTCCACGGCAGAGGCGGTCCGCAGCCCATTCAACCAGGCCGGTCGGCGGCGCACGGGATCACCACCCCTTGATGTGGAATCGCATGCGGCACACGATCGCCTCGGTATGGCGGCGGATCGCGCGGTCCAGCACGGCGCCGCGCTGGTTGTGCAGCAGCCGGTGCCAGGCGCGGCGCGGTTCCACCTCGGGGATCAGGACCATGATGCGCTCGAAGCCGCCGGGCGAGGCCGGGGCGGTGGCCGCCAGCCGGTTCAGGTAGTCGACCATGGGCCGGGTCAGCGAACGCTTGTGGGTGGTCAGGACCTCCAGCGGGACGTCCGGCTGCCAGGCGCGCCATTCGGCCTGCAGGCGTTCGCACTCGGCGGCGTCGTCCTCGTCGGAGTAGCGAACGGTCACCGCGATGACGCCGTCGCCGAGCGAGAGCGCAGCGGACATCGCCTCCTGGGTCAGCCGGGACACCGCGCCGACCGGCACGACCACCAGCGCCTGCTGCTCCACCGCCGGCGCGGGCTTGCGGCCCAGGCCCAGCACCTCCCCGACGATCCGGTAGGCCTTGTAGACCCGCAGCATGCCCAGGACCAGCAGCGGCACGATGACCACGACCAGCCAGCCGCCCTCGGCGAACTTCGAGATCAGCTCGATCACGAGCGCCGCGAAGGTCAGCACCGCGCCGGTGCCGTTGATCGCCGCGCGGCCGCGCCAGCCGGGGCCGCGCTCGCGCCGCCAGTGCCGGACCATGCCGACCTGGGAGATGGTGAAGCCGATGAAGACTCCGATCGCGAACACCGGGACGAGCGTCTGGGTGTCGCCCTTGGCGACGGCCAGCAGGACCGCCGCGAGGCCGGCCAGGATCAGCACGCCCCAGCGGTAGACCTGGCGGTCGGCGCGCAGCGCGAACACGTGCGGGGCGTAGTTGTCGCGGGCCAGCAGGCTGGTGAGCACCGGCATGCCGCCGAAGGAGGTGTTGGCGGCCAGGGCCAGCAGGATCATGGTGACGAACTGGACCCCGAAGAAGGCCGCGTTGTGGCCGAGGGCGGCGTCGGTGAGCTGGGCCAGGACGGTCTTGGAGGGGTCCGGGGCGACGTGGAACTTGCGGATCAGGAGCGCCAGGCCGAGCAGCATCAGGCCGAGCAGGGCGCCGAGCGCGGACTCGGTGCGCTGGGCACGCTTGACCCGGGGCTTGCGGAACGTGGGCACGGCGTTGGCGATGGCCTCCACGCCGGTCAGCGCGCTACAGCCGGAGGCGAACGCCTTGAGCAGCAGCAGGACGCCGACGCTCTCCGCGCTGCCGGCGGCCACGACGTGCCCGGAGGGGATCGTCGCGGGATGCGAGCGGACCAGGCCGACCAGGATCACCGCGAAGATCGCGACGATGAACAGCACGGTCGGGACGATGAACGCCTTCGCCGACTCCGCGACGCCGCGCAGGTTGATGCCGGTGATCAGGACCAGGACCGCCAGGCACAGCCAGACCCGGTCGCCGTAGAGCGAGGGGTAGGCGCTGGTGAGGGCGGCGACGCCGGCCGAGACCGAGACCGCGACGTTCAGGACGTAGTCGATGATCAGGCTGGCCGCCGCGACCAGGGCGACGTTCTTCCCGAGGTACTTGCCGGCCACCGCGTAGGCGCCGCCGCCCTCGGGGAACGCCGCGATCACCTGGCGGTAGGAGAACGTCAGGAAGCCCAGCAGGGCGGCGATCGCGAGGGTGACCGGGAGGGTGAAGCCCAGGCCGTGCGCGCCGGCCACGGCCAGGACCACGACGATCGCCTCGGGGCCGTACGCGACCGAGGCCAGGGCGTCCAGGGAGAGCGCGGCCAGGCCCTGGGAGACGGTGAGGCGGTCGTGCTCCCGCTCGGCCTCGCGGGCCGGGGCGGTCGGGTCGTCGGACGCGAGCGCTTCGCGGCCGGCTCCTTGCGGTGTCACGGGCGTTCCCCTCAAGGCGTGTGACGTGGGTCGATGCTCTCCACCTTGACATCCGGCGAGGGGACGAAACGGACGAGAGTCGTTTGCATACCGCTTGCGTTGCAGGACGCGCGCGGCCGTGCCGGGCTACCGTGGGGGGCGTGGTGGTGCTCGGCTGCGTGCTGCTGCTCGGCGGCCTGATCGCGCTCCTGGCCGGGGCGCTGGATCTGCGCTGGCGCCGGCACGTGCGGGCGGACGGCGTGGCGGTTTTCGCCCGGATAGTCGATCGCCCGCTCGGCCCCGAGGACTCCCCCGACGGCTACCGGCCGATCCTGGCGTTCACCACGGAGGACGGGCGCCCGGTGGAGATCTTCTCGCCGCGCCGGGTGCAGGGCGAGGCGGTGCTGGTGCACTACGACCCGGCGGATCCGGCGCAGGTGGTGGTGTACGGGTCGCGGGGGCGGGCGGACGTGGCCTTCGTGGTCGCCGGGGTGGTGGCTTGTGTGGGGGCTGTGGTGGGGATGGTTTTGGCGCCGTAGCGATGCGGCGGGGCCAGGTGCCGGGTGCCAGGTGCCGGGTGCCAGGCGCCGGGCGCTGATGACCGGTTACGCGGGAAGGGTGCCGGCAAGCCGGATCAGCGTGTCATAGCGCCGCAGCACGTCCTCCCGGTCCGCCTTCTCCGGAACGGTCTCCAGACACAGAGTCCTGATCATCTCGGCCTGCTCCAGCAACACCGTGCGCTGCTTCGGCAGCGGCGCCTGCTCCAGGATCTCGGTCAGCGCGTCGAGCTGGCGGATCATCACCGCGGGCATCCCGGCGGCGGCCTGGCGAACCTTCTCGAAGGCGCGCTGCACCAGGCGGTCGAAGGTGGTCTGCGTGGTGATGACGCGGACGTAGCCCTGGGCGTCGCGGTGGATCTGCTCCGGGTGCCAGCGCAGGGCGATCTCGCGGAGGCTGTCGCCGATCCAGTCGATGCAGGTCAGCGCGGTGAAGGTGTCGTTGACCGCCGGCGACAGGGCCCTGATGGCGATCTCGACCAGCTGGTCGATGCCGAAGGAGATGTCCTGCGACAGACTCCGGTAGGGCCCGCTCAGGTGCGCCCGGCGCAGCGCCCGGGCCACGCTCGGGGCCGCGTCGGCCGGCCACACCACCGCCAGCGTGCGCCCCTTGACCAGGAAGTGGCCCGGCCGTTGCAGCAGGTGGATCACCGAGTTCGTGGACGTCGCGATGCGCACCAGCGTCGAGTGCCGGACGTACTGCAGGTAGCCGGACTCCGTGGCCTTCACCTCCCCCGGCTGCTCCGCCATCCGCGCCAGCAGTTCGGCGGCCGACAGCCCGCGCTCGGGGCGGCGGCCGGCCGACGGCGGTGCCGCCTCGGCCGCGATCGCCTTCGCCACGTCGGCCGCGATCGAGGCGATCACCTGCGGCAGCTGGATCTGCACCGCGATGTGGTGGATGAAGTACAGCAGCACCGCGAGGTCCAGGACCACCAGGATCAGCGTCGTGGTGATGGACACGTGCGGGACGAAGTCGCCGTGCGGACCGGGACTGATCGCGATCAGCGCGAGGATCGAGTAGACGAACGTCGCCACGAACGTCCCCAGCGTCCACTGCGTCCCGCGGTCGCGCATGAAGTTGCGCAGCATCCGCGGCCCGAACTGGGTCGAGGCCAGGGTCAGGGCCACGATCACGACCGAGAACACCACCCCGATCACGGTGATCACGGCGGCCGCGATGGTGGTGAGGATCTGCCGGGAGGCGTCGGCGGTGCCGCTGATCACCCAGGACGGGAGCTTGATCTCGCCGTGGTAGGCGGCGCGGTCGATGCCGACGGTGATCACGAACAGCAGGACCGCGCCGAAGACGTCGAGCATCGGGACCAACCACAGGTTGGTGCGCAACGCCTCGCGGCGCCACTCGGAACGGAAGTCGAGTCGCATGTCAGGGTCCTGGGGGCAGCACGGATGAGATGCCGACCAGACTTCCCGGCTCACCTGGACCGATTCTATCGGGGGGATCACCGCCCGCCGTAACGATCACGAGAACGAGAACGAGAACGGCGGGGCCGGCACGCCCCCGCGCGCGCCAGTCCCGCCGTTTCCTCGTCGTGTCTTCTCGTCGCGTCTTGTCGTCGCGATCCCTCGCCGGGCCCGAGCCCGGCCGGCCTCAGCTCTTGGCCGCCGCGACCGGGTGCTCCTTGTCCAGGGCCAGGTTCAGGGTCACCACGTTCACGTACTTCTCGCCCAGGAAGCCCAGGGAGCGGCCGGTGGTGTTGTCCTTGACCAGCTGGTCGACGGTCGCGGTGTCGAGGCCGCGGGCCTTGGCCACCGAAGCGGCCTGGTCGTCGGCGTTCTCCACCGAGATCCCCGGGTCCATACCGGACGCCGAGGCGGTCACCGCGTCCTCGGGCACCTTGGTCGGGTCGATGTTGTACGCCTTGGCGTACGAGGCGATCCGGCCCTCGATCGTGGACTTCAGCGTCGCGCTGTCGGTACCCAGGTTGGATCCGGCGGAGTAGGCGTAGTTGCAGCCCGGGTCGCTGGAGTTGGCGGAGTTGGTGGCGTCGGACGGCCGGGTCTGGAAGTACTGCGGCAGGGCGTTCCCGGACTTGTCGACGTACTGCTGGCACAGCAGCGACGAGCCCACGACCTTCCCGGAGGCGTCCTTGATGAGCGAGCCGTTGGCCTTGTCCTTGAAGGCGAGTTGCGCGATCCCGGTGACCAGCAGCGGGTACGCGATGCCGAGGATCACGGTGAACACCACCATGGCCCGGATGGCGGCGGTGTGCCGCCGGATTGCTGCTCCGAGTTTCATCAGTCGGCTCCTTCCTACTTCAATCCGGGGATGAACTGGATGATCAGGTCGATCGCTTTGATGCCGACGAACGGCAGCGCCAGACCGCCGGCACCGTAGATCAGCAGGTTGCGGCGCAGCAGCGCGGAGGCCGAGGACGGCTTGTACTGCACCCCGCGCAGCGCCAGCGGGATCAGCCCGATGATGATCAGCGCGTTGAAGATGATCGCCGAGGTGATCGCCGACTTCGGGGAATGCAGGCCCATGATGTTCAGGACGTGCAGGCCCGGATAGATGACGGTGAACATGGCCGGGATGATCGCGAAGTACTTCGCGACGTCGTTGGCGATGGAGAAGGTGGTCAGCGCGCCGCGGGTGATGAGCAGCTGCTTGCCGATCTCGACGATCTCGATCAGCTTGGTCGGGTTGGAGTCCAGGTCCACCATGTTCCCGGCCTCCTTGGCGGCCGAGGTCCCGGTGTTCATGGCCACGCCGACGTCGGCCTGCGCCAGAGCGGGGGCGTCGTTGGTGCCGTCGCCGGTCATCGCGACCAGCTTGCCGCCCTCCTGCTCCTTCTTGATCAGCGCCATCTTGTCCTCGGGCGTCGCCTCGGCCAGGAAGTCGTCGACCCCGGCCTCCTCGGCGATGGCCTTGGCGGTCAGCGGGTTGTCGCCCGTGATCATGACCGTCTTGATGCCCATCGCCCGCAGTTCGGCGAAGCGCTCGCGGATGCCTTCCTTGACGACGTCCTTCAGGTGGATGACGCCCAGGGTGCGGGCAGGCTGGCCGGGCACGTGCTCGGCCACCACCAGCGGGGTGCCGCCGGCGCCGGAGATGGCGTCGACCAGCTGGCCGACCTCGTCGGTGGGGTGGCCGCCGTTGTCGCGGACCCACTTCATGACCGCCGCGCCGGCGCCCTTGCGGACTTCCCGGCCGTCGTGCATGTTCACGCCGGACATCCGGGTCTGCGCGGTGAACGGCACGAACTCCGCGCCGGTCAGCTCGCCCTGGTGCCGCTCGCGCAGCCCGTAGCCGGTCTTGGCCAGCACCACGATGGAGCGGCCCTCGGGCGTCTCGTCGGCCAGCGACGAGAGCTGCGCGGCGTCGGCCAGCAGGTCCTTGTCCACCCCGACGACCGGGACGAACTCGGAGGCCTGGCGGTTGCCCAGGGTGATGGTGCCGGTCTTGTCCAGCAGCAGGGTGTTGATGTCGCCGGCGGCTTCCACCGCGCGTCCGGACATCGCCAGTACATTGCGCTGCACCAGCCGGTCCATGCCGGCGATACCGATCGCCGACAGCAACGCACCGATCGTGGTCGGGATCAGCGCCACCAGCAGCGAGACCATGACGACCAGCGACTGCGCGGCGCCGGCCCAGGTGGCCATCGGCTGCAGCGTGACGACCGCGAGCAGGAAGACGATCGTCAGCGAGGCCAGCAGCACGTTCAGCGCCAGCTCGTTCGGCGTCTTCTGCCGGTTCGCACCCTCCACCAGGCTGATCATCCGGTCGATGAAGGTCTCGCCGGGCTTGGACGTGATCTTCACGACGATCCGGTCGGAGAGCACCTTGGTACCGCCGGTCACCGCCGAGCGGTCACCGCCGGACTCCCGGATGACCGGGGCCGACTCGCCGGTGATCGCCGACTCGTCCACCGAGGCCACACCCTCGACGACGTCACCGTCGCCGGGGATGACCTGGCCGGCCTCGACGACCACGTAGTCGCCGAGCTTCAGCTCGGTGCCGGGGACCTCGGTGACCTCACCGGAGACGCCGGCCGCGCCGGAGACACCCGGAGTCCAGGACGCCAGGCGCCGCGCGATGGTCGTGGTCTTGGCCTTGCGCAGGGTGGCGGCCTGCGCCTTGCCGCGGCCCTCGGCCACCGCCTCGGCCAGGTTGGCGAACACCACGGTCAGCCACAGCCAGACGGTGATGACCCAGGCGAACACCGAGGGCTTGGTGATGGCCTCGTACGTGGTCAGCGCGGAGCCGACCTCGACGACGAACATCACCGGGTTCTTCATCATGACCCGGGGGTCGAGCTTCTTCAGGGCGTCCGGAAGCGACTTCCAGAGCATCTTCGGATCGAGGAACCCACCGCCCACGCGGTGCGGTTCGCCGCCCGGCTTCTGCTGCGGGGCCCGCGGCGCGGGGGCAGCTTCAGTCAGAGTGTTGCTTGACATCAGTGCAGTCCTTCAGCGAGCGGCCCGAGCGACAGGGCCGGGAAGTAGGTGAGGCCGACCACCAGCAGGACGGTGCCCAGCAGCATCGCCGCGAACAGCGGCGAGGCGGTCTTGAGCGTGCCCTCGGTCTCCGGCACCGGCTTCTGCTTGGCCAGCGAGCCGGCCAGCGCCAGAACCCAGATCATCGGCAGGAACCGGCCGAACATCATGGCCAGCGCGCCGGCGGTGTTCCACCAGTGGGTGTTTCCGGACAGGCCGCCGAACGCCGAGCCGTTGTTGTTGCCCATCGAGGTGAAGGCGTACAACACCTCACTGAAGCCGTGTGGCGATGGACTTCCGTTGGGCCCCAGGTTGCCGCTGCTGATCGAGGCTGTCTCACCCTTCAGGGCCATGGCCAGACCGGTGAAGATCAGCACCACGGCGGGGGTCGTCAGGATGTACAGCGCCGCGTACTTCATCTCGGCCGGGCGGATCTTCTTGCCCAGGTACTCCGGCGTGCGGCCGACCATCAGACCGGCGATGAACACCGTGACGATGGCCAGGATCAGAATGCCGTAAAGCCCTGAGCCGGTGCCGCCGGGCGCGATCTCACCGAGCATCATGTTGAACATGGCCGCACCGCCGCCGAACGGCGAATACGAGTCGTGCCAGGAGTTGACGGCACCGGTCGAGGTCAGCGTCGTACTGGTCATGAACAGGGTCGAGGCCGGGATGCCGAACCTGGACTCCTTGCCCTCCAGCGCGGCATGGCCGTCGGCGAGGTTGATGCCGTGGTGGTGGACCTCGAAGAAGGTCGAGAACGCCAGCGAGCCGATCCAGATGATCGCCATCACCGACAGGATCGTGTAGCCCTGCCGGTGCGAGCCGACCATCTTGCCGAAGGTGCGCGGCAGCGCGAAGCCGATGACCAGCAGCAGGTAGATCTCGATCAGGTTCGTGAACGAGGAGGGGTTCTCGAACGGATGCGCGCTGTTGGCGTTGAAGATGCCGCCGCCGTTGGTGCCGAGCTCCTTGATGACCTCCTGGGAGGCGGTGGCGCCGGTGTACAGGCTCTGGTCGCCGTTGATCGTGTGCACCACGGTCAGGTGGCTGGACAGCTCCTGCGTGGCCCCGCACGCGACCAGGATGATCGCGAACACGATCGAGAACGGCAGCATCAGGCGGAGCAGCACCCGGGTAAGGTCCACCCAGAAGTTGCCGAGGCGGTCGGTCTTGCTGCGCGTGAAGCCGCGGATCAGGGTCGCGACCACGGCGATGCCGACCGAGGCCGACACGAAGTTCTGCACCGCCAGGCCCGTCGCCTGCGCGACGTAGCCCAGCGTGTTCTCGCCGGCGTAGTTCTGCCAGTTGGTGTTCGTGACGAAGGACGCGGCCGTGTTGTAGGCCAGGTCGGCGTTCATCTTCGGCATGCCCAGCGCCATCATCAGGTGGTGCTGGACCCGCAGCAGCAGGTACAGGAGCAGGACCCCGACGGCGGAGATGGCGAACACCGAACGCAGGTACGTACCCCACGTCTGGTCCGCCTCGGAATCCACGCCCATCGTCTTGTACAGGACCTTCTCCACCCGAAGATGCTTCTTCGAGGTGAGAATGTGCGCCATGTAGTCCCCCAGCGGCCGGTAGGACACGGCCAGCAGGAGGACCAGGGCGGCGACTTGGAGCAAGCCGGCCCAGGTGTCCGACATCAGAACTTCTCCGGGAGGATCAGGGCCGCTATGAGGTAGCCGACCAGCAGGACCGACACGATCAGGCCGATGATGTTCTCAGCGCTCAAGACGCTCGACCCCCTTGATGATCAACGCGAGAAGGGCGAAGAACGCGATCGTGATCCCGACGAAAATCACGTCGGCCATCAGGTGCTCCTTGGATTCGAGGACGGGGTTACGCAGATCAGTGAAGCCGCCGGGAGCGCGCGTGCCGGGTGCGCAAGCGCGATGCAAACGGACCCGGCACGGATGCGCACACGGTCCAAACATGCAGGTCCGTAGTCGCTCGCCTACTATCCGTGAAGTGCCTGTTCCTGACTTTCCGTGAGACATCAGGTGAGTGCAAACCATGAGCGACATAACGGTGATCCGGCACGCCGATCTGATCTTGCGCGGCGGCCGTGTGCACACGCTGGACGCCGCCGACACCGTGGTCTCGTCGCTGGCCGTGGCCGACGGGGTCGTCGCGGCGGTCGGCGACGACCGGGAGACCGCGGCGCTGCTCGGCCCGGACACCGAGGTGCGGGACCTGGAGGGCCGCACGGTCGTCCCCGGCCTGCACGACTCGCACCTGCACCTGGCCGATGCCGGCAACAGCTGGAACCTGCAGGTGCGCTGGGACGGCGTGCCGTCCCTGGCCGACGCGCTGCGCCTGCTCGCGGTCCGGGCCGCCGAGGCCGCCCCCGGCCAGTGGGTGCGGGTGGTCGGCGGCTGGTCCGACTCCCAGTTCGCCGAGCACCGGCTGCCCACGCTCGCGGAGATCGAGTCGGTGTCGGCGGACGTGCCGGTGCTGGTGGTCTTCCTGGACACCGCGGCTTTCCTGAATCGGGCCGCGCTGCGGGCCCTGGGCTACGACAAGTCCACGCCGGACCCGCCCGGCGGCGAGATCCAGCGGGACGCGTCGGGGAACCCCACCGGGCTGCTCATCGCCCGGCCGAGCCCTGCGGTGCTGGCACTGGCCATCCTCGGGGCGCCGCGGCTGGCGCCGGACGAGCGGGTGAACTCCACACGCCGGTTCCTGGGCGAGCTGAGCCGGCGCGGGGTGACCGGTGTGATCGACGCTGGGGCGACCGACTTCGGGGTGAGCAGCGTCCCCGACTGCTACGACGCGCTGCGGACGCTGCGTGCGCAGAACCGCTTGTGCGTGCGGACGGCGCTGAACGTGTCGGCCTCCCGGCCCGGCGAGGAGCGCGAGGAGCTGGCCACGCTGCTCCGGGGCCTGAACTTCGGCGGCGACGACATGCTGTGGTTCAACGGGGTCGGCGAGGGGCTGGCGCTGGACGGCATGGACTCCTCGAACTTCGCGGAGCCACGTCCGGAGCTGCCCGGCGAGCTGGGACGGCACCTGGAGCCGGTGGTGCGGCTGCTGGTGGAGAACCGGTGGCCGTTCACCTTCCACGCCACCTTCGACGAGACGATCGTCCGGTTCCTCGGGGTGCTGGAGACGGTGAACCGCGACGTCCCCTTCGACGGCCTGCGCTGGGCCGTGGAGCACGCCGAGACCATCCGGCCGGAGACCATCGACCGGGTGGCGGCGCTCGGCGGCGGGATCACGGTGCAGCACCGGATGGCCTACCGGGGCGAGCGGTTCCTGAAGCGCTACGGGCCCGAGGCGGCCCGGCACGTGCAGCCGGTGATGGAGATGCTGACCCGCGGCGTGCCGGTCGGCGGCGGCACCGACGGCACCTGGCTGGCCGACGCCAACCCCTGGGGCGCGCTGCGCTGGTTCACGACCGGCACCACCCTCGGCGGGCTGGAGATGTGGCGTCCGGAGGACCGGCTGGACCGCACGCTGGCGCTGCGGCTGTTCACCGAGGGCAGCGCGTGGTTCGCCGGCGACCAGCGGCGACGCGGCACGCTGGAGCCGGGGATGCTCGCGGACTTCGCGGTGCTGTCAGGGGACTACTTCAGCGTTCCCGAGGCCGAGATGGCCGACCTGGAGTCGGTGTTGACCGTGGTCGGCGGCAAGGTCGTGTACGAGGGCGGCCCCTTCGCGGCGCGGTAATCACGTGGTTCTACGGGTTCGCGGCTGATCGGCTCTGCCTAGCGTTGTGGACGCCCCACCGAGGGGGGTGGGGCATTCCGAGCATGTGGGGGGAACCATCAATGCACTGTCGTCGATTCGCGGTCGCGGCCGCCGTCATCGCGCTGCCTTTCGCGCTGACCGCCTGCTCGTCGAGCGGGACCAGCGGCACCGGCGGGACCGGCGGGTCCGGGCCGCTCGGGGCTGTCGGGCAGAAGACCGTCCAGCTGAACCCGCCGGCGACCGCCGGCACACCCTCGGCTTCCCAGAGCCTGGTCGCGTCCTCGGCGTTCTGTGCGGCCATAGCCAAAGCCAGCGACGACTCGGCCAAGCAGGACGCGGGTGACACCAGCATCACCAACGCGACCGCCATCGCGGATATGGAGGCCGCCCTCGCCGCCGCCCCAGCCCCGGTCAAGAACGACATGCAGACCATCGTCGACGCGGGGCGCACGGCTATCGCGAACGGCCAGGACATCAACTCCGGCCAGAACGTCAGCCCGGAGGCCGACGCGGCCGGGGACCGCGTGCTCAGCTGGGCCTCCGCCAACTGCACCTTCCACTAGTCCGCCGCTACAGGCTCACATCGCGCGCCTGCAGGTCCTCCAGCGTCTCGCGCCGTATCAGGACCCTGGCGACCCCGTCGCGGACCGCGATCACCGGCGGGCGGCAGACCTGGTTGTAGGTCGAGGCCATCGAGTGCTGGTACGCGCCGGTGCACGGGACCGCGAGCAGGTCGCCGGGGCGCAGGTCGGAGGGCAGCGGCAGGTCGTGCGCGATGACGTCGCCGGCCTCGCAGTGCCGGCCGACGACGGTCATCGGCTCGGTCGGGGCGGTGGAGGAGCGGCCGATGAGGCGTGCGGTGTAGGCGGAGCCGTAGAGGGCGGGGCGCGGGTTGTCGCTCATGCCGCCGTCGACCGCGACGAAGGTCCTGACACCGGGGATGCGCTTCATCGTCAGCACCCGGTACAGGGTCACGCCGGCGCGCGCCACGATCGCGCGGCCGGGCTCGACGGTCAGCTTGGGCACCGGGAGCCGGTGCTGGCGGCAGGCTTTGGCGATCACGGTGCGGACCGTGCGCGCGTACAGGTCCAGATCGAAGTCGGGGTCGCCGTCGCGATAGCCGACCGCGTGGCCGCCGCCGAGGTCAAGTTCGGGGACGGTGACGCGGTACTCGTCGCGGATCCACGCCATCAGCGCGATCAGGCGGCGGGCGGCCTCGGCGAAGACGTCGACGGAGGTGATCTGGCTGCCGAGGTGGCAGTGCAGGCCGGCGAGTTCCAGGGCGGGCTTGTCGGCCAGCTGCCAGTGCAGCACCTGGCGGACCGCGTCGGCCGCCGCGCCGGTGGACAGCGAGAACCCGAACTTCTGGTCCTCGACGCCGGTCGCGACCGCCTTGTGGGTGTGCGCGTCGACGCCCGGCGTGACGCGGATCAGCACCTTCTGCGGGTGACCCGCGTGCGCGGCGACCGCGAGCTGCGTGATCTCGTACGTGGAGTCCACCACGACGCGCCCGACGCCGTAGGCCAGCGCGTCCTGCACGTCGCGCGGCGTCTTGGCGTTGCCGTGCAGCACGATGCGCTCGGCCGGGAAGCCGACGTGGCGGGCCAGCGCGAGCTCGCCGCCGGAGCAGACGTCCAGGGACAGTCCCTCGTCCTGGATCCAGCTGATCATCGCGCGGCAGAGGAAGGCCTTGCCGGCATAGGCGATCTCAGCTTCGGGCAGAGCGGCACGATAGGCGCGGGCCCGGGCACGCACGTCGGCCTCGTCCAGGACGTAGGCGGGGGTGCCGTAGGTCGCGGCGATCTCCGCCAGCCGGACGCCGCCGACCGCCAGATCCTCCTCACCGGTGGCAGTGGGTGAAGAAGGGGTCTTCGTCGGGGTCGCCAGGCCGGTGGTCGTCAGCGGCCACGGAGTCGTCTCGGCGGACAACCGCAGTCGGTTCGTCATCGCAGTCGCAATCGTCGGTGGGACAACCGCAGAACCAGACCTGCGGCGCGGACTCGGTGGAGTGGTGTTCAGTGAGCATGGCGGGCCGCCAGGCGGATGCGGGCGCCGGCGCGGCGGCGCGTGGGAGAGATCGCCTGCAGGGCCACCAGCGGCTTCGGCGCTATCGCGACCGTGGCGCGCTCGGGACGCGGGATCGGGAGCGGCGCGGGGCTCGGGAGCGGCGCGGGGCTCGGGGCCAAGGCGGGGGCCGGGGCGAACGGGACCGCGTCCACGCGGGTCTCCTCGGCGCCGGCCTCGGCGAACATGAAACGCGCGACCCGCGCGTTCAGCGGGATCCAGCTCTGTTCCGGTCCGAACACCGAAGCCAGCGCGGCCTCGCAGGTGAACGCGAGCCCGACCCGGCGGCCGTCGGGAAGGCGGCCGGTACGCACGGCGATCGAGCCGCAGCGGCCGGAGCGGACGGGGACCAGCAGCAGGCGCCGGTCGTCCTCGGTCCGTTCGTCGGGCTCCAAAACAGTGGTGTCCACGGTGTTGCTCCTCGTGTTGCAGGGCCTTCCCTACCTCCGAAGGTAGGAGCCGGAAACGGCCTCCGGCAGAGCCGCCAACGTGATCCAAGCGGCCCGGCCCCGGATCCCCACGGCTTGCAAGCAGAGCTTGTGAACCGGCGCACGATGCAGGTCCGCGCGGTCGGCCGCCGGGATGAAAGGGGCGATCCGGGTTGTTTGAAGAATTGCAAACGAGATGCAAACGCCACCGGTTATCCACTCATTCGCGCACGTGCGACGATCAGTGACGTGACTGTGGTGACTGGGGAGAATGTGCGATGAGCGCACGCGGCAAGCTGCGCGTCTACCTGGGCGCGGCCCCCGGCGTGGGCAAGACGTACCACATGCTCGACGAGGCCCAGCGGCGCGCCGAGCGGGGCGGCGACGTCGTCGTCGGCTTCGTGGAGACCCACGACCGGCCGCACACCCAGGCCATGCTGGACGGCCTGGAGATCGTTCCGCGCCGCCGGATGGAGTACCGCGGCTCGGAGTTCGAGGAGATGGACATCGACGCCATCCTCGAGCGGCGTCCGACCGTGGTGCTCATCGACGAGCTCGCGCACACCAACATCCCCGGCTCGCGCAACGCCAAGCGCTGGCAGGACGTCGAGGACCTGCTCTCGGCCGGGATCGACGTCATAGCGTCGGTCAACGTCCAGCACCTGGAGTCGCTCAACGACGTCGTGCAGAAGATCACCGGCGTGCCGCAGCGCGAGACCGTGCCGGACGAGGTGGTGCGCGCCGCGGACCAGATCGAGCTGATCGACATGGCCCCGGAGGCGCTGCGCCGCCGGATGGCGCACGGCAACATCTACAAGCCGGAGAAGATCGACGCCGCGCTGTCCAACTACTTCCGCCCCGGCAACCTCGGCGCGCTGCGCGAGCTGGCGCTGCTGTGGGTGGCCGGCCGCGTGGACGAGGCGCTGCAGCGCTACCGCGACCAGCACGGCATCGACAAGGTCTGGGAGACCCGCGAGCGGATAGTGGTCGCGCTGACCGGCGGTCCGGAGGGCTCCACGCTGATCCGCCGGGGCGCGCGCATCGCGCAGCGCGTCGGGGCCAAGGGCTCGGACCTGCTGGCCGTGCACGTGGCCCGCTCCGACGGCCTGACCGGCGCCTCGCCGGCGCTGCTGGCCGAGCAGCGGGACCTGGTGGAGTCCCTGGGCGGGACCTTCCACTCGGTGGTCGGCGACGACATCCCGAACGCGCTGCTGCAGTTCTCGCGCGCCGAGAACGCCACGCAGCTGGTGATCGGGGTGTCCCGGCGCGGCCGGCTGGAGCGGTTCCTGGGCGGCTACGGCATCGGCGAGACCGTGGTGCAGCAGTCCGGGGACATCGACGTGCACATGGTCACGCACGAGAAGTCCGCGGCCGACCAGAGCCGCTGGATGTGGATCCGGCGGGTGCTGCGGCAGCCGGAGACCGGGCCGCGCTGGTGGGGGCCGGTGGCCGGGCTGATCGTGCCGATCGTGCTGACCATGGTGCTGGCGCAGCTGCGCTCCGAGCTGAAGCTGACCAACCAGGTGCTGATCTTCCTGGCCGGGGTGGTCGCGGTGGCGCGCCTGGGCGGCCTGCTGTCGGCGTTCTTCGCCTCGCTGACCGCCTCGCTGCTGCTGAACTACTACTTCATCCAGCCGTTCTACCGGCTGACCATCAACGATCCGCAGAACATCCTGGCTCTGGTGGTGTTCACGCTGGTGGCACTGATCGTGGCCTCGGTCGTGGACTTCGCCTCGCGGCAGGAGCGGCGGGCCGGCAAGGCCTCGGCGGAGGCCGAGACGCTCTCGGAGCTGGCGCGCTCGGTGCTGCGCGGCGACGAGGCCATCGGGGCGCTGCTGGGCCGGTTCCGGGAGACCTTCGGCATGGACTCGGTGGCGCTGCTGGAGCGGGTCGACCCGACCGCCCCGGTGCTGCCGGACGACGCCGACGACGCCGACGCGTGGCGGATCGTGGCGGCCACCTCGGGCGGCAGCGAGCTGCCGTGCCGCACGCCCGGCGAGGGCGACGTGATGGTGCACGCCGGCCCCGACGCGATGCTGGTGCTGCGCGGGCGCGCGCTGCCGGCCGCCGACCAGCACGTGCTGACCGCGTTCGCGGCGCAGGCGGCGGTGGCGTTGGAGCGCTCGCGGCTGGCCCGGCAGGCCGCCGCGGCGGCGCCGCTGGCGGCCGCGGACAAGATGCGCACGGCGCTGCTGGCCGCGGTCTCGCACGACCTGCGCACGCCGCTGTCGGCGGCCAAGCTGTCCGTGGCCTCGCTGCGCGACACCTCGGTGGACTGGTCCGAGGAGGACCGGGCCGAGCTGCTGGCCGGCGCCGAGGAGTCGCTGGACCGGCTCTCGCGGCTGGTGGAGAACCTGCTGGACATGAGCCGGCTGCAGGCCGGCGCGCTGAACCTGCACATGGAGGACGTGGCGATCGAGGACGTCGCGGCGATGGCGCTGGACAGCCTGGGGCTGGGCATCGACCGCACGCGGGTGGAGGTGCGGGACCTGAGCGGCGTGCAGGAGGTCGAGGCCGACCCGGTGCTGCTGGAGCGGGCCGTGGCGAACCTGATCGCGAACGCGCTCAAGCACGGGGCCGAGGGGCGCTCGGTGCTGCTCACCGCCTCGGAGCTGGGCGGCCGGGTGGAGCTGCGGGTGGCGGACCGGGGGCCGGGGATCCGGCAGGAGGACTGGGAGCGGATCTTCACGCCGTTCCAGCGTCTCGGGGACCGGGACAACACGACGGGGGTGGGGCTGGGGTTGGCATTGTCCCGGGGGCTGGTGGAGGCGATGGGCGGAACGCTGACGCCGGAGGAGACGCCGGGCGGGGGGATGACGATGGTGGTTTCGCTGCCGGCCGCGGGGACGACGCAGAGTGCGGAGTCCGACGCGCCGACGGGGTCGGAGGGGTCGTCTGATCCCGTGGCGGAATCCGCTTCGGATTCCTTGTCGGACGTGTCCACCGGTGCTGAGGAGCCCGCTCGATGATCAAGGTCCTGGTGGTCGACGACGAACCGCAGCTGCTGCGCGCGCTGCGGATCAATCTGACCGCGCGCAAGTACGAGGTGGTCACCGCCGTCGACGGCACCTCCGCGCTGGCCATCGCCGCCCGCACGCTGCCCGACCTGGTGGTGCTCGACCTGGGGCTGCCCGATCTGGACGGGGCCGAGGTGATCAAGGGGCTGCGGGGCTGGACGGAGGTGCCGATCGTGGTGCTCTCCGGCCGCGCCGACGCCTCGGACAAGGTGGAGGCCCTGGACGCCGGGGCCGACGACTACCTGACCAAGCCGTTCTCGATGGAGGAGCTGCTGGCCCGGCTGCGGGTGGCGCGGCGGCACGCCGACCGCAACGCGCCGAAGGCGGCGGTGCAGCGGGTCGGGGACTTCGACGTGGACGTGGCCTCGCACACCGTGACGCGGATCGCCGAGGCGCCGGAGACGGTGCCGCCGACCGTGCACCTGACGCCGACCGAGTGGGGCATCGTCGAGGTGTTGCTGAAGAACGCCGGGCGGCTGGTGTCGGCACGGCAGCTGCTCACCGAGGTGTGGGGGCACGGGTACGAGAACGACACGCCGCTGCTGCGGTTCCACTTCACGAAGCTGCGGCGGAAGCTGGAGCGAGAGCCGTCGCGGCCGGCGCACTTGTTGACGGAGCCGGGGATGGGGTACCGATTCCAGCCCTGATTCAGGGTCCGCACGGGCTAGTCCACCAGGAATTGTCCCGCTATACGCATATTGACACACGTGGCGCCACCCTCGCGGGGAACATTCCAGGTCAACGGCCAGACCTCCACTGATCCGATCATTGGACCCCCGGTCACATAATGCGCCATAGGTGGGAACCGACGGCGCGCCGGACATAACGCAACGCCATGCTCCCCATATCTGGAAGCATGCGTACCTTGCGATTACTGCTGGCGGTCGGGCTCAGCCTGGCCCCGGCGCTGGCCGCGACGGCGGCCGGCACCACGCCGGCCTTCGCCGGCGGCGGCGCGGGGATGACCCTGACCGCCACGATGGACGGCCAAGACCAGCGCCTGCTGGCCGGCACCAAACACATGGTGCACATCACCCTGGCCGACACACCGGGCGAAGCCGACCTCCGTGACATCACCATCAGCCTCAAGGACCTGGACCCCCGGCCCCTGCGCGTGGACTGCCCGGGCGGCCAGAACGGGCACCTGTCCCTGGAGCCGAACCAGTCGCTGCAGTGCACCTCGCTGGTGACGGCGGCCGTCGGCTACCGCACGCTGGTGGCCCGCGCGTCGGCGTACGTCCCCAGCGAAGGCGGCCTGGTCCGAACGGACCCCCTGCACTACGACGGCTTCATGCCACCCCCTCCCCCACCGCCCCCCGCCTCGGTCCTGCACGCACCGCTGGCACCGGACCCGGCCTCCGGACGACCGCCGCGAGCGCCGGTGTTCATGCCCCCGCCCCCGCTGGACCCGCCGGATCCCGCGGACCCGCCGGGACCGGCGAGCGGGGACCCGGGCAAGGCGCCTCCGGCACCGACGGCACCGGTCGGGTCGGTGGTGCCGGTGGCGCGCGGCGGGTGCTTGAGCGGGAGCGGGGCCGACGGCGGATGCTGCTCGGGGAACGCGGCCGCTTCAGGCGCGTGCTGCGCGGGCCACGCGGCGGCGGGCAACAACCGATGCTGCGGACCGACCGGCAAGTCAGGCAGCTGCGCCAAGCACGACGGACTGGCCTTCACCGGCATGTCGACGCCGATGCTGGCCGGCGCCGCCTCGGTGGGGCTGCTGCTGGTGGCCGGCGGGTTCATCCTGGTGAGGCGATCCGCGCGACGCTGACTGAAAGAACGCTGATTGAAAGAACACCGACACAAGGAACACCGAGCCCGGCGTTTACACGCCGGGCTCTCGCTTTGTGCCGATCACCACGCGGCGCGCCAGCCGCCCGCGCCCGGCAGCGTCATCGGGCTCCGGCGCAGCCGCCGTGCGCCGACCGGGCCGCCGACCGCGCCGCGTGTTGCTTCTACCGCTCAGTCCTCCAGCGCCGCCGTCAGATCCACCTCCACCAGTTGCCCGCCGTACCCCAGCGCCGCGACCCCGAGCAGGGTGCTGGCCGTCCGGAACGCGGGCGCCAGAGGCGAGGCCGTGAGCCGGTCCCAGGCGGCCGCCAGGACCTTGCTCTGGTCGCTGACCACGTAGACCACCGAGCGGACCACGTGCTCCGGGGTGGCGCCGGCGGCGGTCAGGATCGTGAGGGCGTTCGCCACCAGCTGGTCGATCTGGGCGTTCAGGTCGGGGCCGACCACCTTCTCGTCGGCGTCGAGGGGGCACAGGCCTGCCAGGTGGGCGGTGCGGCCGGCGGGGCTGATGGTGACGTGCGCGTAGCCGGAGGTGGGGTGGAGTCCGGGCGGGTTGATGAGCGTGAGATTGTCGTCGTTCATGATGCGCATTGTGGTTGCCCGGCGGGATTGTGGCAGGTGATTATGTGACGGTCGCCGCATCGCGCGCCGGTTCCGACTCCCGCCCATTTGCCCGGACGCCACCTCCGGATAACCTCGGCGGTATGTCCCGCATCGCGCTCGTCACCGACTCCACGGCCTGCCTGCCCGCGGAGACGGCGTTCGATCTCGGCGTCACCGCGGTGCCGCTGGAGGTGATCGTGCGCGGCGCGCCGCACAGCGAAGCGGATCCGGAGACCGGGGCGCTGCTGGTCGCGGCGTTGCGTTCGCACGAGACCGCCACCACCTCGCGGCCCTCGCCGGAGGACTTCGCCGCCGCGTACCGGGCCGCCGCCGTGCGGGGAGCCGAGGGTGTGGTCTCGCTGCACATCTCGGCCGAGCTGTCGGCGACGCTGGAGTCCGCCGAGCTGGCCGCGAAGGACTCCCCGATCCCGGTCCGGGTGCTCGACAGCCGCACCATCGGCATGGCGCTGGGCTTCGCGGTGCTGGCCGCCGCCGAGGCCGGCCGGGACGGCGAGCACGACCTGGACGCCGTCGCCGAGGTCGCCGCCAAGCGCTCGGCGACCGCCTCGGCCTTCTTCTACGTCGACACCCTGGAGTACCTGCGCCGCGGCGGCCGCATCGGCTCGGCCCGTGCGCTGCTCGGCTCGGCGCTGGCGATGAAGCCGTTGCTCCATGTGGCCGACGGCCGCGTCGAGCCGCTGGAGAAGGTCCGCACCTCCGCCAAGGCCATCGCCCGGCTGGAGGAGATCGCCGTCGAGCGGGCCGGCGGCGACGGCGGCTCGGTCGAGATCGCCGTCCAGCACCTGGACGCCGCCGAACGCGCCGACGCCCTGGCCGGCCGGCTGCGCGAGCGGCTGCCCGGCCTGACCGGCGTCACGGTGTGCGAGGTCGGCGCGGTCATCGGCGCGCACGTGGGCCCGGGGGTGCTGGGGGTCGTGGTCTCGCCGCGGTGAGAGGCCTGAATTCTCAAACCCCCGCGGGCGTCCATGAGCCGGCGGCCCCGACCGGCCACCCCGCCGCCGCCAGATGCCCCCGCAGCGACGCCAGCACCGGATGCGGGTTGTCACTGCGCCAGACCAGCGAGTGCGGATACACCGGCGTCGGGTCCACCACCGGGATCCGCCGCAGGTCGTGGCCGTCGGGCCAGGCCAGGCGCGGCTTCTCCGCCACCAGCGAGGCGACGTCCACCGAGTCCGCGATGACATCCATGAGATGGTCGCTGCCGAAGAACGGCCCTATGCCGTCGATGGAGAGCCCGAACTCCGCCGCCAGCTTCTTGTAGTAGACGGACCACTCGACGCCGTCCGGCACGATCCCCGGAATCCAGATCCGGTGCCCGGCCAGCTGCGCGGGCGTCACCGTCCGCGCACCGGCCAGCGGATGCCGGGGCCCGACCAGCAGGTCCAGCCGGTCGTCGAAGACCCGGGCCGACTCCACGCCGGGCGGCAGCGCGCGCACGTCCGCGACGTACCGGAACGTCGCGTCGATCTCCCCGCCGCGCACCGCCTCCACCGCCTGGCCGATGTCGACCAGCGTGACGACGTCCAGCTCGACCTCCGGCCGCGCCTCGTGGAAGCCGCGCAGCAGCGCCGACATCCCGCTGCGCTTGGCGATGACGTCCACCCGCAGCGCGCGCCGCTCCGGCCGCACCGAGGCGAGCGCCTTCGCCTCGGCCTGCATCAGGGCTCTGGCATGCGGCAGGAACGCCTGGCCGTCGATGGTGAGCTGGGCGCCGCGCGCCGACCGGGTGAACAGGCGCACCGCGAGTTCCTTCTCCAGGGCGGCGATGCGCTTGGACGCCGCCTGCTGGGTGACGGCGAGCTCGGTCGCGGCGTCCTGGAAGCGTCCGGTCCGGGCGGCCACGAGAAAGGTGCGCACGGCTTCGAGGTCCATGGCGGGCCAGCCTAGCCACACAACCGAAGGTTGTGTTCAGCGGTCCTCCTAGTTGTTTGACCTGGGCTTATCGGGGCCGATTGGATGCCGGGAGTCAGCAGCGGGTTGTGGACTCCCGGGAGCGTGCGGGTATGGCGGACGGATCGAAACCCAAGGTGCGGCGCGACCTGGGGCGGCAGTTCAACTGGCTCTGGTCGGCGTTCGCGGTCAGCACGCTGGGAACCTTCTTGGCGTTCAACGCCTTCTCGCTGATCCTCATCAGGGTGCTGCGTTCCGGGCCGGCGGAGGTCGCGGCCCTGTCGGCGGCCGGGACGGCGGCCGGCGCGCTGGTGGCGCTGCCGCTGGGGCCGTGGGTGGAGTTCCGGCGCAAGCGGCCGGTGATGATCGGCATGGATCTGGCGCGCTTCCTCACGCTGCTGTCGATCCCGCTCGCGTACGCCTTCGGGGTGCTGACGTTCGCGCAGCTGCTCGTGGTGTCGATCGTGACCGGGGCGGCCGACCTGACGTTCACCGCGGCCGCCGGCGCGCATCTGCGCACGCTGGTCGCACGCGAGGACCTGCTGGTCGCCAACGGCCGGTTCGAGTCCACGCAGTGGACGGCGACGGTCCTGGGGATGCCGCTGGGCGGGGCGGCGATCGGGCTGTTCGGGCCGGTGGTGACGGTGGTCGCGGACGCGGTGAGCTATCTGTTGTCCGCGCTCGGGATCCGCGCGATCGGGGGCGGCGAGGCCGATCCGCCGACCCGGGACGGCGCCGCCGGGCTGCGCGTCCGCGACCTCGTCGAGGGCTGGCGGCACATCCTGACGAACCCGGCGCTGCGGCCGCTGTACTTCAACAGCGCCGCTGTCAATGCCCTGATCATGGCGCAGTCGCCGCTGCTCGCGGTGCTGATGCTGGGGCGGCTCGGGTTCTCGCCGTTCGAGTACGGGCTGGGGTTCGCGATCCCCTGCCTCGGCGGCCTGCTCGGCTCGCGCCTGAGCCCGCGGCTGGTCGCGCGCTACGGCCGCCCCGCGGTGCTGCGCGTCGCCGGGACGGTGCGGGCGGTGTGGCCGCTCGGGCTGGCGTTCGTCGGGCCGGGGCTGCCGGGGCTGCTGCTGGTGATCGCGATGGAGGCGGGGCTGATCACCACGTCGGGGGTGTACAACCCGGTGCTGGCCACGCACCGGTTGGAGAACGCCGGGGGCGCGAACGTCACGCGGGTGCTGTCCGCGTGGTCGATCACGAACAAGATCAGCATCGCGACGGCCACCGCGCTGTGGGGGGTGCTCGCGTCGGCGACCAGCCCGCGGTTCGGGCTCGGCCTGGCGGGCGCGCTGCTGTTGGCGACGCCGCTGCTGCTGCCGCGCAAGCCGACCTCGCCCAAAAGGCCCGGTGCCGACCGCCGAAGCGATCAGCACCGGGCCGCAGAGCCGCAGACCGAAAACCCTACGCGGGCACCACATTCACCAGCTTCGGCGCCCGCACGATGACCGTGCGCACCCCGCGCCCCTCCAGCGCCCGCTGCACGCCCTCCGAGGCCAGCGCCAGCTCGCGCAGCGCGTCCTGGTCGATGCCCGGGGGCACCTCCAGGCGGTCCTTCACCTTGCCGGCGACCTGCACCACGCAGGTCACCGTCTCGTCCACCAGGTACGCCGGGTCCGCGACCGGGTACACCGCGTGCGCCACCGAGCCGTCGTGGCCCAGGCGGGACCACAGTTCCTCGGCGATGTGCGGGGCGAACGGCGCCGTCAGCACCACCAGCGCCTCGGCCGCCGGGCGCGGCACCTCGGGCAGCCGGGTCAGGTGGTTGTTCAGCTCGATCAGCTTGCTGATCGCGGTGTTGAAGCGCATGCCCTCCATGTCGGCGCGGGCGCCGTCGATGGTCTTGTGCACCGCGCGCAGCGTCGCCTCGTCGGGCTCGGCGTCGACGACCGTGACCTCGCCGGTCTCCTCGTCGATCACGTTGCGCCACAGCCGCTGCAGGAAGCGGAAGCTGCCGATCGAGGCGCGGGTGTCCCAGGGCTTGGACATGTCCAGCGGGCCCATCGACATCTCGTAGACGCGCAGGGTGTCGGCGCTGTACTCGTCGATCATGTCGTCCGGGGAGATGACGTTCTTCAGCGACTTGCCGATCTTGCCGAACTCCCGGGTGACCGGCTCGCCGTGGAAGGTGTAGGTGCCCTCGCCGTCGTCCTCGACCTGCGCGGCCTCGACCGGGATGCCGCGCGCGTCGCGGTAGATCGAGCCCTGGATCATGCCCTGGTTGTACAGCTTGCGGAACGGCTCGGCGCTGGTCACCTGGTCCAGGTCGAACAGCACCTTGTGCCAGAAGCGCGCGTACAGCAGGTGCAGCACCGCGTGCTCGGCGCCGCCGACGTACAGGTCAACGCCGCCGGTGTCCTCGTCGTCCTGCGGCCCCATCCAGTACTTCTCGGCCGCGGCGTCGACGAAGCGGGTGTCGTCGGTCGGCGACAGGTAGCGCAGGTAGTACCAGCACGACCCGGCCCACTGGGGCATGGTGTTGGTCTCGCGGTGGTACTGCCGCGGGCCGTCGCCCAGGTCCAGGGTGACGTTCACCCACTCCGTGGCGCGCGCCAGCGGCGGCTCCGGGGCACTGGTGACGTCGCCGGCCTCGAAGGTCTTCGGCGAGAAGTCCTCCACCTCCGGCAGCTCCAGCGGCAGCATCGACTCCGGCAGCGCGCGGGCGATCCCGGCCTCCGGGCCGTCGACCGCGTAGACGATCGGGAACGGCTCGCCCCAGTAGCGCTGCCGCGAGAACAGCCAGTCGCGCAGCCGGTAGGTGACGGTGCCCTCGCCGATCCCCTTGGCCTGCAGCCACTCGGTGATGGCGCGGATCGCCGCCGGGACCGGCAGCCCCTCCAGCGACACCTCGTCGTTGGCGGAGTTGGTGATCTGCGCCGTCTTGGAGTCGTAGGCCTCAGTCCAGTCCGCGACGTCCTCCGGCCATCCGACCGGCGGCGCCACCACGATCTGCATCGGCAGGTCGAAGGCCCGCGCGAACTCGAAGTCGCGCTGGTCGTGCGCGGGCACCGCCATGATGGCGCCGGTGCCGTAGCCCATCAGCACGTAGTCGGCGATGAACACCGGCACGCCCTCGCCGTTGACCGGGTTCACCGCGAACGTGCCGGTGAACACGCCGGTCTTCTGCCGGCCCTCGGTCTGCCGCTCGACCTCGCTCTTGGCCGCGGCGGCGGCCCGGTAGGCGGCGACGGCCTCAGCCGGGGTGGCGTGCCCGCCGGTCCACTTCTCGCGGGTGCCGGCCGGCCACTCCTTCGCGACGAAGGAGTCCACCAGCTCGTGCTCCGGCGCCAGCACCATGTACGTGGCGCCGAACAGCGTGTCGGGCCGGGTCGTGAAGATCTCGATGGTCTTCTGGGAGCCGTCGACGGCGGTCACCCCGAAGTGCACGCGCGCGCCCTCGGAACGCCCGATCCAGTTCCGCTGCTGCAGCTTGATCGGCTCCGGCCAGTCCAGTCGGTCCAGGTCGGCCAGCAGCCGGTCGCCGTACTTGGTGATGCGCATCATCCACTGGCGCAGGTTGCGCTTGAACACCGGGAAGTTGCCGCGCTCGGAGCGGCCGTCTGCGGTGACCTCCTCGTTGGACAGCACGGTGCCCAGGCCCGGGCACCAGTTCACCGGGGCCTCGGCGATGTAGGCCAGGCGGTGGGAGTCGATGATCGCCGCCTGCTCCTGCGCCGACAGCGCGCTCCAGGCGCGGCCGTCGGGGGTGCGGCGGGCGCCGTCGGCGAACTGCTCGATCAGCAGACTGATCGGGCGGGCCTTGTCGGCCTGGTCGTCGTACCAGGAGTTGAAGATCTGCAGGAAGATCCACTGGGTCCACTTGTAGAAGGACACATCGATGGTCGACACCCCGCGCCGGGTGTCGTGGCCGAAGCCGATGCGGTGGATCTGCTCCTTGTACCGGGCGATGTTGGCCTCGGTGCTGACCCGCGGGTGGATGCCGTGCTCGACCGCGTACTGCTCGGCGGCCAGGCCGAAGGCGTCGAAGCCGATCGTGTGCAGCACCTTGTGGCCGGTCATCATCTTGTACCGGCCCAGCACGTCGGTGGCGATGTAGCCCAGCGGGTGGCCGACGTGCAGGCCGGCGCCGGAGGGGTACGGGAACATGTCCAGGATGTAGGCCTTGGGCTCCGCGGTGTCGGCCGGGTGGTCCGGTACCTCGAAGGTGTGGTGCCCGGCCCAGTACTCCTGCCACTTCGGCTCGATGTCGGCCGCTACCGAGGCCGTGTACCGGAACTTGGGCTCGTCGCTAGCAGGCTTGGGCTGTGTGTCGGTCTGCTCGCTCATTGTCGTCTCAGTCCTCGGGATACGTCTGATGGTCTGTGCTGGAAATGAAAAAGCCCCTCGCGCATGGAGGGGAGCCGCGCTGACCGGAGCCTGTGGCGGCTCCGTCCTGTTTCAGCGCGGCGACATAAGAAGCAGCGTCACAGCCCGCATACCCCAAGGGTACCAGCGCCGCCTCCGAGATATCGGCCCTACCTGCGGACCAGGCCGAGCACCAGCAGGATCTGCGCCAGGTGGTAGGTGACGATGATCGGGACGTCCAGCTCCCAGTCCTTGCGGACGAAGCGGGTCCAGCCGATCATCGCGTCGGAGACGGCGAACAGCAGCGCGCCGGGGATGATGCGCAGGTCGCCGGTCCACCACGCCGCGACCACCATCAGCGAGATGACCGTGACGTAGGCCAGGACGGGGACGGCGAGGGCGGGATCTTCGTCCTTCGCGGCGGCACGGATCGGCAGCCCCACGGTCGCGAACAGCGCGCCGGCCAGGACTAGGCCGGTGATGACGAAGGAGATCGCGTAGCCGGCGTGCGCGTGCAGGCGGACGAAGGCGGCTATGTACGCGACGTGTGCGAGCAGGAAGGCGCCCAGGCCGAGCACGAAGTTCCGGTCGGCCGACGCGGAGTCCTCCGGCAGCATCAGGAAGACGTCACCGACCAGGCTCAGGACCAGGGCCGCGACCATGGTCACGACCAGGTAGGCCGGAGCGTGCTGCGCGTGCGCGATGGCCAGGGCCGCGGCGATCAGCGCGACCATGGTCAGCGGCTTGGCGACGTACTCCGCACGGCGCGCACCCGCCGACGCCGGGTCCATGGCACGCCGGGAGACGGCGGTCCAGTCGGCGAAGGCCACCACGAAGGTCAGCAGGGTCAGCGTCAGAGGCACAGCGGAAAGCTACTACTCGGTAGCTTCGATGTCAGCAGCCCTCGCGCGCGAAAGCTCTCCTTGTATATATGTACGACGCTCAAATGTTCAGTCGCCGAGCGGCTTCTCCAGCTCCGGGGCAGTTGCGGGAGCCGCCGGAACCGCCGCCAGCTCGGGCTCACGCCGCAGCCGCAGGAACCGCGGCGTCGGGAACGCCAGGAACCCCTCGGCCCGCCCCGCCGCGATGGCGATCCGCGCCAGGTCCCGGGCCTTCGGGAAGCACAGGTACCGCGGCTCCCAGACCGGCCGGTACTTCATGTTCGCCCGGTACAGCGACTCCAGCTGCCACCAGCGCGAGAACACCGACAGCACGACCCGCGCCAGCCGCAGGAAGGGCCCGGCGCCGATCCGCCCGGCCCGCTCGAAGATGCTGCGGAACATCGCGAAGTTCAGCGAGACCCGCTCGACCTTGTGGTCCGGGCCGGCCTTGATCAGGTCGATCACCATGAACTCGACCAGGCCGTTCTCGGTCCCGCGCTCGCGGCGCATCAGGTCCAGCGACAGGCCCTTCGTCCCCCACGGCACGAAGGACAGCAGCGCGCGCAGCGTCCCCTCGCCGTCCAGGCACTCGACCATCACGCACTGGCCGTCGGCCGGGTCGCCGAGCCGGCCCAGCGCCATCGAGAAGCCGCGCTCGACGCTGCCGTCGCGCCAGTCGTCGGCCCGGCGGACCAGGCGGGCCATCTCCTCGGCCGGGATCTCGGCGTGCCGGCGGATGCGGGTGCGGTAGCCGGCGCGCTCGACCCGGTTGTACGCCTGCCGGACCACGCGCATCGCGCGGCCCTCCAGGGTGAACTCGTCGACCTCGACCACCGCCTCGTCGCCGAGTTCGACGGCGTCCAGGCCGAACCGGGTCAGGACCTTGCCGCCCTCCTCCGAGGCGCCCATCACGGCCGGCACCCAGGCGTGCTGCCGGGCCTCGGCCAGCCACGCCTCGATCGCGCCCGGCCAGGCCTCGACGTCCCCGATCGGGTCGCCGGAGGCCAGCGACACCCCGCCGACCGGCCGGTAGGCGATCGCCGCCTTGCCGGTCGGGGACCACATCACCGCCTTGTCCCGGCGGAGGTTGAAATAGCCCAGGGAGTCCTGGTCACCGAACTTGTCCAGCAAGGTGCGCAGCCGGTCGTCGTCCTCGGGCAGGTGCCGGTAGGTGCCGCGGCGCGGCTGGAACAGGGCCCAGGCCACCGCCAGGATCATCAGGGAGCCGATCAGGTTGACCGTGACGTCGACCCAGTGCGGCACCTCGACGGCGGTGTCATACCACCAGATGCCGGTGCCGGCCATGCCCGCCTTCAGCGTGTAGAGCGCCTGGTCCCCGAGGTCGGTGGCGGGGTTGGCGTCGTTCCAGGCGACCAGGGTCACGCCGAGGACCGTCGACAGCGCCAGCGACACGCCGAGCACGACCAGCGCCAGCCGGAAGTTGGCGGCGTCGAAGACGGCGTAGAACTGCTTGCGGGACCAGATCACCAGCCCGATGAACAGCGCCTGGATCACGAAGGCGACGATCAGCGGCGCCAGCGGCTGCAGGTCGGCGGAGGTGACGTCGTACAGCAGGGCACTGATCGCCAGCCAGCCCAGCGGGCCGACGAACAGGCCCAGCACCATCAGCAGCCACCAGGCGATCCGCTTGCGCCGGCGGACGGCCGCGCCGAGCATCAGCATCAGCACGCCGAAGCCGATCGAGGGCACGCCGAGCAGGAACCCCAGGCTGAACAGGATGTAGTCCGGCAGCCGGTCGATGCGCTCGTTGGTCTTCGGCGAGAGCGCGGACAGGATCGAGGCCAGCGCCACGATCCGGCAGTACCAGACCAGCAGCATCGGGATCCGGGCGCGGAAACGCTGCACGCGGCTCGTAGTCGCGGTCTCCGTCATCCGAACCCTTACCTCCGGCTGTGTATGGTTTCGAAGCTGATAGCCGTCCAATCTACTCAACGTCCGGGTTCATCCTGGAGTGCCGTGGGCGACGCGCGCGTGGACGCCACATTGCCGGAGCGGCGCCGGAGATTCCTGGTACTCTCCGGGGCACCGCGGGTGGGGCGGTTGTGAAGCGATCACTGGCGGACGGATGTTGGGGGCTTACCCGATGGAGCAACAACCCGGACGGCGGCAGCCTGGACGCGGCCGCGCTGGGAACCAGTCGTCGCGCCCGCCCGAGGACTTCGTCGAGGACGACCCGACGATGGTGCGCCCGTTCGTGCGGGCTTCCTCCGGCGGGCGGCCCCGGCAGGGCGCACCGGGCGGCGGACAGGGACGGCAGAACGGCCGGCAGCAGCAGTCGAACGGGCGACAGCAGCAACCGAACGGACGCCAGCAGCCCAACGGCCGCGGCCGGCAGAACGGTCCCGGCCCCGACGGCCCGCACCCGGGGGGCCAGGGCGTCCCCAGCCCGCGACCGCCTCGCGACGCCGACCCGCAGCAGGTCCCCGGGCTGCTCTCGACCCCGATGCCGCCGCCGCGCGCGGTGGCCCGGAACGCCCCGCCGCAGAATCCGGCCCCGGCCCCCTACCCGGAGCCGGATCCGCCGATGAGCGACCTCACCACGACGATGCCGATCCTGGCCGTGCCGGCCGACGACGGCTACGACGGCTACGACGACCACGGCGGCTACCCGGAGCACTACCCCGAGCACGAGAACGCGGCGCCCGGCGAGCACGGGCACTTCCACGACGACACCGACTGGGGCCGGCACCGCGGCGGGAACCGGCCGCCGCGCGCGCTGAAGATCGGGGCGCTGCTGGCCGGCGTGGCGGTGGTCGGCGTGGCGGCGTACAGCGTGCTCGGCGGCGGCTCGGGCCAGCCGTCGGCGGGGCCCGCGGCGGCCGGGGCGACCACGACGAACGGCGCGGCCGGCGCCGCGGCCGCGACGCCGTCGGACAGCGCCACATCCGCGCCCGGCACGCCGTCGCCGACCGGATCGCCGACCGGCTCGAATTCGGAGTCGACGAGCGCGAGCACACCGTCGACGTCGCACAGTTCGAAGTCGCCGTCGAAATCGTCGAGTTCGTCGCACCCTTCGTCGCCGAGCAGCTCGCAGATGACGTCGCGGCCGAGCAGCGCGCCGTCGACACCGCCGAGCAGCACCACGGCCGCGGCACCGCCGCCGAGCTCACCCTCGCCGACGTTCACGGTCCTCGGTCCCGGCTCCAGCGGCCCGGCGGTCTCGCAACTTCAACAGAACCTCAAGAAGTCCGGCGACTGGTGGCTCAAGGTCACCGGCACGTGGAACAGCGACACGACGAACGCGGTCCAGAGCTTTCAGGACGCCAACCCAGGTTGCAGCCCGCCCGACGCTTACGGAACCTACGGACCGGCGACCGACAAGGCATTGCAATCCTCATTAGGCAACTGAGCGTGAGCGGACGGGCATAGGCCGGTACCGGCCTATAGCCTGATTCACACCCCCCGACGAACATCAGAGTGATAGCGTCGGTGATCGCCCAAAGTCGCGCCACGCCACGAAGGACGTTACGGAGGCAGAGATGTCCGCACCGCAGCAGCCTTTGGAGCCCGACTTACCCCGGATACCGGTGCGGTCACAGCGCGAAGCGGACTTGTTCCGCCGCGACCCCGCGACCCGCACCGATCCCCGCGAGAGCGCACCGAAGCCGGCGCCGGCGCCACCCGGTTCCGGCCCGCGAACGGAGGAGTTCAGCGTGGCGGAGACGAACGGCGGCCGTCGCCCGGCCCCCAGAGAAAAACGCTCGATGCCCGACCAGGACTGGAGCACCGGGAATGCGGGCAACGCACCGCACACCGACGCGAACCTGCCGATGACGCAGCGCCGGGTGCCGGACCCCTCATGGGTGCCGGGAGCGGGGCAGCAGGGTGCGCCGCACGGTGGTCATGCCGGACATGGCGGGCAGAGTGCTCACGGACAGCAGCCGGGGATGCCGCAGGGCGGGGCGGGGCAGCAGCCTTCGTTCCAGCCCCGGCCGGCGGCGCGCGGTCCGCAGCAGCCTTCGTTCCAGGCATTCCAGCCTCGGTCGAATGTGCCCGCCGGACAGCATCCTTCATTCCAGCCGCGGCCCAGCGCGTCGCAGCCTGCTGCTCCTACCGGACAGCACCCCTCGTTCCAACCGCGCCCCAACGCGCCGCAGTCTGCTGCTCCTACCGGACAGCACCCCTCGTTCCAACCGCGCCCCAACGCGCCGCAGCCCGCTGCTCCCACCGGTCAGCACCCCTCGCTCCAGCCGCGCCCCAACGCGCCGCAGCCCGCTGCTCCCACCGGTCAGCACCCCTCGTTCCAGCCGCGCCCGAGTGCCCCGCCGCAGCAGCATCCTTCGTTCCAGTCTCGGCCCGCGGCACCGACCGGCCAGCACCCGTCGTTCCAGCCCCGCCCGAACGCGCCGCAGCCTCCGGCTCCCGGCGGCCAGGGCGCCCTGCCCCAGCGGCAGTCGGCGGCGCCGGCCGCGCAGCGTGCCGAGGGCCTCACCCGCGACCTGCGCACTCCGGTGCCCGCGCGCCGTGCCGAGGCCGAGTGGTTCCGGCCGACCGGCGAGAGCCGAATAGCCGGCGCCGATGGCCGTGCGCCCGAGAGCGGTGGCGAGGTCACGCGCCTGTCCGACCACGCCGTCGGGCGTGATCTGGTCCGGCGGCCGGTGAACGAGACCGCGCTGCTGCCCTCGTCCGGCGGCTTCGGCGGGTCCGGCTACGGTGGCGACGGCGGCGGTGATGGCGGCGGCGGCGACCTGCCCCCCTTCGACCGCAGCAACGGCGGCCGCCACCGGGGTCCGCGCCGTCCCGCGTTCCGGGCCGCCGTGCCGATCGCCGCGGTGCTCGCGGCCAGCGGCGGGGCGCTCGGGCTGGTGCACGCCGTGAGTTCCGGCGCGCCGGGGTCCGGCGTGGACATGGCGTCGGGGAACAACGGCTCGGCCGTCACCACCGACCTGAGCAACGCCCCCTCCGGCGACGGCTCGACCCTCGGCGCCACCGGGGCCAGCTCCGATCCGGCGACCTCGCCGCTGGACGCGACCGCCTCCAACTCCGGCGCGCCGTCCGCGCCGAACGGCGGTCAGCAGACCTCGACCGCGCCCGGCAGCCGTGTCACGCCGCCGAGCACGTCGACCAAGGCGAACTCGGCGCCGTCCGGGCCGAGCTCGCCCGGCGGTTCCGGGCCCGGGCTGCCGCCGAACGGCCCGATCCAGACCTCGAACCCGCCGCCGAGCACGCCGGGCGCGCCGAGCACCCCGGTCAGCACGACGCCGACCACCCCGGGTGCGCCGACCACGACGCCGACGTCCCCGGTCACCACGCCGACGACGCCGACCTCGACGCTGCCCCAGACCCCGTCCGGCCCGACGACGCCGATCACGCCGACGACGAGCCCGACCGGCCCGACGCCGACCGGTCCGACGACCACGCCGACCCCCACCCCGACGCCGACCCCGAGCGCGTCGAGCAGCACCCCGCAGATCTCCCCCAGCGCGGGCACACTGCAGGCCGGCGACACCGGCCCGGACGTCTCGACCCTGCAGACGCTCCTGGACCGCCTCGGCACCCCGACATGGGTCCCGGTGACCGGGGTCTACGACACCCGCACCACCGAGGCCGTCGCGTACGTCCAGAACATGCTCAACATCACGGCGGACCCGCGCGGCGTGTGCGGCCCGACCACAGCCGTGGCGATCAACACGCTCGCAGCACACTGACAAACCGCCGAAAGGTCGCGCCGGGACCGGGAAACTCCCGGCGCGGCCTTCGAAGGCAGCTGAGGTCTGCCTCGTCACCGGCGACGTCACCCGGAACACCGACGTCCGCGCGATGGTCGGCGCCGCCCTCGACGCTCACGGCCGCCTCGACGTCGCCGTCGCCGTCGCCGTCGCCGTCGCCGTCGCCGTCGCCATCCGCATCGAACGCGTCCTCGCTCTGCGCGACGAGCCCGGCGCCGTGCTGCCCGTCGACGGCGGCTACCTCGCGCAGTGGCACACCGAACCGCGGCGAATCAGACCTCAGCGATCCGGACCGTAGAGCTGGTAATACCGTTCCACCAGCCCGCTCTCGGCGATCGAGGCGTCGGTCCGCGCCACGTCGTGCCCGGCCGCGAACCCGCTCGCCGGCCGGGCCAGCATGCACGCGCCCCACACCGCCGCCGCCATCGTCAGGTCCGACTGCCGCGCCGGCACCCGGTCGCCGCGCGGCCCGAACACCTGCAGACCGTCGGCGAGCACCGTGACCGGCCCGTTCGGCAGCAGGTACCGCAGCCCGACGCGCGGCACCTCCTCGACCGACTCGGCACGCTCGATCAGGCCCGGCAGGTCGATCTCCGAGGCCCGTCCCGACACGCTCGCCACGCAACAGTCGCCCGGCAGGAAGTCCAGATCCTCGCCGCCGAGCCCGGTCTGGCCGGTCGAGCACACGATCAGCGTCGGCCGATGACCGTCCAACAGCGCCGACAGATCCGGGGCCGTCAGGTAGCCGGCCTCGTGCGCGGCGACCAACCGGCGCCACTCGGTGTCGTACACGGCGACCCGCATCCGCTGCCCCCGCAACACCGCCGCCACCTGCTCCCCGACGACGCCGTACCCGATGACCAGCGCCTGCCCGCCGTCGAAGTTCTTCTCCGGCACCAGTTCCCGGATCGAGCGCACCACGGACTCGGCGATCCAGCGCGCCTCGACCCCCCGCTTCACAGCGCTCTGCGCCACGCTGAAGACCGGCACCGGCACCGAAGTCGAAGCCGAGCCTGAAGCCGCCGACCCGGACTCAGCCGCCGCGCCCACCGCATCCACCGCCACCACCGCACCCGCCGCGTCTTCGAGCTCTTCGATACCCGCCAACGACTGCTCGACCAGCCCCCGAAAACTCGCCGCCACCTCCGGCGCGACCCGCATCACCGTCGGCAGCACGTGCCCGCCGTCGTCGATCACCACGCTCGGCTCGCACACCCGCGCCGCGTGCAGCCGCAGCGCGGCCTCGGCGTCCGACACCGGCAGCACCGCGATGCCGAGCCCGGCCAGGTGCGCCTCGACCCGCGACCGCAGCTTGTGCGGATACTCCTTCTTCAGCACCGTCATCGCCTCGGGCCGCGCACCGAGCGCGATCAGCGTCTGCGCCTGCACCACCAGATCCGACAGCAGGTGCCCGACCAGCACCACCCCGCACTCCCCGAGCGGCTTGTCCGTCACCCGCTCCACCAGCCCGGCCAGCAGCGGCAGCTGCTCGGCGAAGGCGTCGGTCTCGAACTCGGTGAACGGCACGCCCTCCAGACACCCCAGCGCCCTCGCCGCGTCCGCCTCGCCGATCTCCGCCCGGCCCAGCAGCGTCGCGGACAGCACCAGCTGCGCGTTCCCCCGGTCCCGCGGCCGACAGGCCGGCGCCATCGCGATCAGCATGCTGCCATCCCCGCCGACGCCGAGCGGGACCAGCCACGCGCCCGGGCCCAGCCGGTGCCGCCGCGCCGCGGCCGGGAACGCCGCCTCGATCCGGTCCAGCACCTCGGCCAGCACCAGACGGCCCTGCTCGGCGGTGCCCTGGAGCTCGGTGATCGCGGTCGCGGGGCCGCGGTGGTGCGTGTCCTTCACAGCCCACGTATACCAGATTGCTGAGGAATGACCGTTTCACCACGCACTCGGCCGCGACTAGTCATGCATACGACGAAGGACCACAGACGACCGGCAGACGACCGACAGACGACCGACGGACAACCCGCGGCCATCCCCCACCCCCTGTGCGTCGCGTCACACGCGAACCCGACAGCGCACCCCCGGACATGGCCGATGATCCCCGCTTGTCCAGGACTGTGCGTGAACATGGACACGGCCGTCCCATTCCGTGAGCGAGAATGAGGAGATGACCACCGGCACCACTGACGACCTGACCCCCGCCCAACGGGCGGCCGCGGTCCGGCGTCTGGAGAAGTCCATCGGCTCACTGGCCGGAGTGGCGATCCAGCGGATGGAGGAGCGCCTGGCCTGGTACCGGGCCATGCCCCCGGACAACCGCTCCTGGATCGGCCTGGTCGTGCAGGCCGGTATCGCGGCCTTCGTGGAGTGGTTCCGCAATCCGCAGGACCGCACCGCGATCAGCGCGGACGTCTTCGGCACCGCCCCGCGCGAGCTGACCCGCTCGGTGACCCTGCGCCAGACCGTCGAACTCGTCCGTACGACCATAGAAGTGGTCGAGGAGGGCATCGGCCAGATCGCGCAGGGCCCGGCCGAGCAGGCCGCGCTGCGCGAGGGCATGCTGCGCTACTCCCGCGAGATCGCCTTCGCCGCCGCACAGGTCTACGCGCAGGCCGCGGAGCTGCGCGGAGCGTGGGACGCACGGCTGGAGGCGCTGGTCGTCGACGAGCTGATGCGCGGCGACGTGCTGGACGACACCGTCCGCTCCCGCGCCGCGGCCCTGGGCTGGGACAGCGCCTCGGGCCTGGTGGTCGTGGTCGGCACCACCCCGGAGCCGCTGGCGGGGCGGGAGAACGTCCGGCAGCACACCGCGCTGGTCGCCGACGCCGTGCACCGCGCCGCGCGCCGGGCCCGGCTGACCGTGCTCACCGGCGTGCAGTCGGACCGGCTGGTGGTGATCATCGGCGGCGCCGACGATCCGCTGACCGCGACCCGCGCGCTGGCCAACGAGTTCGGGCCAGGGCCGCTGGTGATCGGCCCGGTTGTCGAAGACCTCCTGTCTGCGGGCATTTCCGCCCAAGCCGCCCTGTCCGCGGTGCGCGCGGCCGGCGCCTGGCCCGACGCGCCGCGTCCGGTGCTGGCCGCCGAACTCCTCCCGGAACGCGCCCTGGCCGGCGACGAGGCCGCGAAGGCTCAACTGGTGGCTGAGGTCTATCGGCCGCTGGAGTCCGCGGGCGCGGCGTTGCTCGAAACCGTCTCGGCGTATCTGGAACAGGCCGCGTCGCTGGAAAGCGCCGCCCGAATGCTGTTCGTACACCCCAACACCGTGCGCTACCGGCTCAAAAGGGTGAGCGAACTCACAGGCCTCAATCCCGCGCAACCGCGCGCCGCGTTCACCCTCCATATGGCGCTGGCCTTGGGAAGGTTGGCTGGACCGTCGAACGCTTTGTAGGAACCCTCCAAGATCCAGACCATGATCTTCGTCCGCCCCGCTAAAGGCAATCTCGCGGTTGACGAACGAGAGTGAATCACGTGCTAGTACTCGTCGCGCCGGGCCAGGGTGCCCAGTCCCCCGGATTCCTCGCCCCCTGGCTGGAGGTCCCAGGTTTCGCCGACCGGCTGACCTGGTGGTCCGCCGTGGCCGGGCTGGATCTCGTGCACTACGGGACCGAAGCCGACGCCGAGACCATCAAGGACACCGCGATCGCGCAGCCGCTGCTGGTCGCCTCCGGCATCGCCTCTATGCTCGCGCTGTTCCCGCACCCCAGTGACGCCTACTCTGCTGTTGGCGGGATCGGCGCGGCCGGCGGGCACTCCGTCGGCGAGATCGCCGCGGCCGCCGGCACCGGCGTGATCACCGCCGAGGCGGCGATGGTGTTCGTCCGCGAGCGCGGCCGGCTGATGGCGCAGGCCGCCGCGGTCACCCCGACCGGCATGACCGCCGTGCTCGGCGGCGACCGCGAGGTGGTGCTGGCCAAGATCGCCGAGCACAACCTGATCCCGGCGAACAACAACGGGGCCGGCCAGATCGTGGCCGCCGGCACGCTGGAGGACCTGGCGCGGTTCGGGGACGACGGCCCCGACGGGGCCCGGCTGCGTCCGCTGAGCGTGGCCGGCGCGTTCCACACCCAGCACATGGGCTCGGCCGTGGAGCAACTCTCCCGGCTGGCCAAGGGCATCACCACGCGCGACCCGCGCACCCGGCTGGTGTCCAACGCCGACGGCGCGGTCGTGCACGACGGCCGCGAGGTCCTGCGCCGCCTGGTCGCCCAGGTCTCCAACCCGGTCCGCTGGGACCTGTGCATGGATACCTTCGGCGAACTCGGGGTAACCGGCATCCTCGAGGTGCCGCCGGCCGGGACCCTCACGGGTCTGGCCAAGCGCGCGCTGAAGGGTGTGGAGACCTTCGCGCTGAAGACGCCGGACGACCTGGACGCCGCGCGCGCCTTCGTCGCCAAGCACGGCGAGTCGGCCGGAGCGGACTCGCTGGACACCGCCCCGACCTGGCGTCTGGTCATCGCCCCGCACGGCGGGACGGTGCGCAGGGGCGCCTTCCAGGCCGGCGACAAGCTGGAGCGGGACACCGCGGTGGCGACCGTCGCCGCCCGCGGTGACGAGCACGAGATCACGGTGCGACACGAGGGCGAGATCCTCGAGTGGCTCGTGGAAGACGGGGACCCGGTCGCGCCGGGGCAGCCGCTGCTGCGCGTCCACCCGACCGGCTCGTACGTCTAGCCGGCCCGACACTCGGTAAAGGGGATCCGATCATGGCAACCATCAGGGAGAAGCAGGGCGCGGCGCACACCCGCATCATGGGTGTCGGCAGCTACGTCCCCAGCCGGGTCGTCACCAACGACGAGGTGATCACCTGGATCGACTCCTCCGACGAGTGGATCCGGACGCGCTCGGGCATCACCGAGCGCCGCTGGGCCACGCCGGAGGAGACCGTCCTGGAGATGTCGGTCGAGGCGGCCGGCAAGGCCCTGGCCGCCGCCGGGATCGGCGGGGACCAGCTCGGCGCGATCATCGTCTCCACGGTCTCGCACTTCCACCAGACCCCGGCGCTGGCCTGCCTGGTCGCCGACCGGCTGGGCACCAACGGCGCGGCCTACGACATCTCCGCCGGCTGCGCGGGCTTCTCCTACGGCGTGGCTCAGGCCTCGGACATGGTCAAGGCCGGCAGCGCCGAGTACGTCCTGGTGATCGGCGTGGAGCGGCTCTCGGACCTGACCGACATCCACGACCGCGGCACCGCCTTCATCTTCGGCGACGGCGCCGGCGCGGTGGTGATAGGCCCCTCCGACACCCCCGGGATCGGCCCGGTGGTGTGGGGCTCGGAGGGCGACAAGTACGGCACCATCACCCAGACCTTCGCCTGGAACGACGTTCCCGAGGAGGGCGAGGACGGCGGGGAGGTTCGCGGCCCCTTCCTGCAGATGGAGGGCCAGGCGGTCTTCCGCTGGGCCTCCTACCAGATGGCCGAGGTCTCGCTGAAGGCGCTGGCCGAGGCCGGCATCACCTCCGGCGACCTGGACGCGTTCATCCCGCACCAGGCCAACATGCGCATCACCGACCGGCTGGTGAAGGTCCTGGACCTGCCCGAGCACGTGCCGGTCGCGCGCACCATCGCCGAGTACGGCAACAACTCCGCGGCCACCATCCCGATGGCCATGGACCGCATGCTCTCCGAGGGCAGCGCGCCGCACGGCGGCCTGGCCCTGCTCATCGGCTTCGGGGCGGGTCTGGTGTACGCGGCGCAGGTCGTTACGCTCCCCTAGCTGTTAGCCGTTAGATTCACCCCGGGCCCGCGCTACACGCGGATCCGGATCCACCCAACAGAAAACCAACGAAGGAGCGCCACACAATGGCTCTGACCCAGGAAGAGATCCTCTCCGAGCTCGCCGAGATCGTCGAGGAGGTCGCCGGCGTCGACGCCGCCGACGTCCAGATGGACAAGTCGTTCACCGGCGACCTGGACGTCGACTCGCTGACGATGGTCGAGGTCGTCGTGGCCGCCGAGGAGAAGTTCTCCGTGAAGATCCCGGACGACGCGGTCAAGGACCTGTCCACGGTCGGCGACGCGGTCGGCTACATCCAGAAGAACCAGACCTGAGCCACCGGCTAGGCCTGTCGTAACGCAGGACCCGCACTACGGCCGTCCGGCCGGCAGAACCCGTAGAACTTCCAGATAGAAGGTAAGGCTCGTGACTGCTCGCAAGTCTGTCGTCGTCACCGGTGTCGGTGCGACCACGCCGCTCGGCGGAGACGCCGCCTCGTTCTGGGACGGTCTGCTGGCCGGACGCTCCGGGGTGCGCAACCTGACCGAGGAGTGGGCCGAGCAGCTGCCGGTCCGGTTCGCCGCGCGCGTCGCGGTGGAGCCGTCGGCGCACCTGAAGCCGGTGGAGATGCGCCGGCTGGACCGCTCGGCGCAGTTCGCGGTGATCGCGGCCCGCGAGGCCTGGAAGGACGCCGGCTTCGAGGGCAAGTCCGCCGAGCCGAACCGCCTCGGCGTGATGGTCGGCTCGGGCATCGGCGGCGTCACCACACTGCTGAGCGCCTACGACGACCTGCTCGCCAAGGGCCCGCGCTCGGTCGGCCCGCGCACCGTCCCCATGCTCATGCCGAACTCCCCGGCGGCCTACGTCGGCCTGGAGTTCGACGCCCGCGCCGGCGTGCACGCGCCGGTGTCGGCCTGCGCCACCGGCGCCGAGGCCGTCGGCCACGCCATCGAGATGATCCGCTCCGGCCGCGCCGACGTGGTGCTGGCCGGCGGTACCGAGGCGGCCATCCACCCGCTGCCGATCGCGGCCTTCGCCAACATGATGGCGATGTCCAAGCGCAACGACGACCCGCAGCACGCCTCCCGGCCCTTCGACGTCAGCCGGGACGGCTTCGTGCTCGGCGAGGGCTGCGGCATCCTGGTCCTGGAGTCGGCCGAGCACGCCGCCGCGCGCGGCGCCCGGGTCTACGCCGAGGCCGCCGGCGTCGGCTTCTCCGCGGACTCCCACGACATCGCCCAGCCCGAGCCGGACGGCCGCGGCGTCGCCGAGGCGCTGGCCTTCGCGCTGGAGGACGCCGACCTGTCGGCGAACGACGTCAAGCACCTGAACGCGCACGCCACCAGCACCCCGCGCGGCGACCTCGCCGAGATCATGGCCTTCCGGAAGATCCTGGGCTCGGCCGCCGAGGACGTCGCGGTCTCGGCCACCAAGTCGATGCACGGGCACCTGCTCGGCGGCACCGGCGCGATCGAGTCGGTGGCCACCGTGCTGGCCCTGTACCACCGCCAGGCCCCGCCGACGATCAACATCGAGACCCTGGACCCCGAGGTCACCCTGGACATCGTCCGCGACAAGCCGCGGGCGCTGCCCGAGGGGCAGATCGCGGCGCTGAACGACTCCTTCGGGTTCGGCGGGCACAACGTGGTCGTGGCTTTCCGGTCCGTCTGAGGGGACTGAAGGCACCGACATGACTGTCACCGACACCAAGGCCGCGCCGGCCATCCCGGCGCCGGCCTCCGCGAAGCCCTCCCGCGAGGACGACCCGCGCAACCCGGTCAAGCGCCTGGAGCGGCTCTTCGACGCCGGCACCACGGAGCTGCTGACCCCGGTCGACGACTCCGGCTTCCTGGCCGCGGCCGGCCTGATCGACGGCCGTCCCACCGTGGCCTACGCCTCGGACGCCACGATCCAGGCCGGCGCCATGGGCGCCACCGGCTGCCAGGTGATCCTGACCGCCTACGAGCGCGCGCTGGCCGAGGGCTGCCCGATCGTCGCGCTCTTCCACTCCTCCGGCGCCCGCCTGCAGGAGGGTGTGGCCTCGCTGCACGCGGTGGGCCTGGTCTTCGCGGCCATGACCCGCGCCAGCGGCAAGATCCCGCAGATCTCCGTGGTCCTGGGCCCGGCGGCCGGCGGCGCGGCCTACGGCCCGGCGCTGACCGACATCGTGATCCTGGGCCCGGCCGGCCGCATCTTCGTCACCGGTCCGGACGTGGTCCGCTCGGTCACCGGCGAGGACGTGGACGCGCTGCGCCTGGGCGGCCCGGAGCCGCACGGCCGGCGCTCCGGCGTGGTGCACGTGGTCTGCGACACCGACGACACGGCGTACGCCAACGCCCGCAAGCTGGCCGCGCTGCTGGGCGACCAGGGCACGCTGGACGTCTCGGCGGTCGAGGACCGCGACCTGGCGCACCTGCTCCCGGCCTCTCCGAAGCGCGCCTACGACGTCCACCCGCTGGTGAACGCGGTGTTCGACAAGGCCGGCGTGGAGCTGCACCCGAAGTGGGCCCCGAACGTGGTGACCGCCCTGGGCCGGTTCGGCGGCCGCACGGTCGGCGTCGTCGCCAACAACCCGCTGCGCCTCGGCGGCTGCCTGGACTCCTCCTCGGCGGAGAAGGCGGCGCGCTTCGTCCGCATGTGCGACGCGTTCGGCGTCCCGCTGATCGTCCTGGTGGACGTCCCCGGCTACCTGCCGGGCGTCGGCCAGGAGTGGGACGGCGTGGTCCGCCGCGGCGCAAAGCTCCTGCACGCCTTCGCCGAATGCGTGGTCCCGCGCGTCACCCTGGTGACCCGCAAGACCTACGGCGGCGCCTACATCGCGATGAACTCCCGAGCCCTGGGAGCCACGAAGGTCTTCGCCTGGCCGACCGCCGAAGTCGCGGTCATGGGCGCGGTGGCGGCGGTCCGCATCATCCACCGCCGCAAACTCGCGGAGGTCTCCGAGGACATCCGCCCGCAGCTGGAGCAGGAACTGGCGGCCGAGCACGAGAAGGTCTCCGGCGGCGTCCAGCGCGCGATCGAGATCGGCGTGGTCGACGAGGTCGTGGAACCGAGCGTGTCGCGCGGCGCCATCGCGGCGGCGATCGCCGCAGCGCCCGGCGGGATCGGCGGGGACGCGCTGGTGCGCGGGCAGCACGGGAACATTCCGCTGTAGGTCTTCATCGATTCAGCCCCCGGCGTGGTGCTCCGGCACCGGTCGGGGGCTGATTCGTCTCTCGCGATGAGCAGCCTCAGCCCACGCAGGGACCGACGTCCTTCACCGGGAACGACGTCAGGTGCTCCAGCAGCGCGTCGAGCTCGCACGTCGCCAAGCAGATCCCCTGGTCCCCGCTGCCGTAATACAAATGCACCAGCCCGTCGATGACCAGCGCGCCGGACGGGAACGTCACCCGGTTCACCACCCCCGTCAGCTCCGCCTCGGTCTGCGGGGTCAGCAGCGGCGCGGGCGTGCGCGCGATCACCCGCCACGGCTCGGCCAGGTCCAGCAGCGCGACGCTGATCTGCCACTCCGGCTCCTCCTCGCTGTCGGAGTTGCAGTAGAAGAACAGCCAGCCGGCGTCAGTGCGGATCGGCGGGGCGCCGAGTTCCGGGCCGCGGCGGACCCGCTTCTTCGCCAGCTCCGCGCGGTCGCCGGGGATCAGGACAGCGGTGTCGTCGTAGTTGTCGATCGCGGCGGCGATGTGGCCTGGCGGCGGGTTCTTGACCGCGTCCAGGTCGTCGAAGACGGTGTGGATGATCGCCGCGCCGGGCGTGTCAGAGCACCAGGTGAAGAACCAGAGGTACTTGCCGTCGACCGGCTCCGGGAACAGCGTCGCAGCCTTCGACGGCGCGCCCTGCGGGCCGACGACGCCGTGCTTGGTGACGGTGTCGGCGCGCAGGTCCGGCGTCGTCGCCAGCGCGATGCGCACCTTGATGTCCGGCGGCGTGCCCTCGACGGCCGTGTAGTAGATGTAGTACTCGCCGTCGAGGTACACCACGCGCGGGTCCTCGCAACCCAGGCCGTGCTCGTAGGGCTGGTCCGGGGCGATCAGCGGCTCGGGGCGCCGGACGAAGTGCACGCCGTCGGTGCTGTCCGCGATCCCGATCGAGGAGACGTACTGCCCCGCGGTGCTGAACTCGACCCCGTTGGTCGCGCGGTACAGCATGTGGACGACGCCGTCCGCGCCCCGCACGACCGTGCCGTTGAGGACCGAGCCGGCCTCCCAGGGCTGGTCGGGGTTGCGACGCAGGATCGGGTTCGCGGGATGACGCTTCATCAACATGCAGTCATCCTGCCGTAGAAGCTAGCCCTCAAGCAGGACCCTGCCATAGTTCGCCATCGACCGGTTGTAGCGCGGCAGGTGCTTGGCCAGCGCGACCAGCACCAACGACAGCCCTTCGCGCTCCCGGCCGAGCGTGGCCAGGCACAGCGCGATCGTGGCGTCCAGCGCGTCGGACAGGTGGTCCTCGCCGCCGGTCTCCTTCTCCCTGAGCAGCGTGGCCAGCGCTTCGTCGACGCGGCCGACGTTCCGCAGCGAGCTGGACATCTGGATCACGGCCCGCCGCCGGTTCTCGCCGGTCAGGCCCCCGGTCTCCAGCGCCTGCGCGTACAGCGGCACGGCGAGGTCGGAGTGGCCCCAGCTGTCGCGGGCGCTCCCGCGGTGGAAGACGCCGTCGGCGTCACCCTCGGGCAGCTCGGCGGCGAGTGCGTCGACCTGCGCGATGAAGGCCTCCTCCGAGTAGTCGTCGATGGCCGCGAACAGCGCGGCGACCTGGCGGTTGACGTCGGCCTTCAGGGCGGCGGTCATGATCGTTCTCCGTTTCGTCAGGGTGTTCGGCGGTGCGAGGACGATCGTGCCGAAGCGCCGGGATCATGGATACTCTTTCGGTCACCACCGAAACACCTCCGATAGACCCAGCGCCCGGGAGAAGGAACCAGATGCCCATCAGCCTCGGCTTCGGCCCCGCCGACCTGGCCCGATGCCGGTTCGCCGTCTCGCCGGCCTTCGAGACGCTGTCCGCCATCCGCGACGCGACCGGCCCGCAGGGCCCCGGCGCGCACGGCCGCTGGCTGGAGAGCGTGCGCCCGGCCCTGCCCGGCCTCGACCTGGACCCGATCGTCCTGCTGCAACCGCGCCGCGGCTACACCCCGGACTTCCTCGCCCCGCCCCCGACCGCCCCGGTCGGCGACTTCGACGCCGAGCTGACCCGCATCGCCGCCACGCCCGAGCCCGTGGTGCGCCGCGAGATCGAGCTGGCGCTCCGGTACACCCCCGGCGCCCGCGACACCCCGACCGGCCGGCTGCTGCTCGGCCCGCCCGCCGAGGTCCTCAGCCTGCTGACGCAGCTGATCCGCGGCGCCTGGGAGACCCTGGTCGCCCCGCACTGGCCGCGGATCCGGGCGCTGCTGGAGGCCGACGTCGCGTACCAGTCCCGGCGCCTGGCCGAAGGCGGCCTGGACGGCCTGTTCGCCGGCCTGCACCCGACCGTGCACTGGACCGGCGACACCCTGATCCGCGACCCCGGCGGCGACGAGCACCACGACCTCGACGGCCGGGGCCTGATCCTGATGCCGACCGTCTTCAAGTGGGACGAGGTCGTCGTCATCACCGACGCGCCCTGGCAGCCGACCCTCGTCTACCCGGCGCGCGGCCTGGGCAACGCCTTCGAACCTCGCCGCGGGACGTCCGCCGCCGCCCTGGCCAAGCTCGTCGGCCGCACCCGCGCGCACCTGCTCACCGGGCTGGAGGAGCCGACCTCGACCAGCCTGCTGGCGCACCGGCACGCGTTGGCGCTCGGGACGGTCTCGGAGCACCTCACGGTCCTGCGGGAGGCTGGGATGGTCGTCGGGGAGCGGCACCGGCACGAGATCCGGTACCGGCGGACCGAGCTCGGCGACCGGGTCGTGCAGGGGCGTTAGCTCGTTCGGCGCCGAGCATCAGGCTTCGATCGCTCCGATCGCTTCATCGCTTCGATCGCCGAGACCTGATCCCCGATCACCACCCGCCGGCCGCCAACTCCCGCGTGACCTCCAGGAACGCCGCCAACGCCGGCGCGACCTCGCCCCCGCCCCACACCAGCCCGACCCGCCACCGCGCCGCCTCGTGATCGATCGGCACCCACCGGATCCGCTCCGGCGCGATCACCACCGGCGCCCGCGCCGACACCAGCGCCACCCCGACACCCGCCGCGACCAGCGCCATCACCGTCTGCAGATCGTTCGCGCGCTGCAATACCCGCGGTTTGATCCCCTCGGCGGCCAGATAGCGCTTCACCTGGTCGACGAACCCCGGCCCCCGGGTCTGCACCAGCGCCACCATCCCGTGCCGGCGGATCAGCTCCCGCACGCCGGGCCCGGTGTCGACGTTCCCCGGGACCGCCAGCGTCAGCCGGTCGACGCCGAGTTCGAGCACGGACAGGTCCGGGTCCACCGGCAGCCGCGCGAACCCGGCGTCCAACTGCCCCCGCCGCAGCCGCTCCAGCTGCACCGCCGAGGCCATGTCGTCGAGCGTGACGCCGACGTCGGGGTGCCGGCGCCGGAACTCGGCGACCGCGCGCGGCGCGAAGTCGATCGTCGACAGCCCGAACGCCAGCGCCAGCCGGCCCGCGCCGCCGGCCGTCAGCCGTCTGGCCCGCAGTTCGAAGCCGTCGAGCCGGTCCAGGGCCTCCCGGGCGTCGGGCAGCAGGGTGCGGCCGAGCGGGGTCAGGCGGGCGCCGAGGCGTCCGCGCCGGAACACCGCCCCGCCGATCCGCGCCTCCAGCGCCTGGATCTGCTTGGTCAGCGCCGGCTGGGTCACGGCCAGGGCCTTCGCCGCCGCGCCGAACGTGCCGTGGTCGGCGACCGCGACGAATGCCCGCACCAGCCGGTCTTCCATTCCCGCAGTTTATCGACAGCCTCGCGACATTCATTGGACTCATCGAAGGCGGCGGAGCTTGCATAGACGCATGATGCTTCGCGCCGCGACAGTCCAGTTCGAACCGAGCCCGGGCGCCAAGGAGGACAACCTGGCCCGGGTCGAGCACTTCGCCCGCGCCGCCGCGGCCGACGGCGTGCAGCTGGTCGCGTTCCCGGAGATGTGCCTGCTCGGATACTGGCACCTGACCAAGCGCGACGCCGGTTATCTGCACGCCGTCGCCGAGCCCGACGACGGCCCGAGCATCGCCCGGGTCCGCGCCCTGGCCGCCGAGCTGCGCCTCGGCATCGGCTTCGGGCTGCTCACCGAGCGCGACGGCTGGCTGTTCAACGCCTACGCCGTCTGTCTGCCCGACGGCACAGTGCACCTCCACCGCAAGCTGCACGCCTTCGAACACGAGGCGATCTCCTCCGGCAGCCGCTACACGGTGTTCGACACGCCGTGGGGCGTCCGGGTCGGGGTGCTGATCTGCTACGACAACAACCTCGTCGAGAACGTCCGCGCCACCGCGCTGCTCGGCGCCGAGGTGCTGCTGGCCCCGCACCAGACCGGCGGCACCAACTCGGTGAGCCCGCACGGGATGAAGCCGATCCCGGTGAGCGTCTGGGAGAACCGGCACACCGACCCGGCGGCCGTCCGGGACGCCTTCCGCGGCCCGAACGGCCGGGAGTGGCTGCTGCGCTGGCTGCCGTCCCGGGCCCACGACAACGGCCTGTTCGTGGTCTTCAGCAACGGCGTGGGCCGGGACGACGACGAGGTCCGCACCGGCAACGCGATGATCATCGACCCCTACGGCCGGATCCTCGCCGAGTCCGGGGCCGCGGCCGACGACATGGTCGCCGCCGACCTCGACCTGGACCTGGTGCCGACCGCCACCGGCCGGCGCTGGCTGCGGGCCCGGCGGCCGGAGCTGTACCGGCCGCTGACCACGAAGTACGGCGACGAGGTGGACGCACGGACGGCGCGGTTCAGCTGATCATGGCGCTTCCGGCGCCGAGCCGATCATCAGCCAGCTCAAATACCGGTCGCCGAAGACCACCCGTGAGGGTGAACGGCGCCATGATCCGGCGTCATGGTCCGGCGTCGTTGTCCGGCATCCGGGGCACCGCCCGGCGGGCATCACCCGACCTGATGCAACCACCGCACCGGCGCCCCCTCACCCGCGTACCGGAACGGCTCCAGCTCGTCGTCCCAGGGCTTGCCGAGCAGCGCCTCGACCTCGCGCTCCAGCGTGGACTCGCCACGGTGGGCCCGGGCCAGGGCGGCGCGCAGCCGGTCCTCGGCGATGACGATGTCGCCGTGCATGCCGGTAGCGGCCCGGTACACGCCGAGCGCGGGCGTGGAGGAGTAGCGCTCCCCCTCGGTCCCGTCCGACGGGTCCTCGGTGGCCTCGAAGCGCAGCTGCTGCCAGCCCCGCAGCTGCGAGGTGATGCTCGCGGCGGTCCCGGCCTGTCCGCGCCAGGACAGCTCGGCCCGCCACATGTGCGGTTCGGCGGGCTGGTGCGTCCAGTCGAGGCTGACGCGCACGCCGAGTACGCTCGCCACCGCCCACTCGATGTGCGGGCAGAGCGCGCGTGGAGCGGAGTGGATGTAGAGGACTCCGCTTGTCACTGTCTTGTTTGCCGACTGTGCCGTCATCGGGACCTCCTGGCTGTGCTGCGGCGAGGTTCGCCTTCCCCAGCGGCCTTGCCCGCACCACAACTCGTGGAGCCCCATGTCAGCGGCCTTTATTCTGCCGCACGCTCGGGGCGCGGCACCAGTTGTCTTAGTGCTCTTGCACTCTAAGCTCCCCGGCGGCCTGAGCACAGGCCGCCAATTGGGTGATCTCCAACCGCATCAGAACCCGCCAGACCCTATGAGTCCTTAGATATGATCGCTGATATGGGCAGACCGTCCTATACGCGACGGACTGTTCGGGGTTTTCCCTCCCACCGCCTATTCGCCGTCCGTCAGCCCTCGGACAATCACATCGATCGTCCGCCGCCGGGCGAAATCCTGCTCCTCGGCCGACAGGTGCCGCTCCAGCGGCCCGTCGACCAGCAGCAGCGCGAACCCGTGCACCATCGACCAGGCCGCGATGTCGGCGCCGGGCCGGCGGTCGGCGGGCATCCGCCCGGTCGCGACCAGGTCGTCGAGCAGCAACCCCAGCCCCTGGAAGGCACTGGTCTCGGAATACGGCTCGCCGCCGTAAACGTGCCCGGGCACGGTGTTCGTCCGGCAGAAGGCCGTCATGAACAGCCCGGCCTGCTCGATCGCGAAGTCGATGTAAGCGTGCGCCACCGCGCGTAGCCGGGCCACCGCGACCTCTCCGGGATCGCCGTCGGCCGGGACCCGCGCCACCGCCGCCGTCATCGCCTCGGCCAGCACCTCCAGCGCGCTGCGCTTCACCTCGTCCAGCAGCGCCTCGGCATCGGAGAAATGCCGGTAAGCCGCGGTCGCCGACACCCCGACCCGCCGCGCCACCTCGCGCAGCACCACCGCGTCCGGCCCGCCGGTCCGCGCCAGCTCCACCGCCGAATCCATCATGGCGTTGCGCAGGTCGCCGTGGTGGTAGCGGGTCCGGGGGGTGGTCTTCGACGTGGTCACCTGTTCATCGTGCCTCATGTTGACACCGTTAACAATGACCGGCATGCTCGATGTTAACGGCGTCAACTTGACGCGACGCCCGACCCGGAGGGGGTCTGTACAACCATGCTCGGAAGAATCGGCAGACTCGCGGTAGGGCGGCCCAAAGCCGTCCTGACGGCAGCATCGATACTGCTGGTGGCCATGGTCGTGGTCGGCATCGGCGCGTTCGGCGTGCTGAAGTCCGGCGGCTTCGACGACACCAGCTCCCAGTCCTGGCGGTCCCAGGAAGCGATCGACGCCCAGTTCGGCGGCCAGCCGAACCTGGTCCTGGTGGTCGGCGCCCGCACCGGCGACGTCGACAGCGGCGCCGCGGCGCAGGCCGGCCAGACGCTGACCCAGCAGCTGTCGACGGACCACGGCGTGAGCAACGTCGTGTCGTACTTCGCCAACCACAGCCCGGGCCTGCGCTCCACGGACGGCCACGAGGCGATGGTCCTGGTCCGCGTCCTGGGCGACGACAACCAGGTCGGCACGACCACGAACCGCCTGCTCGGCGCCTACGTCAAGGACAACGCGGCGGTGACGGTCCAGGCCGGCGGCGACGCGGCGGTGAACCACAACGTCACCGACCAGGTCACCAAGGACCTGGCGGTCGCGGAGTCGATCGCCGTCCCGCTGACCCTCATCCTGCTGGTCCTGGCCTTCGGCAGCCTGGTGGCCGCACTCCTGCCGCTGGCCATCGGCCTGGTCGCGATCCTGGGCACCTTCGCCGAACTGGCGATCCTGGGCCGCCTCACGGACGTCTCGGTCTTCGCGATCAACATCACCACCGCCCTGGGCCTGGGCCTGGGCATCGACTACGCGCTGCTGATGGTCGCCCGCTTCCGCGAGTACCTGTCGCAGGGCACAAGCGTCCAGGACGCGGTGCTCGGAACGATGCGCACAGCCGGCCGCACCATCGCCTTCTCGGCCCTGACGGTCGCCGCCGCCCTGGCCGCACTCCTGGTGTTCCCGCTCTACTTCCTGCGCTCGTTCGCCTACGCCGGCATCGGCGTGGTCGCGATCGCAGCCGCCAGCGCCCTGATCATCATGCCGGCGCTGCTGGCGGTCCTCGGCACCCGCGTCAACGCCGGCCGGCTGCCCTGGGCACGAGGTGCGCAGCAGGGCTCGGCGGCACCGGCGTGGGGCCGCCTGGCCTCGCTCGTGATGAAGCGCCCCGCCCTGATGGCGCTGCCGGTGGTGGCGGTCCTGGCGTTCCTGGCCACGCCGCTCTTGGGGGCGTCCTTCGGCACCCCCGACGAAACGGTGCTGCCGACCAGCGCCCCGGCGCGCCAGGCCGCGGACGCCCTGCACAACGACTTCCAGGGCAACCAGGCGACGGCGGTCCAGATCGTCACGACGGGCCCGGCCGACACCGCTTCGGTGAGCACGTACGCGGCGAAGCTCTCGACCCTGCCGGGCGCGGTCCGCGTGGACAGCAGCGCGGGCTCGTACGCCCACGGCGCGTCGCTGGGCATGAACCCGTCCGACGCCGGCATGGCGGCGAAGACCGCCCAGGAACTGACGGTGTTCACCTCCTCGGACGGCCACTCGGCCGCGGCGGAGCAGCTGGTCCGGGACGCCCGCGCGATCCCGGGCCCGGCGGGCACGTCGACCCTGATCGGCGGCGAGACGGCACGGCTGATCGACTCCGAGCACGGGATCACGGCGCGGCTGCCGTACGCGATCGCGTGGGTGGTGCTGACGACGTTCATCGTGCTGTTCCTGTTCACCGGCAGCGTCACCCAGCCGCTGCGGGCACTGGTGCTGAACACACTGGGACTGTCGGCGTCGATCGGAACGATGGTGTGGGTCTTCCAGCAGGGACACCTGTCCGGACTGCTGGGCTTCACACCACGTCCGATGGACACGGCGATGACAGTGCTGTTGTTCTGCATCGCCTTCGGACTGTCGATGGACTACGAGGTCTTCCTCACGAGCCGCATCAAGGAACTCCACGCCCAAGGCGCGGACCTGCACCACTCGGTGAGCGAGGGCCTGGCCCGAACCGGCCGCATCGTCTCGACGGCGGCAGGCCTGCTCGCGGTGAGCTTCTTCGCCTTCGGAACGGCATCAGTGAGCTTCCTGCAGTTCTTCGGCCTGGGCTGCGGCATCGCAATCCTGATCGACGCCCTCCTGATCCGCGGCATCCTGGTCCCCGCCGCCATGCGCATCCTGGGACGCAGCGCCTGGTGGGCCCCGGGCCCGCTGCGGTGGGTGCACGAACGGTTCGGCGTGAGCGAGGACGCGGGCGAGGACATCGGCACCGACAGCGGCGCGGGCCGGCCGGTGGAGCTGGTCGGATCTTCACGCGAGGGGGCGTAGGACGTTGCTGGCGCTGAATGCCTAGCGCTTAGCGCCCAGGTCCCCAGTACGCAGAGCTCCAGTGTGTAGGGCCCCGCCCTACCAAGGGGGCTGACCACCTCAAATAAGGAGCGCGCGCCACCGGATCCACTTCAGGATCGGCGGCGCGCGCTCCACCGTCAACGCCCAGGCCCGAAATCCGCCGCGAAGTTGGGCCGAACGTGGGCGTGGCGCTGCGGCCAGTTTGCGGTTCACAGGCGATTTTTACGGCTTCGCCTAAGGTTTGATGACCTCGCGGGGGGACGCAGTTCGGATGCGCAGCGCAAGGTCCGCTGGCGGCCGCCGGTGCCGGTGGACACGACCGCGCGCCGCCCCGAGTCGCAGCTCGCGGCCCTTCGGCGGCCGGCGGTTTGCACGAAGCCACCGAGGTCCAAGATCTCAGCCGCGGCGGCTCGGCTTTGGTCGCCCGGGCTGCGGTCTGAGCGTGGGCAACCGGACCTAGCCCCAGATCGACCGCCGCCACCGCCGCCGCGAACCCGGCCTCGCCACCCCACACACCCGCCGCCGCAGACGCCGCCCCGAACTCAGCACGGCCGCCCGCGCGACCGCCACCGCTGCCGCGAACCCCAGCCCCGCACACCCGCCGCACCCTCCGCCGCAAAAACCCGACCCCCCCAAACCGCCCGCGCCCACCAGACCGCAGCCGCGCCGCCCCGCGTACCCGCCGCCACCGCCGGCGGCCGTCGCCGCCCGCCGCGAACCTCAGCCCAGCCACCCAGCACACCCGCCGCCGGCCGCCGCCGCCCGCCGCGAACCCGGCCTCGCCGCCCCGCACACCCGCCGCCGCCGTCGGCCGCCCGCGAACCCGCCACCACTGCCGCGAACCCCAGCCCGGCTAACCGCAGGCCTGCCGCGCCCGCCGCCGCAAAAACCCGACCCACCCGCCCGCGCCCACCAAACCGCAGCCACCCACCTCAACCCCAAGCCGGCCGCCCGCACCCCGACGTCACCACCAACCGCCCCTCACCCCGCCCGCACCACATTCGCCAACTCCTCCCCCGCCGCGAACCGCCGTAGCTGCGCATCGATCATTCGCAACGCCCGCGGCAGAAACGCCGTCGTAGCGCCCCCCACGTGCGGCGTGATCAGCACGTTCGGCGTCTGCCACAGGGGGTGGTCCGGGGGCAGGGGCTCCGGGTCCGTGACGTCCATCGCCGCGCGCAGTCGCCCCGAGGCGCACTCCGCCATCAGCGCGTCGGTGCGCACCACCACGCCGCGCGCCACGTTCACCAGCAGCGCGCCGTCCTTCATCCGGGCCAGGAAGCGCGCGTCGACCATGCCGCGCGTCTCGTCCGTCGCCGGCACCATCACGATCACCACGTCCGCCTGCGGCAGCAGTGCGTCGATCTCCGTGAAGGCGTGCACGCCTTCGCGCGCCGTCCGTGCCACGCGCAGCACTTCGACCTCGAAGCCGGCCAGGCGGCGCTCGATCGCGGAGCCGATGGAGCCATAGCCGAGGATCAGGACCGTCTTGTCGGCCAGCGCGTCGTCGACCGCGTCGATGTCGGCCTTGTACGTCGGCTGCCACTCGCCGCGCTCCGCATGCCGCACGTAGCGCGGGATGCCCCGCAGCGCCGACAGGGTCAGCGTCACCGCCAGCTCCGCCGTCGAGGCGTCGTGGAGTCCGCGGGCGTTGCACAGCGTGACGCCGTCGGGCACGTACGGCAGCACGTTCTCGTACCCGGCCGTCAGCGTCTGCGCCACCTTCAACCGCGGCATCCGCCCCATGAACTCCGGGTGCGCGTTGACGAACATGTACGGCAGCACGAAGAACTCGACCTCGTCGATCGACTCCGGCACCCCGCCCGGCGCGTCGAGGTCCCGGCCGGTGAACACGTCGGCCACCAGCCCCTCGGGCACCTCCTTCGCGGACTGTCCGTAAGGCACCCATACCCGGCGTGAGCTTGTCTGCGGCATGGAACGCACTCTACCGACCGCACCCCCGCCGCTAGGGTGACGCCATGACGATCACACCGGACACCAAGAACTGGACGTGGGTCCTCCAGCGCCCCTGCCCGGAGTGCGGCTTCGCGGCCGGCGCCGTCGCCCGCGAGCAGATCCCGGCCCTGCTGCGCGCCAACGCCGAAGCCTGGCGCGCCTACTTCGCCGAGCACGGCGCCGCGCACGTCCGCACGCGCCCGGAGCCGGCCAAGTGGTCGCCGCTGGAGTACGCCTGCCACGTCCGCGACTGCAACCAGGTCTACCTGCGCCGCGTCGAGCTGATGGTCGAGCAGGACGACCCGCAGTACGCGAACTGGGACCAGGACGCCACGGCGGTGGACGACAAGTACGGCGAACAGGACCCTGACACCGTCATCGCAGCACTCGTAGACACCACCGACACGATCGCCGCGAAGTTCGAATCAGTGCCCGAAGACGAGTGGCAGCGCACCGGCCACCGCGGCGACGGCTCCGACTTCACGATCGAGTCGCTGGCCCGCTACTTCGTCCACGACCCGATCCACCACCTGTGGGACGTGACCGGCCGCCGCCACGAAGGCTGACGACCGAGGGCCCAAGCGCTGAAGTCCGGCGTCACACCCCGAAGATCCGCGCCGCGTTCCCGTGGCACACGGCGCGGAGCCAGTCGTCCCCGAAATCGAGGCGGGACAAGGCTTCCAGCGCCTGTGTGTAGGAGTAGGGGATGTTCGGGAAGTCGCTCCCGAACAGGATCCGGTCTTCGAACTCTGCGATCCGCTTCCGGTCCCGGTCCGACAGCTCGACGCGCCCGAAGAAGTCCGTGAACGCCATCGTGGTGTCGAACAGCACGCCGTCATACCGCTCGGCCAGGTCGAGGAACTCGACGTACTCGGGCATCCCGAAGTGCGCCACGATCAGCCGCAGCGTCGGGTGCGCGGCCAGCACCGGCGCCATCGCCGCCGGGCCCGTGAAGCGGGTCGCGACCGGCCCCGAACCGCAGTGCGCGATCACCGGCACTCCGGCCTCCGCCAGCGCCCCCCACACCGGATCCAGCAGCGGATCGGCGGGATCGTAGTCGCCGACCTGGATGTGCGCCTTGAAGACGCGGGCCCCGGCCTCGATCGCCGCCGGGACGTAGGCGGCGGCCTCCGGCTCGGGGAAGAACGTGGCGCTGTGCAGGCAGTCGGGGGTGCGGGCGGCGAAATCGGCGGTCCAGGCGTTCAGACTCTCGGCCATGCCCGGCTTGTGCGGATAGGCCAGCGAGGTGAAGGCGAGGAGGCCGAAGCCGCGCAGGATCTCCAGCCGCTGCTCCTCGTCCTGGCGGTAGCGGATCGGCCATTCGCGGCCGATCAGCGGCCCGGCGGCGTCGAAGTAGGCCCGGATGCGGTCCAGGAGGCGGTGCGGCATGAAGTGGGTGTGGACGTCGATCAGGCCCGGCAGGCCCAGCGCCTGCCAGAAGCGGCGGACGTCGGAGGTCTCCTCGGCCGTGGCCGCGCGATCTGTTTCCGGCACAAGATCCGTTTCCGACACAAGATCTTTCTCAGGCACGCGATCTGTCTCTGACACAAGATCTACCGTAGCTCGCCGAACTTCCGGCCGAGCGGGCGCCGGGCATGGAAATCAGGGCTCTCATCAGTCGTACCGATGGCGGCCGGGCCGTAGAAGTCGGGCCTGTTATTAGCACGGCGGCGCCCGGCTTCTGCGCCAGTCACTGAAACGCTGTCAGCACAACCGAAACTGCGGCAGCCGCAACCCGCCGCCGCGCCCGACCACTCTCGCCGACGCGCCCGAAACCTCGCCGCGCTCACTCCCCCCGCCGCCCCGCCAACCGCATATGAATGTCCTCCAACGACTCCGCCACCACAGCCCGCATAGCCACCTCCGCCCGCCCCGGGTCCCCCGCCGCGACCGCCACCGCCACCGCGTCGTGCCGGTCCGCGTCGGCGGGATCCGGCGCGGTCGGCAGCAGCTTCAGCGCCGCGCGCCCGCGCAGCAGCTCCTCCGTCACCGGCGCCAGCTGCGCGAACAGCGGGTTGCCGCACATGCCCAGCACCAGCCGGTGAAAGTCGACGTCCGCCTCCAGGAACGACGTCCGGTCCCCCACCGCCGCCGCCGCGCGCATCCGCGCCGAGCTCTCCAGCAGGCTCGTGCGCTTCGCCCGGTCCGCCTGCCGAGCGGCCGCGGCCGCAGCCGCCGGCTCCACCGCGCCGCGCAGTTCCGTCAGTTCGTCGAGCACCGTCGCGCGCTCCGTTCCGGCCAGGCGCCAGCGGATCACGTCCGGGTCGTACAGGTGCCATTCCCGCACCGGCCGTACCGTCAGTCCCACACGCGGGGAGCTGCGCAGCAGGCGCTTCGACTGCAGGGCCTGGACCGCCTCGCGCACCACCGTGCGGCTGACGCCGAAGCGCTCCGCGAGGTCGTCGGTGCGGAGCACGTCGCCGGGGTTGTGGCGGCCGCCGGCGATGGCGTGGCCGAGGTCGTCCGCGACCTTGCCGGCCAGTCCTTTGCCCAACTCCGGCATGCCGTTCCTCCCGTTGCCAGGTCCTGTGCGGGTGAGTCCGAGACCATCATCGCGCCACCATCGCCGGTTCAGCGCCCCGGCGCGAGTCGTTTCGTATTACGGAATAGTCACCACCTCTTCAATCGTCATACTTTTTGGCCTACCGTGACGCGTGGCGCGTCACGAGGTGTCGCGTACGGGGTCAAAGGAGACTGAACCGTGAATGCCGCATCGCCCGCAGCATTGCCCGCCGTGCCGGGCGCGCTACCGCCCATCCTGCTCATCACCGGGGTCTCCGGCAGCGGGAAGACCACCATCGGCTCGCTGCTCGCCGGCCGGCTGGGCTGGGAGTACGCCGAGGCGGACGCCTTCCATCCGGCCGCCAACATCGCCAAGATGTCCGCCGGGCATCCGCTGACCGACGAGGACCGGTGGCCCTGGCTGGACAACATCGGGCGCTGGATCGACGAGACCACGGCCCGCGGGCGGCCCGGCGTCGTCACCTCCTCCGCGCTCAAGCGCGTCTACCGCGACCGGCTGCTGGCCGGGCGTCCGCAGGTGCGCCTGATCTACCTGGACGCCGACCGCGAGACCGTGGCCCGGCGGCTCACCGCGCGCAACGGCCACTTCTTCCCGCCGGAGCTCCTCGACTCGCAGTTCGGGGACCTGGAGCCGCCGGCCGACGACGAGCACCCGGTGCGCGTCAAGGTCGACGACCACGACTCGCCGCTGACCGTCGCCGAGCGCCTGATCCGTGCCGAGAAGCTGGAAGCCGTCGAGGCCGAGCACGACCGGGACGAAGCCGCGCATGACGAGCCCGGCGCAGCGCACCACGACACCGCGGCTGGCAACGCCGACACGGTCGCCACGGCCAACACGGCCGACACCGCCGGCAACGCCGACAAGGAGGCCGGCGCATGATCGCAGCGATAGCGGCCCACCCGGCCCTCGCCGAAGCCGCCGCCAAAACCGCCAAATCCACCGCCTGGACCGGCCACGACACCCGCCTGATCCTCGTCGCCCTGGCCGGCATCGCCCTGGTCGTCCTGATGACCGCGGTGACGAAGATCCACCCCTTCCTCGCCCTGCTCATCGGCGGCCTGTTCGTCGGCATCGCCGGCGGCATCCCGGTCGACAAGCTCCTGTCGACCACCGAGACCGGCGTCGGCGGCGTCCTGGGCAACGTCGGCGTGATCGTGGCCCTGGGCGCCATGCTCGGCAAGATGCTGGTCGACTCCGGCGGCGCCGACCGGCTGGTCGGCGCGATCGTCGACCGGGTCGGCGAGAAGCGCGCGCCGTGGGCGATGGTGGTGGCCGCGATGGTCGTCGGCATCCCGATGTTCTTCGAGGTCGGCCTGGTCCTGATGGTCCCGATCATCTACCTGGTCTGGAAGCGCACCGGCGGCTCGATCCTGCGCGTGGGCATCCCGGCGCTGGCCGGCCTGTCGATCCTGCACGGCCTGATCCCGCCGCACCCCGGGCCGCTGGTGGCGATCAACGCCCTGCACGCGGACCTCGGCACCACGCTGCTGTTCGGCGTCATCGTCGCGATCCCGACCGCGATCATCGGCGGCCCGCTCTACGGCACCTGGATCTCCAAGCGCGTGCACCCGCACCCGCCGGAGACCCTGGCGGCGCAGTACACGACGACCGAGCGGACCGACGGCAAGACCCCCTCGGTGCTCACCACCCTCTCGGTGATCCTCCTGCCGGTGGCCATCATGCTGGTCAAGACGGTGGTCGACATCGCCGACAGCAGCCCGACCTCCGAGCTGCACAAGGTGATGGACTTCGTCGGCGACCCGATCATGGCGATGATCGTCGGCGTGGTCTACGCCGTGTTCGCCTTCGGCTTCGGCCGCAAGGCCTCCGACGTCATGGGCGCCGCGCTCGGCCCGATCGCGGGCATCCTGCTGATCATCGGCGCCGGCGGCGGCTTCAAGCAGATGCTGGTCGGCACCGGCATCGCCGACTCGATCGGCAAGGCCGCGAACAACTCGCACCTGTCGCTGCTGCTGCTCGCCTGGCTGATCGCGGTCGGTATCCGGCTGGCCACGGGATCGGCGACGGTGGCGACCGTCACCGCCTCCGGCATCATCGCGCCGATCGCGGCGAGCCACACGAACACCTCCACCGCGCTGCTGGCGCTGGCCGTGGGCTCCGGCTCGCTGTTCCTGTCGCACGTCAACGACGCCGGTTTCTGGCTGGTTAAGGAGTTTTTCGGCATGGACGTCAAGCAGACGTTCAAGTCGTGGTCCGCGATGGAGACGATCCTGTCGACCGTATCCATCGTGGTCATCCTGATCCTCGGAACCTTCGTGCACTAGTGTGCGGCGGCATGGGACTGCTCATGCTGCCGGTTTTGGCGCTGCTCACGCTGCTTTCGGCGTGGGCAGTGTCTGTTTCGCCCTTTTGGCTTTTCGCCCTGATCCCGCTCGCCCTCCTGCTGGCGCTCGGGATCTCCGACGTGCTGCAGCCGCGGCGCTCCATCCTGCGCAACTTCCCGGTCCTGGGCCACGCGCGCTTCATGATGGAGTACATACGCCCCGAGATCCAGCAGTACTTCATCGAGACGAACACCGGCGGGCGTCCCTTCGACCGCGACACCCGCTCGGTGGTCTACGAGCGGGCCAAGGGCATCCACGGCGACCAGGCGTTCGGGACCGAGCTGGACGTCGAGTCCTCGGGCTACGAGTTCTTGGAGCACTCGATGTCGCCGTTGCAGCCGACACCGGAGCAGCCGCGCGTGCTCGTAGGCGGCCCGGATTGCAGGCATCCGTATGAGATGGCGCTGCTGAACGTCTCGGCGATGAGCTTCGGCGCCTTGTCCGCCAACGCGATCCTGGCGTTGAACAAGGGTGCCAAGGCCGGCGGCTTCGCCCACGACACCGGCGAGGGCGGCATCTCGCCGTACCACCGCGAGGGCGGCGGCGACCTGGTCTGGGAGATCGGGTCCGGCTACTTCGGCGCGCGGACCGCCGACGGGAACTTCGACCCCGACAAGTTCCGCGACAAGGCCGCCGACCCGCAGATCAAGTGCGTGGAGCTGAAGCTGAGCCAGGGCGCGAAGCCTGGGCTCGGCGGCGTGCTGCCGGGGCCGAAGGTGACGCGGCAGATCGCCGACATCCGCGGCGTCCCGGCGGGCGTCACGGTCATCAGCCCGCCGTCGCACAAGGTCTTCAGCACGCCGCGCGAGCTCGTGCTGTTCATCGCGAAGATGCGGGAGCTGTCCGGCGGCAAGCCCACCGGCTTCAAGCTGTGCGTGGGCTCGCGGCGCGAGTTCCTGGCCGTCTGCAAGGCGATGCTGGCCGAGGGCGTGACGCCGGACTTCATCGTGGTCGACGGCTCCGAAGGCGGCACCGGCGCGGCGCCGCTGGAGTTCGAGGACAACGTCGGGACGCCGCTCACCCACGGCCTGCTGACGGTGCACAACGCGCTGGTCGGCGTGGGGCTGCGGGACCGGATCCGGATCGGCGCCAGCGGCAAGATCGCGCGCGGGACCGACATCGTGAAGCGCATCGCCCAGGGCGCCGACTACACCAACGCCGCGCGCGCCATGATGATGGCCGTCGGCTGCATCCAGGCGCAGAAGTGCCACACCAACCACTGCCCGGTCGGCGTCGCGACCCAGGACCCGAAGCGCTACCGGGCCCTGGACGTGCCGGACAAGGCGCTGCGCGTGCAGCGCTTCCAGTCCGCGACGGTCGCCGAGGCGCAGCAGCTCATCGCCGCGATGGGCCTGAGCGGCCCGCACGAGCTGCGGCCGGAGATGGTGCAGCGGCGCGTGAGCCAGCGCAAGACGAGCACGTACGCAGAGCTCTACCACTACCTGCGGCCGGGCGAACTGCTCGCCGAGCCGGTCCCGGGCTGGGACGAGGACTGGCAGGCCGCCGATCCGGACACGTTCCGGGCGGTGGGGGTGAAAAAGGCCTAGCGCGTCGGGAACCCGACGCCGGCTTGATCACCGTCCGGCCTAGAGTGGTGTGATGATCACCACTGAGCGCCTGCGGCTGCGCCCCGCGACCATGGAAGACGTCCACTTCTGGGTCGACCTGCACGCCGATCCGGAGGTCAACAGGTTCGTCGGCGCGTACACCGAGGAGCGCGCCGAGGACCGGCTCCGCCGTATCTCGGACAGCTGGGCCGCGCGTGGCTACGGCCTGTGCGTCGTGGAGCTGCTGGACGGCGGCGAGGCGATCGGCCGGTCCGGACTCAACTGGTGGGAGGAGTTCGGCGAGACCGAGATCGGGTGGACGTTCCGGCGCGAGCACTGGGGCAAGGGGTACGCGACCGAGGCCGCGCGGGCCGTGCTGGAGTGGGGTTTCGGCAAGCTCGAGCTCGATCAGATCACTGCGATGATCGCCCCCGGCAACCAGGCGTCGATCGCGGTCGCCGAACGGCTCGGGTTCACGGCGCGCCGGGAGGACGAGGTGCTGGGGATGCCTTGCACGGTTTACGCGCTGGACCGGCCCGGGAAGTAGAGCCTGACGCCTGACGCCTGACGCCTCACGCGCGACGCCCGACGCCCGACGCCCGATGCCTGGCGCCTGACGGCCGACGCCCTCACGCCTCGCGCAGCCGGAACCCGCGCCGCCGCTGCCAGCCCGCGGCCGACGCCGCCCCGATCGCGACGCCGGCGATCAGCAGCACCCAGGCCAGGCCCGCATTGTCGTAGTGCTTGGCCTGCGCGTAGTCCTCGGTGACGGTGTGGCCGTCGGCATAGTGCGTGATGCACCGGTCCGTCGCGGTCATCTGCCGGCCGTCGCAGGTCGGAGTGGTGTTCGAGCCCTTGTACATCGAGTACGCCGCCACGATCACCAGCACCACACCGACGACCAGTCCGACCTTCGTTGCCCTCGCCAACATGCTGACAACCGTATCGGGGGGACACCCGCGCGCGGGAGCGTCTCCTCCGTTTCGCGACGTATTTTGACTACGTATCCACCTCGGCCATGCGCTGCGTGCCGATCACCCTGAGCAGTTGCAGCGCCTGCTGCGCCGGCGTCCCGGCCCGCGCCGAGTGGATGATCAGGCGCTGGTCGTGCTCCGGCGACAGCATGACCTCGCAGTCCAGGTCGATGCGGCCGACGACCGGGTGCAGCACGGTCTTGTGGTCCGAGCGGCGCCGCGCGACGTCGTGCCGCTCCCACAGGTCCGCGAATCGCTGACTGCGCGCCTTGAGTTCCTCAACGAGGACCCGCAGCCGGGCGTCGTCGGGCCGGGCCGCGAGCCCGGCGCGCAGATCGGCGACGGTGTGCTCGCCGTTGCGGACGAAGTCCTCGGGCAGGAAGAACTGCGCGGCCTCCGGGTTGCAGAAGTGCTGCCAGGCGATGTTGCGCTGCTCGACCGGGAAGCGGCCGGGATCGCCCATCAGGGCGGCCTGCATCGCGTTCCAGGCCAGCATGTCGCCGCGGTCGCTGCACACCAGGGCCGGGGTGTCGTCCAGCTTGTCCAGCAGGTGCAGCACGCCCGGGCGGACGTGGTCGGTCGGCACGAAGCTGTCGTTCTCGGGCATCACGCCGGACAGGTGGAACAGGTGGTCGTGCTCGTCGCGGGTCAGCCGCAGCGCGCGGGAGAGCGCACCGAGCAGCTGCGCCGAGGGCTGCGGCCCGCGCGCCTGCTCCAGCCGGATGTAGTAGTCCACTGACATGCCCGCGGCCATCGCGACCTCCTCGCGCCGCAGGCCGGCGGTCCGGCGGCGGCTGCTCGCGGGCAGACCGAGGTCCTCCGGACGCAGCCGCTCACGGCGGGTGCGCAGGAAGGCGGCGAGTTCGGGGCGATCGATCTTGAGCACCCCTCCAGCATCGCGCACCCGCCGCGAGCTATCCAGGGATCGCGAGTCCCAGGATGAGCGGGTCTCTGCACACCGCCTCCGACCTGCGGCAACGCTCTGGACATCAGAAGTCGCCCGAAGGAGACGAACCTCATGACCACCACCACTTCCGCCAAGCCCGTCCTGATCACCGGCGGCACCGGGAAGGTCGGCAGCCGGCTGATCCCGCGCGTGCTGTCCCAGGGCGACGCGGTCCGCGCCCTGGTCCGCGACCCGGAGTCGGAGGCCGCGCTGCGGCTGCGCGCGGCCGGCGCCGAGCTCGTCGTCGGCGACCTCGCGACGCTGGACGCCGCCGGCTTCAAGGACGTCGTCGACGGCACCTCCGCGGTGATCCACCTCGCGGCCACCTTCCGCGACGCCCCGACCCCGGAGCGCGCCACCGCGGTGAACACCGACGCGACGACGGCGCTGGCCGAGGCCGCGCTGGACGCCGGCGTGACCCGCTTCGTGTTCGCCAGCACGAACCTGGTCTACGGAGCCGGCCACCACGCCCCGCAGGACGAGCAGACCGAACTCGGGCCGATCGCGTGGGGCGGCCCGTACCCGGAGTCGAAGGTCGCCGCCGAGAAGTCGTTGCAGGACCTGCGGATCCGGCGCGGTCTCGACCTCCGGGTGGTACGTCTGGCCTTCGTCTACGGCGACGGCGACCCGCACATCGAGGAGTTCATGCAGCGCCCGCTGGACTGGCACTCCTCCCGCCGCCTGCAGATGGTGCACCACGCCGACGTGGCGCAGGGCGTACTGCTCGCGCTGCGCGCCGAAGGCCTGAGCGGCGAGGTGTTCAACATCGCCGACGACTCCGCAGCGACGCTCGCGGAGATCTACCGCTACGTGGGGCGCGAGCTGACGCCGGAGATGGCCGAGCGGGACGTGACCGAGCCGTGGTTCGGCATCGTGCAGAACGGCAAGGCGCGGCGGGTGCTCGGGTACCGGCCGCTGTACCCGACGATGTGGCAGGCCGTGGACGCCGGGGCCATGTGAAAGCGGTACGACTAAAATGAGGGGCAACTCATCTCGATGAGTTGCCCCTGATCGCTATCTGATCGCCGTGGAATACAAGGATCGCAAGCTGTGAGTCGCCCGAAATCCTATGGGGATGCCTTTTTCGAAGACTGCCCTACCCGGACGGTTTTCGACACCATCAGCGGTCGATGGGTACCTCTGATCCTTGTCGCGCTGGCGAAGGAACCATCCGGTTATCGCGAACTTTTGCGCCGTATCGAGGGCATCACACCGAAAGTTCTGACCGAGGCTCTGCGCCGCCTGGAAAACGACGGGATCGTGTCCGCCACACGCAGTGTCGAGGGCGGGGTACGGAACTCGCAGTACGACTTGACCCCGCTGGGACAGACTCTCCTGCCGATCGTGCAGGCCGTGAAGGTGTGGGCGGAGGAGCATCTTCCCGAGGTGGAGGCGGCGCGGCAAGCGCGCCTTGGGGAGGGTACCTGAAGGTGCCTTCTTGTGACCGTGTCGGGCTCTCCTTACGGTGAAGGGAATTCACCGACAGGAGTCCTTCCATGCATAATTGGACCAACCCCGATATGCCCGACGCACCGAAGCGTGTACTTGTCCTCATCCACGGTACGAGTCTCGACGCGCCGTCCAATTTCGGTCATGTCATTTCTCGCTTCGCCAATCATTCGCAGGTCATTTGCCCCGACTATTCGGCGGACAAGCGTCCCGGAAACGCCGATCAGAACCTGAGCGGAGTGGTCGACCGGGTCGTCGCACAAATCCGGTCGGCCACCGACACGGCTGTCGACCTCGTGGGCGATTCCCTCGGATCGGTCGTCGCGGCCGCCGCGGCGGCTCGGCACCCGGGCCTCGTTCGGAGCCTGGTGCTGATCGCGCCGTGGGCGGACGCCTCCGATCCCCGCCACGACTTCGTCTTCAGCACCTGGGGCCGCTTGCAGGCCACCGCCCCGGAGGAGGCGGCACGCTTCGCGCTCAGCCTGTCGATCAGCCCGGCGAAGATGGCGGCGATCCCCCGCGAAGACCTCGACGCGATGGTCCGGCAGCCGGCGCCGGCGGGCACCCTGTCCCGCATCCGGCTGGCCGGACAAGCCGATCTGGTGGCCGACCTGCCGAATGTCACCGCGCCGACCCTGATCGTCAGGGGAAGCCAGGACTACGTCATCCCGGCTTATCAGACTGCTGCTGTCGAGGCGCTCATCCCCGATGTCCGGACCGAGGTGCTGGACTCGGGTCACGCCCTGCTCTACGAACAGGCGGATAACGTCGTCCGCCTCGTCAACGAGTTCTCGGCGGGTCACGGGGAGGACGTCGCAGAAGTCGGCTGCTGAGCGGGAAGTGCTTCGGCAGCGGCGCTGGCGGCGTCCCAGGCCGGGCTCTCCAGCAGCGTGGTGACCTGATCCGAGGTCAGGAGCAGCGGGGCGCCGGGCGCCGCGGGGCTCTTGTCGTTCAGGGAGTTGGTCTCGATGGCGGACAGGCTTGAGCCGTCGGCGCGAACCAGCGTCACGTCGAGGGTGGTGTGGTCGGATTGGGGGCCGTCGGTGCCGGCGGAGATCTGGCTGACGTACACGGTCGAACCGCCGCCGACGGCCTGCGGTACGCCGGACTCGGAGGCGGCGTCCGGGTGGCCGGAGACGACGATGACGATGGATCCGATGCCGAGCTGGGTGGAAAGGCGTGCGCTGACCACGATCATGTCCAGGGGCATCACGTTCACGGGGGCGGTGAAGTCGCTGCCGCGGGCCAGGTAGGAGCTGCCGGTGACGCCGGTGCCTTGGAGGCTGTATTTCAGGGTGCTGATGAGCTCGTTGCCGGTGATCTGTGTCTGCGTCTGTGTCTGTGTCTGTGGAGCGCCGGTGGAGGTTGGGGCGCCGGCGTCCGGGGTGCCGGGCAGGTTGGTCGTCGACGGCGTGGCCGTCGCCAGGCTGGTCGTCGGCGTGCCGGCTGTCGGCGTACCACCGGCACCGGCACCGCTCGTCCGATGCGGCCCGAAGAGCACCACCCCCGCGAACACGACCGTCACAGCCAGCGCCGAACCCAGCACCTGGACGCCCCGCTGCAGGCGCCGCATCCGCGTCCCGCGCGTGACGCCGCCGGCGGCGAGCCGCACGACGTCCGGTTCCAACCGGCGCGCGGTCTCCCGCATGGCTTGAGGCAGATCGTCGCGCACGGGTCTCCTCTTCCGGCTCGGTTCCTCCTGCGTGATGTTCGACGCGCGCCGGGCGACGGTTGTTACGGTGGCGGTATGCCGACCGTCGAGGACTGCGAAGTCGCTCAGACCTGCTGGTTCACGTGCCGCGCCGAGGTTCTCGGCGGGCAGAGCTGGACCGATGGACCGTTGACGTGGGTCCGTGAGGGCGACGAGCAAAGCCTGATGTTCCCGCAACGACTTCCCGCCGACGCCGTCCTGCGGGGCGTGGAGCGGGCTCGGGATACCGGCGTGCGGATCATCGGGGCGTGGCTGGGGGCGGAGGTCGACGCGTCGGCGTTGGCGGCTGCGGGGTTCGAGCGCGGGTGGGAGCCCTGGTGGATGACGGCTGCGGTGGCCGATGTCGGTGCCGCCGACGACCCGCGGATCGAGCTTCAGCAGGACACGCTCGATTACACCGGCGAGTACGCGGATTACCGGAAGACCTTGTTGATGACCCGTGTGCGTCCTCAGCACACGTGGTACGCCGCCGCCTACAACCACCCGAGCGGCCGGTTCGCGGGTCGTGCGTGGTCGCATCTGGGCGGTGGGGCGCAGGGTGGGGCCGCTGGTGGGACGGCCGGCGAGACGGCCGGCGTGTTCGACATGGAGGTGTGGCCGGCGTTCCAGCGGCGAGGGCTTGGCAGTGGACTGCTACGCGCGGTGGTGGCGGCTGCTGCGGACGCCGGGGCGCGCCACGCGGTGCTGAACGCGACGCCGCAGGGGAAGCTGCTGTACGAGTCCTGCGGCTTCCGTCAGATCGGCGCGGGCATCACGTGGTGGCTGCATCTCGCGCCCCGGGGTTGACCTGGCAGGAGGCGCTGCGGCCCGCTAACCTTGCGTGCGCGCGTCCTCGGGAGGGGGCCGCGCACAGGGGTGATTTCAGACATGGGGGAAGTAATGTCTTTGCGTTCTCGGCGTTCCAGCCTGCCCGTCCGCGTTTTGCTCGCAGTGGGAGTGGTGTCGTTGGCGGCTGCGGGGTGCGCCTCGCAGGGGGTGACCGCCGGGCAGGCGGCGGATTCGGGGGCGATCAGTTCGCCGCCGGTTTCCGTGACTTCGGGTACTGATTCGCCGTCCGCGGTGTCGAGCTCGTCATCGGCTTCGCCGGCGGACTCGGCTTCGTCCGTCGACCAGCCGCCGTCGGACAGCTCGACGTCGGCCAGCGCGCCGGGCAAGCTCTACAAGCTGACCGACACCGTCACCGAGGGCGGCTTCACGCTCAAAATCAACTCCATCACGATGCCCTGGAACCCGCCGGCCGGTGCGCAGTTCACGCCGGCGCCCACCCGGAGCTGGCTGATGATGGACTTCACGGTCACCAACGTCAGCGGGGCACAGTCGATGTTCGACACCATCGGCGCCTTCGACCTGCGGGACAACGCCAACGCCTCGCATCTGACGTCGGTCGTGCCCGGTGACACGCTGCCGGCGGGGAAGCTGTTCCAGGACCACGAGGTGAAGCCCGGCGAGACGGCGCGCGGCGAGGTGGTCTTCGACCTTCCGCAGAACGGCGGCCCGTTCCGGCTCATCTTCAAGGGGAACATGTGGCATGCCAGCCAGAACCCGCCGTCGATCTCGCTGAGCAAGTGACGGCGGCCCGGTGAGCGCGGCCAACTGACGCCGCGTATGTGAGATCGGCCGGGTCCGGCGAGGTGCCCTCCGCCGGACCCGGAGGCCGCCCTCCGCGCCGGGCTTGCCTATCCTGGGCCGCATGACCAACATCATCCCGATCGGCCAAGTGGTCGGCGGCCGTACCGAGCCCCGTGACGACGACTGGGGCGGCGAGCAGGCCGTCATCCGGCTCGACGAGCGCTTCGTACCCGAGGCGCTGGCCGGGCTGGACGCGTTCTCGCACGTGGAGGTCGTCTACCAGTTCCACCTGGTGGACCCGGACAAGGTGCAGACCGGGGCCCGGCATCCGCGGAACAACACGGAGTGGCCGCTGGTCGGGATCTTCGCGCAACGCGGGAAGAACCGGCCGAACCGGATCGGGGTCTCGCGCTGCCGGCTGGTGCGGGTCGACGGGCTCGAGATGCACGTCGCCGGGCTCGACGCGGTGGACGGGACGCCGGTGCTCGATGTGAAGCCGTACATGGTGGAGTTCGGGCCGATCGGCGACGTGACGCAGCCGGAGTGGGCGACCGAGCTGATGCGCGAGTACTACTGAGCTTCCCGAACTTCCTGACCTTCGGTTTGCCCGCCCCCTTCCGCCGCGTTCAGACCGTGTAGCCGCCGTCCACGGCCAGGGCGGTGCCGGTAATGTAGCGTCCGCCGGGCCCGGCCAGGAACGCGACGGCGTTCGCGATGTCCTCGGCGGCGCCGTAACGGCCGAGGGCGGTCAGCGAACGCTGGAAGTCGGCACTGTCGCCGTCGGCCGGGTTCATGTCGGTGTCGATCGGGCCCGGATCGACGATCGTGGCGGTGATCCCGCGCGGCCCGAGCTCGCGGGCCAGGCCCTTGGTCAGGCCGACGAGCGCCGATTTGGCCATCGCCTGCAGGACGAAGTTCTCGCCGGGCACGCGGCCGTTGAAGCACGACCCGATGCTGATCACCCGGCCGCCTTCACGCATGCGGCGGGCGGCGGCCTGGGAGATCAGGAAGACGGAGCGGACGTCGACGGCGAGCACGCGGTCCAGCTCCGTCTCCGTGACCTGGTCCAGCGGGCCGTAGGTGAGGAAGCCGGCGTTGTTGACCAAGATGTCGAGGCCGCCGAGGTCCCGAACGGTCTGTTCGACAACTCGGGCGGCGGCATCCGGCGCGCTCAGGTCGGCGCGGATCGCGACGGCCCGGCCGCCGTCGGCCTGGATCTGCGCGACCACCTTCTCCGCCTGCTCAGCGGCCTGCACGTAGGTCAGCGCGACCGCGGCGCCCTGCGCGGCCAGCTTGCGGGCGATCGCGGCGCCGATCCCGCGGCTCCCGCCGGTGACCAGGGCTACGGTTCCGGCCAGGTCGTTCATCATCGGTTCCTTTCGTCACGGGTCCGGTGTGGGCCCGTGACGAAAGGATCGATCCTTGCCATCAGTGTGAGAGTCAAGCGGTGCGGTTTCGCGCATACGACATCGCCGCCCGGCCACAGTCTGCTCGGCCGCGCTCGCCGCCTGCCCTAGAGCCCGCTACCGCAGGTCATCCGGGGCGCCGGGGTCACCACCGTCCCCATCCCCGCGATGCCGCACCGTCTCCACCACGTGCCCGACCGCCTCACGCCCCTTGGAAGCGGTGTTCCGCGTGATCTCGAACGCCTGCACCTGGATCACGTTCGCGGTCTGCCGCACCGCCGGCGCATCGGCGACCTTGCGCACCGCCGTCCGCATCTTCTCGTACTGCTCGCGCCCGGCACGCGTGCCAAGCACATACCCGGCCCCGAGCCCGGCGGCCAACGTCATCTTCGTCCCAGCCTTCATGGCAACCCCAATACCCCCGACCCGATCCGACGAACGGACCTTACGACGGACGGGCGACCCACCAGAGTTCCCACACCCGCCCCGACCTGCCGAACAAAGCGGATTGCGGATCTCCCCCCAGGATGCGCTAACCTAGTCACGCACCGCCGGACCGGAACCGCGCCAAGCGCCAAGGACCGACGGACAAGAACGATCCTGCATAGCTCAATTGGCAGAGCAGCCGGCTGTTAACCGGCAGGTTATAGGTTCGAGTCCTATTGCAGGAGCGCACGACGAACGTCTCCGCTCACGTGGAAACCCACGCGACCCGGAGACGTTTGCCGTCAGTAGGGGGAGTCGATCACAGGGGAGGGTTGATCCGCCGCGGCGCCGGGCAGATGCCCACCATCGTCGTGAGCGGCGAGACACTTCCCATTTGGGGCGTTAGCTCAGCTGGTTAGAGCAGGGGACTCATAATCCCTTGGTCGTGGGTTCGAGTCCCTCACGCCCCACTCCTAACTTAATGAAAACATGTGGCCCTGACCAGGGAATGACCAGGTCAGGGCCGTTCTATTCAGCTCAAGCTGTTGACTTTGAGTGAGACTCGTCCAGCACGCGCTACCCGGCTCTACCCGACTTTTCACGGCCGTTTACGGCTGGCCGCGGCAAATACGCGGCAAAAGATCTTGAACGGCCTCCCAGGTCAACCGTCATCTTGATCTCCGCTCACGTCCCGTAGGACCTCCGCGTCGACCGGCAGGTCGTACATCCGGTCAAGCAGGCCGCGCAGCACCGCCTCGTTGTCGATGACGTTCACGTAGGTTGCGAGCAGTACCGGCACAGAGCTGCCCGCCCATTGGGCGACGTTCGCCGGCGGGATGCCACGGTTGAGCCAGTTGGTCAGGCACAGGTGGCGCCAGTCGTACAACGTCTTGGCCAGCGCCGAGGCGACTTGCTCCTCACTGAGAACCGCCTGCCGCGCTCTCTTGAGGGCCTTGTCGAGCACGGAGTAGGCGAGTTCGCCGCCCCGCTGCCCACTGAACATGCGGGTCCCCGGCTTGAGCTCCTTCTCGGCGATGTAGGCGGAGAGCTTCTGCTCAAGAACCGGGTGCACGGGCACGCGACGGCTCTCGCTGCGAGCCCTGCCCTTCAACCCGCGACGCTGACGGCGCGTGCCGTCATCAGTCCAGCGCTTGGCAGTTTCGGGAGCCGCCTCATAGAGGACGAGTTCGCCCCATCCCCCGCCTGTCTTGGCACCCACGAAGTCGCCGACTTCCATAGCCACGATCTCCTCCGGGCGCGGCCCCGCCCGGTACATCACCTCCATCGCCAGTTCCAGCACCCGGCCGTTGCGACTGGTGCGGCCCACGGCGGCCAGAAGTGCTTCGGCCGTCGCCTGGTCTGTGAGGCGCCTCCTGTCGACCGGGATGATCGCCTTGGTCGGCGGGCTCGCTTTGGTGTCGGAGATCTCCATTGCCGTCAGCGGGTTGACCTCCAACTGCTTGAAGCGGACGCAGTAGGCGAGGAAGTTGTTCATGATCGCCCGATAGCGCTTGTAGGACGACTCCGCCATCGGCTTGCCATCGAGCTTGCGAACAATCTTCGAGAAAACGTCTTCGAAGGTGTTTGCGTCTTCCAGGTCGGCAACGGGCCGAGTACGTCCACTCACCCACTCGACGATCACAGCGACATCTGCCGGCATCGCCTTTCGCTGAGTGACGGCGAACTGCCAGTTCCTCAAAGCCGCGCGCAGCTTCGTGCCACTGATGCGCGCAGATGGTGTTTCGGTGAGCATCGCAGCGGTGAATGCCGTCATCGCCTTCGCGATATCCACCCGATAGGCAGCCGCAGCGTCGCGCCATTTACGGTCGACGAAGGCGGTAGCCAGGTCGAAAGCGCTCCGTTGCTGCACGGCAGGCTCGGTCCGCGCCTCGACCGTCTTGGGGTGCGACAGCGGCAAGCCGGTGACGAACGCGAAGGCCTCGCCGTTGCGAAGGGCAGCGACCAGCATCGACCGATGGCTGTCCGCGGCCTTGGCGTTGGGGAAGGACTGATTGAACTCTTGGCCGTCGAGGAACCAACGGACCTGATAGTGAGTCCTTTTGGCGAGTTTGACCGGGCGGTTGGCCCACACCCTCACCTTGAAGGTCGTACGGACGTCTTTCAAGAACAACCCTGTTCCAGCCTGGTCAGCCAGGCTTCTACAGCCGCGCGGCGGAATCGCCACTGGCCGTTGGGGAGCTTGAACCCAACGGGAGCGGCTCCTTTCGCCAGCCAGTCATCGAATGTGGAGCGCGGAAGTGGAGTGTCTTCGTCCTCGCCGAGCTCAGCCAACAGGCGCTTGAGCGAGACGAGTTGGACGGCTGAAGAGCAGGTGCACGCTGGGGTACCCGCGAGGACATCAACCGTGTCGAGGTGAGGCCGCAGCCCGGCGGCAAGTCGCCGGCTCATCGCGGGATCGGAAAGACCGGACGGCGGGAACTGAGTCCAGCGACCAAGGCGATGGTGTGCTCCTCGGCCATGCGCAGTCCTCCACGGGTAGTGCCGGGGTGGCGGCCTAGGCGGGCTTGAGCCGTACCGGAGCGGTTCCGAGCTGCGGGCGCGGACCTCACAGCAATCGATCCCAAATGAACGGCGTAAGCCAATCCGGTCGCCACTGTTCGTTTCAGCTAACACCAGGGTCGGTCCTCAGCTAACGTGCAGCAACTTGTAGTGCTCCCGTGAACAAGACTGTGGTTCGGTGCCAGCGCTGGCCGCACGCCGCGGCCCGCCTTGTGCAAGCGGAATCAGGCCTGCGACCAGCGCTTGAAGCGACGACAGCCGGGCCTAGGCCGAGAACGCGCTGCAATCCAGCAGGACGTCTCTGCGGTTGAGCACGTCTTCGGCGACCTTGCGAGACCACTCTTCGCGGCAGGCGGCTTCTACCGGCTCATTCGCGAACGCCGCACGGACCGCCCGGGTCAGCCCGTTCCAGTCACGATGGGCTCGTAACGCATCGCTGACCGCCTGACCCACCTGACTGCCGGTGAGAACGGCGCCGGCTTCTAGGTCGGAGCAGAAGACAGCGTCGGTGATACACGCCAGAGCGAGGTCGCTCTCGTTGAGATCCCACACGGCGATCACCGTCCAGCCGTGGCCGGAGCCACATTCAGGCCGACCAGCCGGTCGGAGATGGTGATCTGACCACCACGTCGCGAAATCCGCCCGAGAGCGACGACACGGCGCGGCTCGTGCGGCTCCGCGAAAGGGCTTGTCACCATGGCCACGATGACCACGACTCCGGCGAACATGCGCCGGGACATGACGAACTGGGACACGAAATCCTCCTGTGTAGGGGTGTCCTGGCCCGGCCGACGCTGTAACACCGGCCGGGCAGTTTCTTGATGGGATCGAGCGCCAACTCGACTCCGAGGGGACGTGCGCGTGAAGCCTCAGACTTCGGGGTTTCCGAAGGCGACGACGGCCAACGGTTCGCTCACCGGCTCCACCACTTTCCGGCATCGATCCCGGCAGCCACGGCGAAGACCACGATGCTGAAGGTGAGGTCTTTCCCGACAAGCGACAGCCCGAGGGGCTCAAGGCCGTCAGCGAGCAACATGTCGTCGAGACCGGGGACGGGTTCGTCCTCGAAGGGCAGGAACTCGTCGTCGGGAATGGCAAAATGGGTCACTGGATTCCCTCCTGTGTTAGGGGTCCTGGCCCGGCCGGTGCTGTAACACCGAGTCGAGCGTCTAACGAGGGGGTCGGGCGCCAACCCGGCCCCCTCTCGCGTTTCCAAGATTCACGATAGCTCAGAACCCTTAAAGTCTTAGAGGTCCAAAAGAGTGAATCTCTTTGGATTTGAGCTGATAGCGGGCTACAAAGGTAGGACTACCGCATGTTCCTGACTCGCTCCAGCTGGAAGGCACGAGATGACGCCCCTGGGCCGTGACACTTCGCAGGGTTCGGATGAACGCCCGAAGACTCGCCCGAAGCAGGCGCTGATCCGCCCCGACCAGCAGACCGGACTGGACCACCTGGCTCGCCGGCTCCATGACGATCGCAGTGTCAAGGGCGAGAGGATCACCGCCAACACAGTGCTTCGGGTCGCGATCGACGGATTGGTCGAGCACGAAGACCGGCTGCACGGCGACAACGAAGTGCAGCTGCTCGCGTCATGGCGCGAGTTCCTGAGCCTTGCCGCGTCGCTGGGAAGCCTTGAGACGGCGCTCATTGACGCAGCCAACGATCTCGACGCTGCCCGAAACACAGTGGGCGATCCGATCACCGTAAGCACGTTGATCCGGGTTGCCGTCGCCGGACTCGCTCGGCACCAGGACGCGCTTCGCGGTGCGACCGAGGGCGAGTTGCTGACGTCCTGGTTGCAGTTCCTCGACTCCCGCGAGGCGACTGCCAGCTGTTGAACACGAAAATTAGGCAGCCCCGATGGTGAAGATCTTGGCGGATCCCATCGGGGCCTGATCAGAGGAAGGCACCCCTGATGTCTCACCAGAATACGGTTTGGCCTGTACGCGCGGTCGCACCATCGTCCGCAGCGGCCGGCCATGCGTCCGATGCCCCGCCTCTGCCGACCTGGCTGGCGACCGGATTGCTGGCTCTATCCGGAGGTGTGCTGCTCGCGCTCGCGTGCGCCTCCGCCTGGTTGTCGTACCACGCCCAGGTGGGGTACGTGCTGGCCCACAACGGCAACCAGGCCGCGGAGGCAAGAGTCTGGGCTCTACTCCTGGACGCCGGGACGGCCGGCGTTTCCCTCCTCCGTCTCTACGAGACGCTGCAGCGCCGTACGAATGTGGCTACGAGCGTCTCGTTACTCGGATGCATCACGGCGAGCGTGGTCATGAACCTGCTGAACACTCCTTCTCACTCGCTTGGCGGGTATCTCGTCGCAGCCGTTCCGCCTGTGATGTACGCGGTGTTTCTGGAGCACTTGCTCGCCAACGTGCGCAACGTCCTAGCGCGGGATGAGGAGCGGCGCAGCATGTGGCGCACGTCCACGTTGTGGGTCAACTTCCCCGCACTGATGTGGAGTACGCGGCGCAGCTTGCTGCGCCACGAGGCCGAAAGCGCGCTGAAGGCGTCGGAATCTGCGTCCTGCTCCGACGACGTCTCGCCATGTGCTGGTTCGGCCGTGGAAGAACAAGTGGAACGACCGGAGGGCACCAAGGGCACCCGACGCACAAAAGCGCCCGCGCGAGCGTTTCGTCGCGGTCGGGGCCCGGGCCCCAAGCGCATCGCCTTCGAAGCCGCGCTAAAGGATCAGGTGCAGTCCGGCGATCTGCGCCTGTTCTCGCAAGACGAGCGTGAACGAAACGCAGCCGCGTATCAGGCTGCCGCGTCACTTCCTGCGCCACTTTCTCGCGGAACAGCTCGGCGTTACGTGGTGCAAGCTCTGCCACGCTTGGAGAAGAGCGGCGCGCCTCTCGAGTTGCCGACGTCAGCGGGCGCACCGAAGTCCGGCTGACGCACCCGAAGCGGCGCAGTTCGAACTCCGGAGCGGATGGCCATCAGCCTCCGGCGCGTACGACAGGCGTGTCAGCGGGTGCTTGCCCGCCAACGGTGTCGGCATCCGGCCGGCTGCCGCGCCGCGCCAGTTCTTCGACAGTCGGCGCACCCGGCGCCGACTCGTTCGAAGCCATGTCGGAGAGGTAGTCACGGACGCGAGGCACCGAAAGACCAGTGAGCCCGGCGATGCCGGCACGGGTCTCGCCCAGATGGTCCAGGGCACGCACAGCCCCGCGAATCATGGCCTCGAACGGTGCCGCTGCCGCCTCGGCATCGTTCTGTATTCGCGCCACCTCGCCTTGAGCCTGGTAGTAGTCGGCCAGCGTGGCTTCGAGTTGCCTCTCCCGCTTGATCCGTTCCGCGTCTCGCAGCGCTACCGCTTCCTGCGCCCTGGTCAGTGCCAGGGTCCGCGCTGACGCTCCAGTTCGTCGTGGCATGTTCACCACGGTAAGTGGATAGCCAGCCAACGGCGACTTGAGTGCATCTCAGCTCACAAACGGCCTCCGCCGGGCCGCCCGAGGCGCACTCGCCCACGCGAGTGAATCCCACCCTCCAATCCGCCTCAGTCCCGCATCGCGTGACTTTTCATTGCTATATTTGACTTGTCGCCGAGAGATGGAAGCCGACGCGACGGACCAGGTCACAGCCTTGAGAAGGGACACGCATGAACAAGAACACAGCGCAGGTCATGCCAAGGAGCGAGCAAACGGTCGTACTCATGGCCCTGCTCTCGGTCGAGGACCGCGCAGCAACCGATCGAGTCGTCTTCAGCGAGACCCCCGGCCACCTGATCGACGGCCACCCGTGGTCCGCGACGGTGCTTCGCCGGATCGGCGAAGACGCTGTAGTGCGGGACTACCTCGCCACATTCGCCTGCACCGAGGAGGGAGCGCGCCGGGTCTTGCTGCTGACGCTCGGCCTCGCCAGGATGGCCGGCCACGTAAGCACGTCCGGCGCCGCCGCGCTGAGCGTCGCGGGATGGTGCGCGCTAAGCCTGGGCCGCTGGGCAGTGGCCGACAACCTGGCGCTGCGATCCCTTGACGCAGCCCACAACACACTCGCCGAACGCGTCCGCGAGATGGTCGCCGGTCAGTGGTTCGCCGACGTGCTCAACGTCGAGAGTGACTTCGACACGGCGGCCGTCCGACGGTGCTCAGCACGCGTTCTCCACGAACTCACCGAAACACGTGCATACGTCTTGCTGCACTAGTCCCAACGTCGTTCGCTTAGGCGTGGTGGGGGTGTATCAAGGCCTGAGGTAAGCAAAAAAGCGGAGCTCCCGCAGAAGAGGGCTGTCACTCCAAGACATCCTCACTAAGGGGGCTCCGCTGCTGGAGCGGGCTGCAATATCACGCACGATCCGGGTAGCTGCGGGAGCCTTCGCACCCGGGCATATCGGTGAGTTGACTCGGATCGTGCCGCTCGAGATGCACGACGACGTACTCGAACGCACCGGGAGCGCACAGACGCAGGTCGGGGACGGGCTGCACAGCGCCTGCGCGCGACATCGGGGACGCTGAATCATCACCAGCCGGGAGAAGAAGGAATCGGGGCCGACGGAGATGTCCGCTCGCGCGGTGGAAGCTCGCCGACCCCGACCGGTTACAGCCCTTGAGAAGCGCTGTGGTGTTGAGTATAGGTCGGAGTAGTCCAGCCGCCCTGAAGCTCTGAGCGGCTCGTCGCTGATGCCCACGAGGAAGGACCGTTGAGGGTGATCCCAGCCGGCGTCGAGCCCGTGAATGCCGCCGGTGTCGCCCGGATCCGCGGCGTCACGCTGGGAACACTGCGCAATACGCAAGTGCTCAAGGACGCCGGCTTCCCGAAGCCGCTCAACCCTCACCGCGGGCGGGACTACGTATGGGATCCGGCCGCGGTCGAGGCGCACATGGCTGGGCAGACTCCTCCCGTAGCGCCAGGGTCCTCCCCCGACGACCTACTCGACGACTTCGAAGCTGCGGCCGTGGTGGGCGTATCGGTCGACGTGTTCACGGACCAGGTCCTCCGCCTCGGTCTCACTGCACACAGCATCGAAGCGCACAACCTGCGCTACTGGCGCCGCGGGGACTTGGTGCAACGCCACGAGATGGCACCCGGCAAGCGTGGCAAACCGGCAGGCGCGAAGGACCTCACGCCAAGAAAGAAGCGAGGAACACCAGCGCCGGCGGCAAAGAAGGCGAACAAACAGGCGGCCTCGTTGGCCGCCCACCTGGCCGAGCTCGACGACGCAGGATCTGCGAGGCCTGACACGGCCGAGCTGGCCAGACGATACGACGTGAGCGCGCGGACCATTCAGCGGTGGCTCGCGCGCGAAGAAAGCTGAGGCGACAACCCAACCCGCCTGACTCCCATCGAAGAGCCGCTCGACCCTCTCGCCGGCGGTTGCGTCGGGTCGCAGCGCGGCGGTCGCGCTCCCGGCGGTCAGGGTGAGGCCGGCCGTGATGGTGACGGCCGCGGAGCCTCGATGCGACGACCGCCTCAATGAGCCCTCAACGGATCGCGATCGCCGCTTGGACCCCTCCCCCGTGATCTGGTTATCTACAGCCTTTGTGTGACCGATGACAGCTGACAGGCGATGGGGTGGGATCGTGGCAAGGCAAGATTCACGTTCGGTGACGGGCGCTTTGAAACGGGCACAAATGGTGGCGTTCAGCGTCGCGATGGCCGGTATGGTCGCCGGCTGTTCCAGCTCTGGAACTGCGGCCAGCGGTCCGGATCCGGGCACAACCACCTCGGTCTCAGCCACGCAGCCCGCGACGAGCTCTGCGGCTTCCGATTCCGCAACGCCGGGTGGGACGACAACGTCCGAATCCCAGACATCCGCACCCGCATCCACGTCCACAGCGTCGTCGCACACCGCACCATCGCGAGCCGCGAGCACGACCACGACCACCGCGACGTCAGCGGCCCCCGCCAAGACCTATGCCGTCGGCAAGACCACGACCTACGCGTCCTGGCTCGTCACAATCCAGTCCGTCCAGTTCCCCTACCCGACGAAGAGCACGACCTACAAGCCGTGGGCCGGCCAGGCCTACCTCCGCGTCTCGATCCAGGTGAAGAACATCAGCACCAAGACCGACAACTTCTCCCACATGGAACTGTCGATCTCCGACTCCTCGGGCATGAAGTACGTCAGCGACGGCCCCGGCGCCCAGGGTCTGCACCTCCCCGACTGCCAACTCGCCCCCGGCGCGTCCTGCGCAGGCGATGTCGTCTTCATGGTCCCCGCCAACCCCCACGGACTCGACGCCGTCGTGAGCGAGTTCGCAGTCGGCCCTGCTCCCGGCGTGGTCCCGCTTCCTCTCTGAGCCGCGGGAAATTCGAACTCCTAGTCGGTGGGCATTTACTGGGCAAAGTGCTGGGCATTTACTGGGCATCGGTGGTTAACTGATGCTATGACCAGGTCCTTCACGCTCACGAGGTGCCGCCAGTGACCACCGCGCCGCGGGCCTCGGGAGCGGTCCTGCGTGATCTGCTGCGTGGCGGGCTACCGCTGTCCGACTACGCGTCAGTCGATCCGGTCCTGCTCGATCTGCGCGGCGTCGTCGCGCGGGCCGCGTGGCCGGACGACCCCGCCAGCCGGCTGCGGGCCCTGGACTCGCTGCTTCGTTGGCAGCTCGCCCGTTTCACCCACCACCGCCTGGCCGTCCCGGCCCGCCTGCTGTTCGGCGCCGCCCCGGAGGCCAGGGGACTGACGCTGACCGAACGGCGAGAGAAGGCCGCGGCGTCAGCCGACTACGAAGTTCACCACTTCCGAAAGCGCATCGAGCCGGAGATCTGCGAACAGCTCGCGGACATGCTCAACGCTGACAGCGAGGACCTGCGCAGCCGAGCGATACCTCCGGCACTCGGCCAGGCTCGCAAGCCTCTGCGGCTGCCGGCCGACGTGTTCGCGTGGGAGGCCGCCGAGCACGAACAGGCGCTGTCCGTGCTGTGGTCCGGTGTCTACGCACTACGGGCCGCGTTGCTGGCCGCCGCAGTGGCCACCGGAACCGGCGGGCCGGACTCGGCACAAGCGGTCGATGCCGCCCGCACTGCATTGTGGCGGCTGGCCCAGACCCTGAACGCGGCCGCCGCATACGCGGTCGCATATGGGCCGAGCGTGCTCGGGGCTGATCCGCCGACCGAGCCTGAGGAGTTGGCGTTGCTGGCCGGCTGGTACCCCGTCCTCACCGATGAACTCGCCGCCGAACTGGCGGCAGCTGCCTCCGGGTCCGACCAGCCCGAGCAGTTCTGGACCGCCGTCCAAGCCGGCTCCGCCGCCGCCGGAGCGAACTCCTGGTGCACAGACCTGGCCGCTTCAGCGGCCGCCGAAGAAGGAGCTTCCTGATGGACCTCGCCGCACTGATCGACCCGTCTGGACCACCCCGCCGCTACGTGATCACCGGCGGGCCGTCCGCCGGCAAGGAGGCCGTGCTCGACGAGCTGGCCACCCGCGCCATCCCCGCCACCGAGGGTGAGCCGGCCCGCGAGATCTACCGCGCGCACCGCGAACGCCTGGGCCGTCACCTCCAGGTCGGGGACCGCCGCGAGTACTCCCGTGAAGTCCTCGCAGCGTTTGTCCAGGAATACACCGCCCACAAGCACGGCCTGCGGTTCTACAACCGCGGCATCCCCGACGGCTACGGCTGGGACGCCTTCTTCGGCCTGTCGCCATACCCGGAGTTGGAGGAGGCCGCCAGGATCTACCGCTACGACGCCGTGTTCGTCCTGGACCCGCTGGATTCCTTCAACGCGGAGGACGACCTGGTGTTCGCCCAAGACCGGGAGATCCGTCGCGTCCATGAACTGATCGTTCAGGGCTACTACGACACCGGCTACCGCCCGATCTTCATCCCCGCCGACGACCCCGCCAAGCGCGTCGACCAGATCCTCGCCAACGTTTCCGCACCCACCGCCTAGCAGCGCAGGAGATCGCTCGTGGCCCTCGAACAGACCGTGGAGATCGTCAGCCCGAACAACGTCCTGGCCAACGCGATGCTGCGCAGCATCGACATGATCCGGCCTCGCCTGCAGGCATCCCGGCCCGAGCGCGTCGCGTTCTGTGTCGGCACGCAGATCAACGGCGCGCCGCACTTGGGCACCTCTTTGGTGCAAACCGCCGCGTTCCTACTGGCCAAAGCCGCCAAGCGCACCTTCAACGTCGATGCCATAGTCCGCTTCGGCGCGCTCGACAACGCCCCCTACGACGTCGTCCTGGACCCCGAGACGCACCACGCCTACCAGCAGACCTACCACCACGCCCTGGGCGCGCCCGCTGTCGATGGCCTGATCGAGCAGTACTACCGGGCCTTCTTCGACTCCCTCGCCGACGCCACCGGCGTCGACTACGAAGTCGAGACCTACACCACCCAGCAAGCCGACCCCGTGTTCCGGTACGAGTTCCTGGCGACCCTAGGCCATCTGGAAACAATCCGTTGGCCACTGGCCCCCTCACACGGCCAGGTCCACCTACGCTTCCCGTGTCCGGCGTGCGGCTGGGCCGAGAAGCGAGCCGAACGCACGCGCCTGGTTGCCGCCGGCTCCGGCGGCGCCGACTTCGCCGCGGTCTGCACCGACCACGGCGACTACAAGGTCACCATCACCCCGGACAGTCACGCCTACCTGGACTTGGCCACCCTGTACCGGAACCTCGTCAAGGAGCGCGTGGCAGCCCGCGACGCTGTGACACTGTCAGTCATGATCAAAGGTGGCGACTGGGCCTTCGGCTGCCAACTGGTCGACGAGGCCTTCACCCAGCTGCCCGGCCTCACACCGCCGCCGCGCGTGTTCACTCCCATGGTGCTGACCGACACCGGTGCGAAACTGTCCAAGTCCCTGATCCGGGAGGGCCGGATGGCCCCACCGCCCGGCGCCCGTCCCTGGATGCTGGACGCGACCGCCTGGACCGGCGCCGTCGACGACTACGTCGACGCGATGGTCTGGCTCGTCGGCCGCGTGCTGTCGGACCCGAAACACTTCTACCGCTCGTACACGACCCTGGAGATCGACCGCCTGATGAACGCCCGCCCTGACACCGAGACCGGCGTGCGCGCCCGCGAGATGAACCTCTACCGGCGCTACTTCGACCTGGTCGCCTCCGGCCGCAAGACCATCGAGGTCCGGGTCCAGTACCCCAACCTGCGCAGCCTGGCCGCCGGCGACCACATCCGCTTCATCTGCGGCACCGACGACGCCCTGACGCGCGTCAAGCGCGTCGCCCGCTACACCTCCTTCGAGCAGATGCTCGACACCGAAGGCCCGGCACGCGTCAACCCCGACAGCCCGCGCGAGCAACAACTCGCCAACATCCGCCGGATCTACGGCCCGGAGAAGGAAGCCCTCGGCGTCCTGGCCATCGAGATTGAACTCGTCTGACAGACGCCGGCGTCGTCTGCAAGTTGCGGCAGCGCTTGTCGATGAGTTCGACAGGGCCTGCTTGGCTCTCCGGCAGCGGCGCGATAACCGGTTGCGCCTCAGCAGCTGCCTCGCCACCTTGGCCTGGTGACAACACACGATCTCGGCAGGGTCGAACGGATCGGTGACACGGTGCACCGACCGGTGGGGCCATGGACTCCGGCGATCCATGGGTTGCTTCGCCATCTTGAGGCAGTCGGCTACGAGCAGGCGCCCCGTGTTCTCGGGTTTGATGAGCAGGGGCGCGAGGTTCTGACCTGGATCGGTGGCGAGTCCGGCCCGGACGGCTGGGCCAAGGTCATCGGCGACCGTGGGCTGATCGCGTTCGCGCGCCTGTTGCGCGACTACCACGATGCCGTCGCCGGGTACCGTCCTACTGAGACGACCTGCTGGTCGACCACGACCGCGGCCCCAGCGGACGATGAGGTGGTCTGCCATGGAGACTTCGGTCCCTGGAACATCGTCTGGCACGGCGATCGGCCAGTCGGAGTCATCGACTGGGACCACGCTCGTCCGGCGCAGCGCCGGCATGATGTCGCCTACGCCCTCGAATACGTCGCGCCATTCCGCGACGATGCCGAGTGCCTGCGCTGGCTCCGCTATCCCGAGCCGCCCGATCGGCGCCGCCGCCTTGAGGTGTTCGCTGGCGCCTACGGCCTGACCGACACCACGGGTCTCGTCGATGCCGTCATCACCGTTCAAGAAGAGGGCATCGACGCTGTTCGGCGCTTGGCCGAGCAGGGCCACGAGCCCCAGGCCACCTGGGTGGCTGAAGGACATTTGGAGGAGCTTCGAGCGCGTGTCGCGTGGAGCCGGGCCAACCGGCGTCTGATCGACTGACGGATCCTGCCGGTCTTTCGGCCACGCCAGTTACTGGTGGGTGCCGGGATCGAGCTTCGCGAGCCAGCGCGGGGCAGCCACTACTTCGGCGGTCCTGTGGCTCCGCTCGACCTCGTCCTGCGCTCCGTAGAAGCCGACCAGAGCGGCTTCGAGTTGCTTCCCACCCTCCGCAAGCATCACCGAGTCTCGGTGGTGACTGCGGCCTGGTGAACACCCAATGGGGCGAACTTCGCCGTGTCGGCGTCCATAGAATGAGGTTTACATATTCCGCGCTGCCTAGCGTGCCACTGTGCCACCCGAACTGTCTCCGGAGAACGCGACTCTCCTCGTGGTCTCAGTCATCTGGCTTGCGATGGAGTTCCGGCAGAGCCGACGGACCCGCCCCACCGCCGAAAAAGCCCAGGACCGCTGCGGCAGGGTCCTCACCTTCGCCCCTGTAACCGGCGTTGTCACGGGGGCCGTCCTGTCATGGATCGTGCCGGAGGCCGCAATCCGTCCCTCGTGGCTGATTGCTCCGATTGGGCTCGGAGCAATGGGCTGCGGCGCCGCCTTGCGTTTGTGGTGCTTCCAGACACTGGGCGACTACTTCACCTTCGAGCTGATGACCAGCAGCGACCAGGCCGTCATCACCTCCGGCCCGTACAGAATCGTCAGGCACCCGAGTTATGCCGGCCTCGTCCTGGTGTTGGTGGGCTCAGTAACGCTGATGTCGAATTGGCTGTCGCTCGGCGTCGCAGCCGTGGCGACCGTGGTCTTCCTCACCGCAGCGATCAAGGTGGAGGAAGAGGTTCTGCACCGCGAACTGGGTGATGCCTACCGGACATACGCAGCGGCCACTCCCCATCGGCTGATCCCCTTCGTTTGGTGACCGCCGTACCTAGGCTGAGGGTTCGCCGCGAGACCGCGACTGCGTTAGCGCACATGAACAACTTGCCATATATTTCTACTAACACACCTTTTGCAGACAATCTGAACATGGGCCCGCTACGCGGGACGCGGTGACACAGCCGACTCGCGAAGGGCGGTGATCCGATCGTGATGACGATCCACAAGATCACCGCCGGGGACGGCTATACCTACCTGACCAGGCAAGTAGCCGCCGGAGACAGCAGCCCACAGAGGGGCAAGTCAGCGGCCGAGTACTACACCGAAACCGGCAACCCGCCGGGATCATGGATGGGGTCGGGACTACAGAGTCTCGGCGTATCCGGCCAGGTCTCAGAAGCACAGATGACGGCGCTGTACGGGCAGGGCCTGCACCCGAACGCCGCCGCCATCATCGCGAACTACCAGCGCGAGAACGTCACAGCCGAGATGTCGGAACGGCAGCTTAAGAAGGTCAACGAGCAGGCGCGGAAGGCAGCCGGCCTCGGCCGGCCATTCCCCGAGTACCAGGATCTCGGCCCCTTCGACGATCGCGTGTCGGCCAGGCTGGAAGCAATCCAGACCGAAGTCGGCCGTGCACCGACAGCGGCCGAGGAGAAGAAGGTCCGGCGGGAGGAAGCCCGGCGCCAGCGGCGGGCTGTGGCTGGCTTCGATCTGGTCTTCACACCGGTGTCTTCAGTCTCGCGGCTGTGGGGTCTCGATCCCCGTCCGTGGGTCCGCGGGGCGATCGAGCAGGCACACCGCGCAGCCCGAGACGCCGCCTTGAAACTGCTCGAAGAGCACGCCGCGTACACCCGTACCGGCTCATCCGGACAGGCACAGATCGAGACACATGGACTGATCGCCGCCGTCTTCGACCACGCGGACAACCGACTGGGAGAGCCGAACCTCCACTCACACGTCGCAGTCTCCAGCAAGGTCCTCGGGACCAACGGAAAGTGGCAGGCACTCGACGCCCGCAGCCTGTACCGGATGACGGTGGCGGCCTCCGAGCTCTACAACACCGTGCTGGAGAACGAGCTGCACGCCCGCCTCGGACTCGAATTCGAGACCCGTCCGGACACCGTGGGAAAGCGCGAGCCTGTGCGCGAGATCAGAGGCTTCCCTGCGCAGGTGCTGTCGCATTTCACCCGCCGGCGAACCGACATCGAGGTCGAGTACCAGCGCCTGGTGGCCGAGTTCCGCGCGGCGCATGGACGCGATCCGACACTGCCGGCGGCGCACGAACTCGCTCAGCAAGCGACGTTGGCGACCCGCAAGGGCAAAAAGCCACCACGAGCGTGGGCCCTGATGCGGGACGAGTGGCGCGACGACCTGATAGCGACCTTCGGTCCGCGTGCCCTCGCCGGAGTGAGCGCGGTCGTCCCCACGCGCGGCCGCCGCAGACCGCGGCCCATCACCAGCGCCGAGCTGGATGTGGCAGATGTCGCCAGGCGAGTGGTGGCCGAAGTCCAAGAGCACCACGCGACGTGGACCCGCTGGAGCGTATTCGCACAGGCGCAGCGAGAGCTGCGCGGAACGCGGTTCACGACGCCAGCCGAGCAGGAGTTCGCCGTCACCGCGGTCGTGGATGCGGCGCTGTCCAGGTGGTCGATCTCCACCGAGCCGCCGGAGCTGGTGGCTGAGCCGACGGCGCTGCGCCGCTCGGACGGGTCGTCGGTGTTCGTCCAACACGGCGCCGAACGCTTCACCAGCCAAGCCGTTCTGGACGCCGAGGCCCGGCTGGTCGGCGCCGCCGGATATCGCACCACGGTCGGGGTGGACGGGGAGACCACCGACCGGGTGCTGGCCACTCACGAGCAGCAGACCGGCGACGATCTCGACGCGGGTCAGCGAGCGCTGGTGAAGGCATTCGCGTGCGACGGACGGTTGCTGCTGGCCGGAATCGGCCCAGCCGGAGCTGGCAAAACCACCGCTATGAAGGCTCTGACCACCGTAATCGGCGCTGGAAGGAGCGGGCGGCTGGTGCCGTTGGCGACCTCGGCATCGGCGGCCGGGGTCTTGGCTGCGGAGCTGGGAACCGGAGCCGAAAACCTGCACAAGTTCCTGTGGGAATGGAGGAAAGGACCGCACGCCAAGGCCCTGGCTGCCGGACGGAAGGTACCGCGGGGGAAGGAGTTCTTCGCCCTGAACCCGGGCGACACCGTCTTGGTGGACGAGGCCGGCATGGCCGGCACCTTGAACCTCGACCGGCTCGTGACCATCGCCGCCCAACATGGTGCCGCCGTGCGCCTGCTAGGCGACTACCGGCAGCTTGGCGCTGTCGAATCCGGTGGAGCCCTGAGGCTCATCGCGAACGAGTCCGGAGCGGTGGAGTTGTCGACCCTGTACCGGTTCGAGGACCCCTTCGAAGCAGAGGCAACACTCAAGATCCGTGTCGGCGACACCGCCGGGCTCGACTTCTACCAGGATGCCGGACGGATTCAGCACGGGTCGCGTCAGGGCATGACCGAGCAGGCGTACGCCGGCTGGAAGACCGACATGCTCGCCGGCCGCAACGCTCTCATGGTCGCCGCGGCCAACGCCGATGTGGCCGAACTGTGCGCTCGGGCTCGTGCCGACCGGGTCGCCGCCGGACAGGTCGAAGCTGACGGCGTGCGCTTGCACGACGGCAACCTCGCGGGCACACGGGACCTAATCGTGACCCGCGACAACGACCGCCGGCTCCGCTCCGGGACACGCGACTTCGTGAAGAATGGCGATGCCTGGGAAGTGGTCGAACGCCACGCCAACGGCGCCCTGACCGTCGAGCACCTGGAGCACCACGGGCGTGTGTCGCTCCCGCCGGAGTACGTCGCCGCCAACGTCGAACTGCTCTACGCCACCACCGCCCACCGTGCCCAGGGTTCAACAGTGGACACCTGCCACGCACTGATAACCGAGGAGATGGGACGGGAGAACTTCTACGTCATCGCCTCCCGGGCCCGGCACGGCACGGTCTTGTATGTCGCCACTCATGAGCTCGCGAGCTTGGACGAAGACGAGCATGTAGACGCCGTGAAGTTCGACGCGGACGCCTACGTCGCCCGCGAGATCCTCGAACACGTGGTGGCTCGTGAGACTGCCGAGCTGTCAGCGACCGAGCAGATCCGAGCCTCGTTCGCCGAAGCCGAATCGCTGTTCAGCCTCGTACCGCGATACGACCACGCACTCGATGTCGCAACCGACTCCCACTACCGGCAGGTAGTCGAGAAGGTGCTGCCAGATCTGGCCGAGTCGATCATCAGCGATCCGGCATGGCACGCGGCCCTGCGGGCACTTCGCGATGCCGACGCTGGCGGATGGGACGTCTCGGCCCTTCTCGGTAGGACCGCACGCAAGCGCGAGTTGGCCACCGCAGACTCGCTTGCTCAAGTCATTTCGTGGCGTCTACGCCAGGTCATCGAGACGGAATCGGCGCCGCTCACCGATGGCTCCGACGAGATCCGCTATCGCTCCGTCCTCGCCGAGGTCGCCCCGGCCCTGGCATCTGGAGTCGATTCGGCTCCTCCGGCGACGGTCCCGGCTCCGGGTGCACCTGGCGACGATTCCGACCGGCTGTACGAGCGCGCCGTCTATAGAGCTCTGGGAACCGTCCGCACCGAACAGGCTCGCGTGGAAGACACCTGGCCGGCACTGCTGCTCGCGCTACGGCGCGCCGACGCCCTCGGGGCGGACGCCACCGAAGTTCTGGAAGCCGTGACCTGCCGCAGAACACTCCGTCTCGGAGCCTCGATCTGTCAATCCGCCGCCTTGGCCGTCCACCGCTACCTTGACGCGAGAACCACCAGTACGACCGACGACTCGCGCTCAGCTTGGCGACGGATCACGCATGCGCTGACGCGGCTCGAAGAGGCCGGCACCGAACCCGAAGCCGCGTTGACCGAGGCCATCATGAGCCTCCAAGCCGGCGCGGACAGCGTCGCCCTTAGCACCTTGGCCAAGCTCCTGGAGTCGGCTGCGCGTCGTGCGGAAGACCCCCTCCTACCTGCCTGGCTCCGCAGCGCGCGACCGGTCGCCGCTCCGCAGTGGCGCCCGTATCTGGACGCGCGAGCCGAACTGATCCGCCGTCGCGTCGACCAGCTGGCCCAAACCGCCGTGGCCGAACGACCCACCTGGACCGCGCACCTCAGCATGGAACCCACCGACCCGGCCCAGCGCGAAACCTGGCTGAACCACGTCGCCGCCATAGCCGCCTACCGCGACCAGTACCAGGTCGCAGACGACGACCCGTCCGCTCTCGGCCCATATCCCGAGAGCGGACGGGTCGGCCATCGCGCCTACTGGATCGCTGCCGCGTCCCTCCTGGCCCTACGTGGCACCAGTCCGACCGCAGACCCGAGCTGGGGGCGACTGGCCGCCGACCGCTACCGGACTCTGGACATCGAGGAGCAGAACCGCATCGCCGCCGAACTCGCCAACCGACTCGGCCGAAACTGGCTCGGAGACAACCGCGAGCCGGCTGTCGACGCCGACCAGCCTGTCTACCACCAGAAACTCGCCGCCATCCTCGTCGAGCACGGACACCTGGACATCCCCGAACCCAGCCTCGCCAGCCAGCCCACACCAAGGACGCCGAGCGCCCGCGGTCGTGCCAAGCAGCGCCACCGCCGCTCGATCCACCCAAATCCGCAGCAGCAGCTGCCTAGAATCCCCGAGATCATCGAGTCGCCAGAAAGCCGGTCGGGCACCTTCGCTCAGCGCCCGCCCCAGACCGCGCCGGACCAGCCACGTAGGCCAGAGGCAGGACGTTAAGGTCGTGCAGGCTGGGTCCGAGTCGCCGTGATTCAGCTACGCCGTACGGCCTTGCTCAACCCAGCGCCGAACACGAGGCATCAGGAGCAAGCCGAGCTCGGCGGCAACGAGAACAAGGTGCCAAAACGCCCACTGGTTGCTCTGGCCGGTATGAACGACGTTGAAGATCGCCAAACCGTCCAACACTGCCACGACGGAGACAAGAGCCAGCAAGACGTTCCATGCGACTTCTCCACCCCGCCAGATTCGCCACACCAAATAGCCGCTCAAGAGAGCCCAAAGAACGACAGTTGCATTAAGCGATGACGGATAGGCGGTTGACATATACTGCACAGCTTCTAGCGCGGCGATTCCTAGAATCGGCCAGGTCGGCCGGTGCGGAGCAAACACGGTTAGCGGAGCACCGAGTGAGTCGGTCATTGGGCTTCACCTTCGCTAGATCGCCGTTCAACCTACATCCAAAGAACGGCCCCCGCTGCGAAGCGGGGGCCGTCGGGTTACTAGCCGCAGCTCCCGCCGTCGCCATCACTGCTGTAGCACGTGGCGCCATCGCCACGGGTCTCCCCACGCAGCACGTGACCCGCGTGGATCGGGAATCCCTTGACAATGGCAGTGACCTGGAAGTCCTGCGTCATCCCGAATCCTTGGCCACTCGTGAAGGCGGGGATCTGCCCGTACCACGAACATTCGTCGGCGCCGGTCGATAGCGTGACGTCCCCGCCAACAGCCCAGTTGTCCTGACAGTCCGGGTTCCCGTTCGGCGTGGCACCGAACGTGTACCGGTTGTTGTAGATCCCTTCGATGTCGCTCCAACCCCAGGTGATCTTCTCGCCCCAGAACTTTCCACCGTAGGCGTCGGTCTCCGACACCCAGGTGGCGTGCGCAGCCTGCGGGCTTGCCACGCCCAAGGCGCTGGAAGCAGCACGATGCACGGTGGTGTGGACTGCGCACACCTTCTCCGCCGCCTCAGTCAGGTTGGCCGTCGTCTGCGCCGACGCCGGAAGCTGGCTCTTCACGTCGTCGACGCACCGAACCGGCGAACCCGTCACTGAAGCGATTGAGCTCACAGACAGCGTCTGCGATGCGGCCGACGCCGCCCCCGTACTGATGATTCCAGCTGCAAGCAACATGCTGAGAGCTGCGCCTGCGCGCAGTACCATGTTCGGTGTCCTCACGGACCCCTCCCCTTCACGAGTGGACGGACAGTGGGGATCTTCGGCGGTCGGGTGTCCTACCACCCGGCCGCCCCCATGTCAGGGCCCTGCGACCCATGTGCAGTGATCCTTCCAGCACCGAACGTCATTGTCAACGGATCATAACGGCCTCTTGATCTGCATCATTTGACATGCTAAAGAAGGCACCCAGCACAACACGTATGAATCGCGCGTAGAGCCGCTATCCAAGATCGAAATACGGCACATCCGCGTGATTTGCATCACACATAACGCTGCGGTTTAAAGATCCACCGCCCCGTAGGCCAAAGCAGGCGTCAAACGCTCTACCGACAGACCTCGTAGTGCCGCGCGGGCTTTCGCGACACCGCGAGCAAGGACCTGGTTTTCCGTCGCCGCTGAGGCTCCAGCAGGCTGGGCTTCTCGGCAGGATCGGCATAGGCCCGGAGTCGGAGCCGGAACGCCGCACCCTTCGCACTCGGGCCGCAGCGGGACCACGCAGCGCTCAAGGGGCATCTTGGCAACGAGTCGCGTCTCGACGAACCGCGCCGGGTGGTGGACTCCAGCCCGCGGCAGTCCGGAGGTCAATGAACTGGCGATGTGCAGCTCTGAGGCGCCGCGACGCCGCCATTCAGCCACCAAGGGCGCTAACCGCAGTACGTCGGTCCATCCCAACGCCAACCGTGGCTCCGCCCGCAACACGCGGGCAAGCAGTTGGGCAGCGCTAGCTTGCGTCTTCTCGTTGAGGTTTTTGTTGGGCCCGTTATCCCCGCCTTCGGCGGCCGGCGTCGGGCGGGTGGGTTCTTCAACCCGTTCCTTCACGGGGTGATCGCCGTCTGGGCTGACCGCCAGCGCACCGGAGGCCGGGAACCCGGCGTTCGGCTCACGCTGCGACGACGCTCCCTCTGGCCTGTCGAAGACCTCTACCTCGGTGTAGATGTGCCCGTCGGGCGTGCGCTTCTTGGTCCGGGTGAGGTAGCCGAGCTTCTCCAGCTCCCGCATCGCGGAAGCCACACGCTCCCGACCCTCCGGTGTTCGTTCCGAGAGCGTCCGGATGTCGTCGCGCTTCCCGTCAGGCTGGGAGAGCAGGTAGGCGAGGATGCCGCGAGCGCAGAAGCTCAAGCGGCTGTCGCGGAGAACTTCGTTGCCCAACGTCGTAAAAAAGCGTTCGCGCGCGCTACGATGGATTCGCATTCGGGAGCCCTTTACTCCTGGTGCCACGCCCCGGCGGTGTTGGTAGCACCGGCCGGGGTACTTGCTTCTCAGCTGCCGAAGATAGTACCCACGGGGCACTCCGGGTTGCAGAATCTCGCATCCCCATAAGGTCGCACGCTCAGATTTCACCCGATCGCGTGAAGGCGCTTCAGCTCGGCCGGCACATGCCGAATGCGATATCGCGCGGCCGGCCGAGAGCAGGCTTCAGAAGCCCGCCAGAAGTTCGTCCTTCGCCGCCGCGAGCGCGGAATGGACCTCGGCCCACGGGAACGTGGCAGCCCCTGGCCTCCCCGAGGCCGGCAGTGGGAGGGCGGCCCGATCGAGCACGAAACGCACTCCAGCCTCGGCAAGCAGCTCGACGCTTCGAGGGAAGGCTGGATGCTTGACGAGCTCCTGGTTCGGCCAGGGCGCCAAGATGACGGGCTTCCCCATGCCGATGGCTTCGTTGATCAAACCCAGCGCCAACGTGTCAGAGATGCCAGCGGCTACCTTGTTGACGGTGTTGAAGGTCGCCGGCGCAACAACGAAGGCATCTGCATCCGGCAAGACATCGGGCTCGTTAGGCTTCTTATAGTCATCGCGAACGGGATAGCCGGTCAGCTCCTGCAGCAGAACGGCGTCAAGAAACCGTATTCCCATCCGGGTCCCAATCACGCAGACGTCCCATCCCTCACCCTGCGCATGCCTCACGAGATCCGGCATGAGCTCCGACGGGTAGCCACCGCAACCGATGGCGTAAAGAACGGGCTTCTTCGGCAAGACAGTGTCCTTCCAACCGCACGGCCATAAATAATCAGGGCACGAGGGTTCCGGGGCGGACGTCGCGCATCGTAACATCGGAACCACCTACCGTTAACTATGCCCCGGGTGGTGTCCCATGCCGTCGTCCGAGAAGCGTAGCGCCGACCCGCTCACCACTGGCGAACGTGTGAAGTGGCACCGGGAACGACGCGGCATGCGACGCAAGGCCCTGGCCGAGTTGGTCGGGAGATCCGAGGAATGGCTCCGGCTACTCGAGGTCGAGGGACGCGGCGCGGAACGGCTCTCCAATCTGGTCGACATCGCGCGTGCGCTCGGCATGAGCGACGCCTCGATGCTCGTCGGCTTCGAACTCCGCCCCCGCGGCACAGCAGGAGTACCTGAGCATCCTGCGGTCGCCGAGGTACGCCTCGCCCTGAGCCTCGCTCTCCTCGCGCCGGCAGCCGATGGCCCGCGATGCACCATGCGCTCGCTGCAGGAGCGCGTTCAGCACGCGTGGAATGGCTGGCGAATGTCGCGAGCGCAATACATCGCGCTTGGCGCCGTGCTGCCGGACCTGCTCACCGACGCTATCGCGCTGGCGCATTGGGCGCCGGAAATCGAGCATCGAGCAGCACACAAACTGCTCACGCATGTCTACCTACTCGCCCAACGCTTCGCATTCTGCGTAAGCGCGACGTCACTCGCGACTCGCTGCACTGATCGCGCGCTCCTGGCTGCCGACCAGGCCGATGATCCGGAGCTGCTGGCTCTCGCCGGCTGGGCCGCCGCCATGACGTCGCTCGCCGCCGATGAACCCGGTGAGGCCGCGGCGATCGCACTTTGCGCGAGAGAGCACGTCTCCGGCACGAGCACCCCCCGTGAAGCTGCGCTGCGCGGCTCCCTCCTGCTCTTCGCCGCGATCGGCGCCGCACGTGTCTGTCGCCCCGCCGATGCATGGAGGTACTGGGACGAGGCGGCCAGGATCGCCGAGCAGTTGCATCATGGCTACCAGCATCCGCATACGCAGTTCAGCAGCGCGAACGTGGCGGTCTACGGCGTGGCCCTGCACGTCGAAACCGGCAACGCGATCGTGGCGGCGGACAAGGCCGCCCGCCTCGATCCCAGCAAGATCCCGTCGACGAATCGCCGGGCCCAGCACTTCATCGACGTAGCGCGCAGCCACCATCGGGCCGGCAACGCCGCTCAGGTGCTCCCGGCCTTGCTAGCTTCCGTCGCCGAGTCCCGCGAGACCATCGTCTACAGCTCCGACGCCCGAGACCTGGTTCTGGCTCAGGTCCGCGCCTCCAAGCCCGACCAGGTACCGCAGCTGGCCCAGCTCGCTCACCTGCTCGACATCGCGTAGGTATCAGTCTCAGACCACCCAACACTTTGTTGGATCGACCGAGGTAGACAGCTCTTACCGTCAAGAACGGGATACGGCACACAACCCGCCGCGAATCCCAACGTTCGAAGAACGACGGAGGAGCGGATGCAGGCAACGCTTCTGGCGCTGACGGTCTGGTGCTACGGCTACTACCCCACACGGTCGGTCGCCCGCGGACGGCACGCGTCCCGAACACCGTCGAAGGCGTCGCTCTTCTGCGCCGCGCAATTGCTGACGGCTTCGCTCCTATGGGGACGCGCTGGCCGGCAGCAGTGCGCCAATTCGGGCCGTCATCGCGTCTCGGAGCACCGAGTACGACGGACGACCTCCACGGTGCCGCCGAGGCCGCATTCGCATGCCCGTGGCCACGACCCGGCGTTCTGGCGTCACCAGCAAATCAAGTCTCGGTCCTCACGATCAAGGATGGGTGCTCATGGCTGACAGCGCGAAGGACAGAATCCTGGAAAGAATCATGGAAGAAGGCCACACAGACAGCTACGGCACGTTGCTGTACCTGGTGGCGGTCATAGGAGTCGACCCGATGGCGCTCGGCCCGGCCAACTCCGTCGAGCTCACCACGTGGTCCGGACACCTCGACGGCTTGAAGGGCTCACTGCTCTGTCTGGCGATGTATGAGCGCAAAAGCACGCCGCAGAAGGCTGCGGAGACTGTCGACCGACACCTCGTGGAAGCCGCGGCCGACCTCAGGCGCGGCGATAGCGCTGGAAGCGCGGGGTGAACCATGTCGTACTGGTCCAGGGATTTCGCGGGGCTACCCGAGCACCTGACGGAAGTACGGGAGTTCACGCGCATCGTTGCCGGCGACCGTGAAGGCGCCGATCTGGTGGAGATGGTCGCGTCGGAATTGGCCGGCAACGCGATCCAGCACAGCGAAAGTGGCGGACCCGGTGGGAAGTTCACGATTCAAGTCGCGGACTTCCACGACAGATGGCACGTCCGCGTGATCGACGAAGGCGGGCCTCGAGTGCCGCACCTATGCGAACTCACGTCGATAGAAAGCGCCGAAGACCTCGACACGCTCGGCGATGAGGTCGAGGCCGGACGTGGTCTGGCGATGGTCGCAGCGGTGTCGTCGGCATGGGGGGTGGTCGGTGATCGGAAGGCGCACGAGGTGTGGGCGGAGATCATGGCATCGGGAAGGACGACGGTGGGAACTGCCCGTGGACGTCTCTAGAAGCACCGCCATCGTCGCTCAGAGGCGAGAAGCGCAGTCTCGGACTCTTCAGGTCGACGACGCTGCGAGGCGGACATACGCACGGATGATCAGGCATCTGCGATCCGTCCGAGAAGAAGCGGATCTTTCCCAGAACGCGCTTGCTGAAGGACTGCCGTTCAGGGGACGCGCGATCTCCGAGTGGGAGACCGGAGCCGTCGAGCCGACCTTGGAGCACCTGATGCAGTTGGCGCAGAAGCTCGGCAGCTACCTGGTGATCCTCGGCCTGTCCGGCGACCTGCGAACGCACCCGATACGGCGGCCTGCTGGCGATTCCTGGCAGGTTTTCGAGCGAAGGCGCCTGGCCCTTCCGTTGCGCAACCGCCGCTTAGCTCTGGGGCTGTCGCAGGATGGACTCGGCTTTCACGTCGGCGTCAGCCGGGACTCGATCCAACGATGGGAGCTCGCACGTGTACCTCCGCGGCCGATGGCGCTGATCGTTTGGGCGCAGAAGCTTGGGTACAGCCTCTCCATACGGAGCATGAGCCAGTACGACGGCGGAAACGCGACCTGTTCTGACAACCTGACCCACGGGCTCACCAACGCGGGCCCCTTGCCGATTCCCGTGGGGACGCCAGCGGCTGGTTTCGCATCGGGTTGTCCTGCTGACCACGTGGGACGTTGACGCCACGAGGACTACGCGGAACAGAATCAGTCCCGGACGGCTGACCCAGCCTTGTCTGAGCAAGTCGGGCGACCTCCTGTGCCCTCGCTTGAAGCGCTCGCGCCTCCGCGCCCTGCTGCGCGGAGGGCGCGTTGGAGGAAGCCACCGGTCCCGGAACAAGGCTGGGGCCAGCAACTGGATGCCCATCGACGCCGGTGGCGCGAAGGGCGGAAGCATGACCCTCAGCCGCTCTGGCAAGGGCAGCGAGTGCACTCGGAGCGCCGGCGTGAACATCCTGCGCGGCTCGACGGCTGAGTGCGTCCGCATGGTCGGAGATGGCGTCAGCGCTGCGGGCGACCACCGCACGGATTCCCGGGTCCTGGACCTGACGGGCGAGCGTGTTGACCGTTCCCCAGAGAGCTGAGATGCGTTGCCACTCGTAGGTGGCGGCGTGTGCACGTACCTGGCCGCGCGCGTTGATGTACGCCTCGCGCAGGCCCGCCAACGACTCGACACGAGGTTGCCGTGGACCACGTCGTTCGAGGCGGTCGGCGGCGCGGGTGGCCAGGTTCGCGATGCCGAGGGCAGCCCGGGTCGCGAGCGCGTTCAGAGGTCCGCGGACGCGGATGTCGGCAGACAGCTCAGCCCAATACCTGCCAGCGACTGCCTTGACCGTGTCCCAGAGGTTCCGCATCGCATCGCGGATGGTGCTGATGCCCGTCCATTCCGGAGCGTCGGCAGGGATGCCCGCTATCCGGGCGTCGTCATACGCAGCGTCCACCGGTACCAGAACGTCGTCGTCGTCGGCCGGAGGCTCGACGGCGGGTGCCGATTCGTCAGCCGTGGTGCCGGCACTGTTGCCCTGGCCGTCCCTGGCGACGGTCTGGGCGACAAGCCTGGCTGCCTCGTCCATCGCAGGCTCAAGACCGTCGGCCCCGTCGCGATCGGTCCAGTCGAGCAGGACCTGATGAGCGTCCTCGAAGCTGGCGCGAAGATCGCTCCGGATGTCTTCGAAGTCGTCGGGAGGCGCTGTGGCGCCCTCCGGTTCGATGACTGTCTCCGGCGATGCGTCCGGTGTGCTGGTCATGACGTCGTCCTTAGGCTGGGGGCGGCTCTGCGGAAACGGATCTCGGTCGGGAATGGAGCGCGGTCGGCTGATACCGGCGGCAAGGCCGGACGCGATGGTGTTCGCGGCCTCGCCAGGTGACAGGCCGGCCCGCTCAGCCGCGCGGCGCAGTTCGTCGGCGGCATCGCTCTGGTGCAGGACGCCGCCGCCGACGAGCCGACCCATCCGGAACGCTTCCCTGTTTAGCGTGTCGTTGCGCGTCCCCTCCGAAGCTGTGGCAACGGTGTCGGCGGACCGGCTGAGAGCCGTGTCGCCGTACGCGCTGCGGCGTCGGTCAGCGATGGGGGCGCGGGGAAGAGCCGGCGCCGGGTCCGCAACCACCCTTCGCTTCGAGAGTTCGTCCACAATCCAGGCGGGCAGCGACGCCACAGCCGCCTCGCTCTCGACGCGGTAGTCGCTTCCTTCGAAGACGGAGCCGGGCGCCACGATGAAGCCACCGTGGCCACGGGTGTCGATCAGTGGACCGAGGCCAGCGGTCGGGCTGCCGGCGGTGTTGCGCAGCGCGGCGCCTTCGGGCTGGCGGAAGTAGAGATGACGACCGCCCCGAGCGCTGGCGACAGTGAAGGTGTCGGGCAGCTGGCGACCGCCCGCCAACGCCGTCAGCGTTTGCTGGCCGTGCAGCGGTCCACCAGGCTTCTTCGCCTTGTCCAGATCGATGACGAACAGGTTCGACGGGCCGCAGGCGACGGCGATGTTCGCGCTGGGTACCGCGGTCCACCAACGGGCGATCATCTCGGGATCAGTGCTCGCCTGGTTCTCCCAGTCATTGAGCATCGGCTTCTTGGTGCCTGGCTTGAGCGGGAAGACGTGGAATCCCTGGTCGGCCAAGGCGAGCGCGTGTTCAAGCATCTCCGATCGCTCCTCTGCTGGGGACTGCTGAGGGGTACGGGGCGCCGGCGGAAGCGCGGGTCGCGGCTCCGGCTCCGGCTCCGGCTCCGGCTCCGGCTCCGGCTCCGGCTCCGGCGGCAGCGTGCGCGGTTCGGGCTCCGATGTGAATCCGGGCTTGGACTGCATCGGTTCCGGCGCAGGAGCTTGTTCCGCTGGGCCGGGCGGCCGCCCCGGCACTCCGGGCAGCACTTCGACAGGCGACCCTGGCTCGGCAACAGACTCTGCGGCGACATCAGGCCGTCCCGGGGCTGCCGGCTCCCGGTCTTCGTCGCCAGCGCGGATTTGTTCTTCGGTCGCGCCCAGGGCCGCCGGTTCGTGCTCCGCATCCGCTCGCGAAACAACGGCAGACATGGCCGTAAGCATTCGACGAAACAGCACGTCTCTCTCACTGTCCGCACCGACCCCAGCAGCCTTCTCCGCTGCGCGCTCGACTCGGTTTCGACGCGCTTCCTCGTCCTTCTGGGCCTGCTCGCGGATCGCCACATCGAGCGCCGCGCGACGTGCGCGCGCCTCGTCCAGGGCCGCTTGGTCGGCAAACGGCTGACCGATGGCGGCTTCGTTCTCAGCGATCCGCTGCTGAAGCACTTCGATGTTCGCCCGCGTCGCGGCGGCTGTTTGGTGCGCGCTGTCGACCGCACCCGCGATGGCGTCACGAATGCGCCACTGCTGTCCCTTGGCTGTCCAGGCGGCATTCAGCGGAACGTCCAGCCGCCGGTTGTCGCCGGTGACGATGCGCGCAGAGAGCAGTTGCTCCAACCCGTTCCGGGTGCAGGCGAAACCGATCGTCATACCGCGCCACAGCACCTCGCGGTCGCAGTAGCCATTGGCGATGGTGGACTCGGCCAGCGCTCCGAGGACCGCGGGCACGTCTTCCGACGAGATCGCGTTTCCGTCAGCACCGCGCCACAGCGACTCAGCGCCGTAGGCCGCGGCGAACTGAGCGACGCTGTCCAGCGCCTGGCAGCTGGTCGCCGCTGCGGAGGCCTGCATGGTGAAGGTCTGGATGTCAGCGCGGAGTCGACGCTGGTTGCGCTGATGGCTGGACGCCAGGCTTGCGAGGCTCTTGACCTTGACATTCAGCTCGTTCAGCTCGGCGAGCATCGGATTGCCGGTGGCGACAGCCTTGATCTGACCGTAGTCCAGCGCGACGTCGCCGATGTCCTCGACCGTGCGCGCGGTGACCTGACCGGAGAGGATCGGACGCAGGGTCCTCTCCTTGCGTTCGAGGGTCTGCCACATGAAGGCGTCGAAGGAGTCCTGCGTGACGTAGCGGTAGATATCCACGTTCAAGTTCAGGTTCTTCGGTCTCCAGACGCGTCCCTCACGCTGCTCCACCTGATCAGGCCGCCAGGGGGCGTCGACATGGTGCAGCGCGATGGCGCGGCGCTGGACGTTGACACCGACTCCGAGCTTGTCGGTGGACCCGAGCAGGACATTGATCTCGCCCTTGTTGCACTGGTCGAAGAGCACCAGGCGCTGAGCGTCGGTGGCGACCTCGTGGATGAAGCGGATGCTCCGCGCCGGCACGCCAGCGACGATCAGCTGGTGGCGAAGGATCCCGTAGACCTGGTTTCCCTTGTCCTTGTTCGGTGTGCCGAGGTCGCAGAAGACCAGCTGCAGCCGACCCCGCACACCCGAACCGTGGCCGGCGAGCTCGAGGTCCTTCGTCTCGTGGTAGATGCGAGCGACGTTCGCCGCGACGGCGCCGACCTTGCCAGGGCCCTCAGATTCGAGGCCGACGAGAGATTCGTGAAGCGCGACCTTGCGACCGTCGGAGCAGATCTTGAGCATGTTGTCGACGTTGGCCGGCACTCCCCCGGCGCGGATGTCATCCGCCCGGTCCGCCAGATCATGCACATAGTCGCGCACGACGTCAGAAGCATCGACGACCACGATGTGCCGTTGGGCATCGGGCCGCACGACGGGAAAGGCTTCGGGAGCGCGCAGCTCGGCGAACTCGGCGACGGTGTGCATCAGCTCGGGGATGTTGATGATCTCGACCGGCCGACGGTTGAGCCGGAATCCGCCGTCCGGGGTAATCTCGACTCCCGTGCCGAAGCGCACGAACTGCGCTGCCCATGCATCTGCCGAGGCCAGCCCGAGCTCCTCCAGACGATGCGGCTGAAGGTAGTGCTGGAGAACGTACAGTTCGAGCAGCGAGTTGGAGACCGGAGTGCCGGTAAAGCCGGTGACCACGGGCTGGCCGGGATGCCGGCTGCGCTGCCAACTCAGCTTCATGTCCAGGTCTTGGGCACGCTTGGATCCGTTGACCGCGAAGCCGTCGGTGTGCACCGGGACACCGAGGTTCTTGAAGTAGTGCATCTCGTCGACGAGCAGATAGTCAGTGCCAAGATGCTCGAAGAAGACCCCGTCATCGGTGGCGTGGTTCAGCAGCGTTTTGGCTTGCGCATCCAGGTTGTCGACCATCTTGGCGATCTGCTTGATCTTGCGTGGCTCGGCGCCCTCCGCCTTGGCCGAGATCAACGCACTTCTGTAGTCCGCAGCGAGCGTCGTCACGTACTCGGCCTTGACCGTCGGGTGGACAGGCATCGAGGTGAACGAGGGGTGAGACATGACCACCGCGTCCCAGTCCTCCATCGCACAGCGCGCGGCGAACAGCTTCCGGCCACGGGCCGTCGCAAGATCCTCCTTGCCCGCCATGAGGATGCGGGCGTTGGGAAACAGGCGCTTGCCGTCGCGGGCGATCTGCTCAAGCGTGGACGGCACCACGATGATCAGCGGCTTGGACGCCAGCCCCAAGGCCTTGAGCTTGATGGCGGCCATGAACATGGTCGCCGTCTTGCCGGTGCCCACCGGGTACGGACACAGCGCGTCCTCCCCCGAGATCATCCGGGCGACCATGTCGCGCTGGTGCGAATACGGCTCGAACTCGGCGTCCAGACCGGGGAAGGTCAGGTGAGCACCGTCGTACTTCCTGGGCACGACGGCGTTGAAGACCTGGTTGTAGGCGTGGGTCAGACGGTCGGCGCGATCGGGGTCTTCCCGCCACCAGTTGGCGAACCGGGCAGCGATGGCGTCGAGACGGTCGTTCGCAGCGATGGTCTCGTCCTGGTTGCGCACCCGCTTGTCGTCGATGACGTCGTAGACAACAGGGGCCTTACCGTTGAGACCGTATTCGAGGAGCCGATAGGCATTAAGCCGGAACGTCCCCCAGTCAGTGGTAGCTGCTGTGGACTCCTCCGCTCGCCGACTGGCGGTCACACTCCAGGTGCTGGTGCGTGGCTCACGCCAGATGCGTACGGGGAACCCAAGTAGTTCTCGAGCGAACTCCTGCACATCGGCGGCTGGTATCCACGGCGCGCCGAGGTTGGCCTCAATCTGCTCAGGTTCGAGGTCCGCGGGGATGACGGCTTCGAGGGCCGCGATGTTGCGCTGGAAACGATCCTCGCCGCGGGCGACGGCCGTCTTCGCCTGCCTCAACTTGATCCGCACATTCCCGGTCAAGTACTCGTCAGCCGGCGCCCAGGCGTCGGTGTCTGGGTCGATGAACGCGACTTCGGCGATTTGCCGCGCTGCCTCCTCGGCGTCCATTCCGAGTAGCGCAGCCACGCGTCCAAAATCGAAGCGACCGAGCTCGTCACGGCACAGTGCGATGGCTTCAGCCGGACTTTCGGCGTGAGCGGCCCGCTCGCGCGGCCGGTTGACGCGACGCGTGAGCAGAGCGGCCTTGACCGCGGTGCGGGTGTCGTCGTCGAAGTTCTCCAGGGCGAGAACCGTGACGAAGTCCGGGTCACGGCGGAACCCGCCCATTGCCGGCCGGCGCCGCGAGGAAGTCACTGAGCCGTCTTCGTCGGGCTTCCCCTCTACGACCGTGTATCGGTTGAGGTACCCGTGCGCTTTGACGTAAGTGTCGTAGAGACGTGCCGCTTTGGCGCGAAGTGGAGCAAGGTCTTCGTCAGTCCGGCTGTGATCGGACTCGGCGTCCAACAGGGCTAGAGCTGCGTCGCGGAGCGCGACAAGCTTCGGCAACTCCTTGCCGGGCCGCTCAACCACGACGAGCGCACCTTCGACGACTTCGTGCACCACACCCTCGACCAGATGGAACGAGCCTTCCTTCTTGCCGTCGGCACGCATCTCGAAGGGGGCGGTCTCACGGGTGATCGGCGAGGCTCCGACGTCTACCCGCCACCGCCGGCCCTCCTCGGTCGCCCGGCGCACGATTTCACTCCCAGCGGCCGCCATCGCGAGCTCAACGGGCGGGTCGTCCGGACGGGCATCGACCCGCAGAGTCCGGCCCCAGCGCGGCGCGCTGTCTTCGGCCAGCTCACCGAGCACCATGTTCGGGTTCGACAGAAAGTAGTTGTTGACCTGCTGACCGCCGACCGACGCACTGGTTGTGATCCACTGATCCTGATCGGGAAGAGGCTGCTCGCCGGCGCGACGACGGCGCAGCACCAGAACGTCGACGAGGGGTTCTGTGCCGCCGGAGGTGAGAGCGTCGTTGGGCAGGCGTATCGCACCGAGCAGGTCGGCCTCGTGCGCTATCAGGGCCCGGGCCATCTGGCCGGTGCTCCCGGCGGCGTCCAGGGTGTACCGCGAGGTGACCAGCACCGCGACGCCACCAGGTCGCAACGTCTTCACCGAGCGGTAGATGAAGTAGTTGTGCAGGTTCGCAGTTAGTTCGCGCGGCGTGGTCGGGTCGTAGACCTTGGTCTCGCCGAACGGCACGTTGCCCAACACCGCGTCCATGCCGTACGACGGCAGCGACGTCTCCTCCAGTCTCTGGGCATGGATCGTGGCCTCAGGGTGCAGGACGCGAGCGATGGCGGCCGTGGTGGGGTCGCGTTCGATACCGGTCCACGCCGCGGGTATGTCGTCGGGGGTGCCGGCGATGAAGGCGCCGGCTCCGCAACCTGGCTCGAGGATCTTCCCACCGGCGAATCCGAGGTCGGTGAGGATCCGCCAGCATGCCGACGTGATCTGCGGCGGCGTGTAGAAGGCGTTATAGGTCGCCTGAACTCCGTGATTGTAATGATCTTTCGGCAGCAGGAAGGCGATACGCTCGCCGATCTCCTTCCAGCTGCCGGTTCGCGAACGCTCCAGAGCCGGGGCGAGCGGGCCCCAGCCGGACCATCCGCGCAGGATCGTGAGGTCTCCCGACGTCGGAGATTTGTGCGGAGCCTGGCGTATCCGGTCCAGCCGTTCCAGCGCGGCCAGGCTGGCGCGAGCGCGTGTAATCGGACCGATGTCCGCGGTCTGGGTGGCGGTGGATTCGGCCATGGTGCGGCCTCCGTGTGGTGCGGTCCGGCGGCGAGCCGGCGCTGTGCGGGCAGCTCAGATCGCGTAGAAGGCCAGGGAGGCTTCGAATTCGGGATCGTCTGTCTGGTGCGAGCGGTACGGGCCGTCTTCCTGGCTCGGCGAGACGCCCGGCATCGCCAGCAGCAGGGCAAGCCAGGTGCGGATCTCGTTGGCTGGCAGGACGGCCCCGAAGCCAGGGCGCCAGATCGTGGGCAGGTTCTTGTCGTCACTGCGATGAAGGGCCAGCAGGGACCAACCGTCTTCCTCGTTCCAGCGCAGTTCCACGCGCTCGGCGCTGGCGAAGGTGTGGTGCCAGGGCTCGTCGAAGTCGTCGTCGGGTGGAAGCAGCGTCATCGCCGCTGTGCGCACGGCGCCGGCGTTGAAGGTCGCGTCGCCGACTTGGATGTCCTCCAGGAGGAGCGCAACCCGGACCGCCTCGATGTACGCCTGGTGGTCCGCCCTGCCGGTGCGGAGTTCGGTGGTGGTCATGGGAGTTCTCGCTTTCGGTTTCGTGTCTCAGTCGGTGGAGACGGGCTGGCGGCTGAACGTGCGATCGAAGGCGAGGTCCACGTCGTCGGCGCGGAACCACATCGCGTCTTCGTCGTCGTCCTGGCGCGGACCGAAGGCCCACCAGGAGCCGTCGTAGTAGGTGAAGGCGACGATGGTCTCGTGCTGCGGATGGGCCAGGCCGGCGTTTGTCAGGGCACGCATCTGCGCTGCGGTGACGACGTTGAGTTCGGGCATGGTGATCACCCCTTGTTCGGATGAGGGCTGGCGCAGGTGCTGCGGAACGCCGGCAAGAGGATCGGGGTACGCCCACCCACGGATTCGCTCAGGACTGAGGTCGGTGGTCGGGTTCGCGTGGCCAGCGCGGCAGCCACCGGCCCACCAGATGGAAACGTGCCCGAGGAAGGTGACAAGGGCCTGATGCCAGTAGACGGCTGACTGACCGGCGCCTTCGGGCCCATACGCTTCCATCCGCCAAGCACGCAGAGCCCATAGCTCTTCGATCAGTTCGGGATGCCGTGGCCAACAATCGGGTAGCCGGTCTTCGAGCACCAGGCGGTAGCGACCGACGAGCCACGCAGTCCAGCCGCGCAGTTCCTCCCACGCCAGCGTGTACTCCGGCTCGGTCATCGCGTGCCACTCGATCAGGGGGACGTGAGCGTCGCTGGATCTCGGCTGGCCCTCGCCAGGTCCCGCGACATCCGACGCAGCCCGCGGCTTGCGAGTGAGACGGTTAGCAGTCTGCCGAGGCCGGCCACGAATCCGGCGTCCGGCGCTCGGGGCGACTGAAGGTGGCGATGTGTGACGGTCGTCGAAGCCGTTCACGGGGTCCGCTCCTTCATCGCTGTCGCGCAGAGGCCAGCGAGTGTGGTGTACGCGTCCCTTTCTGCTTGGGCGTACAGCGCCGCGTCGGGGCCTTCGTAGTGGCGGGTCATCCGGATCTTCACCGCTGGAGTGGTGGCGTGGATGACGAGCGCCTCGCGCGCGGCGGAGCTGAGCGTGCGGATGTCCTCGGCCGTCATGGTCTTGTGCTGCTGGATCGAGGTCCCGGTGGTGATCGAGCCATCGTCCGAGCGTTGGTAGGTGGTCATGTGCCGGTCGTACTCGCCGACCAAGTTCTCCGAGAGGTCACGCAACTCGTTGCCGGACAGGCCGCCGAGGATGAGCTTGACGGTGGCCGCGCCCCAGAGCATCGCTGCCTGTTCAGCGCCCCAGCGGGCTTCGGCCTGGGCACGGGACTGGAGGATGGCGGCGATGAAGATGCCTGAGCCGCCGGCGAACGACATCAGGTCGGGCAGGGACGGGAGCGGGACGACGTTGGCGATCTCGTCGAGGAACAGACCGAGCGGCGGGTCGAGTCGCCCGCTGGGCATCGTGTCCGCGATGCGCTTCGCGGTCTCAATCAGCTCGTCGACGAACACCGCGATGAGCGGAGCGAGAGCACTGGCCTGCTTCCTTTCGACCAGAAGGTAGATAGTCCCCTTCGATCGCAAGAAGGACTCCAGGTCGAAGCACTCGGACTCGGCCTCCGGGCAGAACGTGGCCTGCGCGGTCGGCGAAAGCAACGGAGCGAGCGCGGTCTGGACCGTGGTCCACAGGCCGGACTTGGTCTCCGGCGGCGTCCGGTAGAGGCCGTCCAGCAGCTGGGCGCTGCCGGGTGCAGCGTCCGGGTGATCGCGCAGGAGCTTGACGGGGGTGTCGTCCCGGTCGTTGAGCGACCACGTGAGCACGTCGAGCATGGAGCGGCCGGCGAGCGCGGCGGCGTGCAGCCACAGGGTGAGCAAGTTGGTGGCGTTGGCGCCGAAGTACCCGGCGTTCGACGAGTCCTGCTTCTCACTGCGCCCGACGGTGACCATCACCTCGGCACGCTCACGGGCTTTGTCCAGGTTCTTACAGCCGGAAGTAGGCGACCATCGCACCATCGAAGACCACGACGTCATCCCAGTCGGAGCCATGACTGCGACCGGTCCTCGTCGACCTCGCAGCGCCGCGGTGGCCAGCAGCACGTCCATCCGCATCGACGTCACCAGCGCGGAGCCCGGCCAGCGGTGAACCCACGGGATCACCACCTGCGAGGACTTGCCCTGACGGGGAGCAGCGATCACAACGACGGAGTCCTCGGTGGAGACGGCGAGCTTCACCTTCTCCGGAATGGAGTGGCCGAGCGGCAGCCCGACATCGGTCAGCCCGAACGGCGCCTTCCTCAGGCTCGGGCGTACCACCGGCCCGCGCTTGGTGACGGCCGACGCAGCAAGGTGCACCGTGAGGTCTCTGCGCGTTGCGAATCCGTCGTCGCGTCGTCTGAACCGCACCCATACGCGAGCGCCGACGACGGTCAGCCCGGCGCCGGCGGCGAGTAGGAGAAGGCCGGCGCAGTAGAAGAGCACGGGTCCCGGCAGGATCGCAGCCGCGTCAGCCGGCCAAGCCGTACGCGGGTCACGCAGATGCTCGGCGAGGTGCAGCACGATCGACAGACTCCGCGCAGGCGGGACATGAGGCGCGACACCGTGCGCCAACAGCCCGGCTGCTTCCCCCCACAGCCAGGTGCCGACTCCAGCAACCACGCAGAGTCCGACGGCGAGCATGATGACGAAGTCCTTGCCGTCGTGCACCAGGTGCCGAGCGGGAGAAGGGCCTGCGGAAGGCGTAGCCATCACGAACCAACCTCCTTCCGTCTACGCGGACATCCGCTGGTTGGTGTAGAACCACTCGCGCTCAAGCGGTGTCAGCTCCAGACGAACCGCGGCCGAGTGATGTCGACCGACCTTCCACAGGGCGTGGCCGATGTGCGCCGCGCCCCAGGAGGCGATGTGCGAGCACTCGGGGCCCGTGAGCCCGATGGCGTCGCGAGTCATGGCGAGCGGAGCGACGTCCTGGGCCAGGCACACTCGCACGTCGCAGCTGGCGATGAGGTTCGCCGCGATGGCCGCTTCCGGGCTGCCAGCGGCGCCGACGGTCTCGAAGTCGGCCAGCCTGTGTGTGGCGAGGACCTGGATCGTTCCGGTAGCACGGGACAGACGCAGGTCGCCGTCGAGCTTGCGCACCATCGCGGGAATCCGCATCGCGCGCCAAAGCTCGTCGCGCACGACGAGGCGGACCGGCCCCGCCGGATCGTCGATCGCGGACTGGCCCCAGGACGAGACGCAGGCGAGAGTCATCGCGATCGTCTCGTCTCCGCGACCGTCGAGGCGGGAGAGGTCGACGGTCTGGATCGGTGCGGTGAAGTCGAGGGCGACAGTGGTGGGGCCGTCGAAAAGGCCCGAGAGCGAGCCGTGGACCATCGCGCGCAGCGCATCAGCGACCTGCCGCACCATGTCGCGGAGTTCTTCGGAGTCCCCACCGCGTACCCGCAGGTCCCGCGCCATCTCGCCAGTCGGGTCACGAAGCACTGCCCACACTTGCGGCAGCGTCGGGTCTACCAGGGCGGTAGCCGCACCGGCCTGACCTGTCGCCTCGTGGATGGCGAGGGAAACGGCAGCCTCTTCCGTCGGCGACAGCGGGCGGCCGAGCTTGGTGGACAGCAGAGCATTGAGGAGCGTGAGCCGCCGTCGGTGGATCTCGGCCAGGCGCTCCTCCAACTCGACGGGATCACTGGGCAGATCTTCACCCAGCGGGCCGGCGTCGAGGGGGTTGAGCCGGGCGGGAAGTCCTGGCCCCAGCTGAACTGGCTCCACGCCGAGCCCATGGGCGAGTTCCTTGTACTCGTTCTTCAGGTCGCCGAGGACGAGAGTCTTGACGCCGTAGGACATCAAGCGCAGAGAAAGGGCCTTGATGTATGCCGACTTGCCCGCCCCGGGTATGCCGGTGAACAGCACGTTGGGGTTGGTGATCAGTCCATGGTTGAGCCAGGCGATGGGGTGGCAGGAGAACGCCGCGCCGGTGAGCAGGTTCGTGCCGACGTACGGGCCGACCGCCGGGACGCTACCGCCGTACAGGAACGGGTAGAGCCCAGCAAGCTGTGCAGTTGCGGCCCGATAGACCCGAGGTGGCGGAGCGAGGGCGGCACGGCCGGAGTAGGGGCGATTGATCCCGCGCCGCGGAGCCCTACTCGGCAGGCACGGCTCAGTCCGACCGATCGTGGAAGGCGGTGTAGAAGCAGCGGGAGCCAGAGGTCGAAGCTCAGTAATTGCGATGGCCGGAAGGCTTGTAGCTGCGGCGAGCTGACGACGCTTGCTGACGGTCGTACCCATCGTGGTCACCACCGCTTCGCCGGAAGGCCGAGACCGACGGGAAGGGTCATGGCGAAGCCGGTGTCTTGAGCGCCGTACATCCGCCGCAGTTCGATTCCGATGAGAGCAGCGCCGGCTTCTGCCTGCGCGCAAGCGTCCGGCAGCTCGTTCGGGTCGTCGACCGTCACGGTGAGGTAGCCGGTGAAGCGGCACAGGCCAGACCCGTGCGCATGTTCGGCGTCCTGCGCCGCGGCCCGGTCGAGCGCCACCTGCTCGGAAGCGGAGACGGCCTGACCGGTACGAGCACGCAGCCTGATACCGACCTCGCGCTTCGTACGCTCGACCATCACTGCCTTCTGCGCCGCTCGCGGCCCGAGCGGCTCGATGACGAACGAGAACGAGCGCCTGTGGGTCGCGTCAGCCAGCAGCGACGCCAGCGCAGTCGCGTAGACCGGCGATATCGGCCACGCGTGAATCGAGTAGGTCACCGATACCGCGCCGTCGTGTCGATACGACGACCACGAGTTCTCAGCCGCCGTCGGGCCGGCGGCCGCCGGATCAAGGCCGGCTTGGACGATGGGCAAGTCGCCGTGGCCGACCTGCTCGTCCGCCTCTGCGCGGCGTTGGTCGAGCAAGGCCGCCGCGTGCGGGTCGAACCCCGTGCGAATGGCTTCTGAGAGCGCCGGTGTGTCCAGCCAATGTGGGATCTTGATGCCGGCCCCGGCGAGCTGCGGACTCAGTGCCCGTACTTGCTGGCCGAGAACTCGGAAGGCTCCCTTGTCGCCGCCACCCGCCGCACGTATTGCGGTCAAGGCACGTCTGGCGTCAAGAGAGATTGCCAGCCACATCTGGCGTCGGCACGTGGCCGGCGTTGCGGCGAGCAGCGCTTCGTTCGCCATGACCGAAGCGAGCGGAGCGGCGGGATCGAGGTGCGCGGTGTGCCAGGAACGCAGCGCTCCCCCGGTCTCCGGCACGGTGCGCGACACGAACTGGAGCCGGGCTATCGGCTGTTCCTCGGTGCACAGCGAGGCAAGTACCTCGCCCCAAGCCTGGACCATCGCCTCGGCACGATCAGCATCGAGCAGACCCAATCCGGCCGGGTCGACCAGCGCGACCGCCGTGTAGGTACATGCGTGCGAGTGGTGCAGGACTGCGATCTCCCTGCCCACGCCGTCGTGAGCCGCGAGGATCCGCACGGGTGCGAGCACACCGGGCAGGTCCGGGCGGGGCGGCTCGAGACCGCGCTCCGGGGCGAAGGCCCCGGACAAGAATTCGGTCTTGTGGCGGAACCTCAGAAGGCTGAAGGAGACCGCGGTGATCACCCATTCGTCGAGGGTGCGGCCCGCTACATGCACGTAGGCGCATCCCGCGAGCAGGAGGGCGAGCGGCCAGAACACGATGGCGCCGGCGAGGTTGCCGGAGGCGAGTGGTTGCAGGCCGAAGAAGACGGCAGCTCCGACGAGGGCGGCGCGGCGACCAGAGAGTCCGAGCAGGAAGTGCACCTTCTCGTGCTGCCAGCCGACGTAGGTCCGGGCAGGAACACGTGAGTTCATGTTGATCACGCCTTTCCGTTGTTCGTGGCCTTGCCGGTCGGTCCCCCAGAGACCGAAGGCTCATCGCTGGAACTGCCTGACCGAGACGAGATCGCGCCGCGCGGCATCCGGACGGAGCCGTACATCGGGTATCCAGCGGGGTATGCCGAAGGATTGGCGCCCTCCAGCCCTGCGTGGCCGGCTTGCTGCTCCATCCGCGAGCCCACCGCATTGATCGTCTTGTGCAGAGCTTGGAGTGCGGCGACCGCGACTCCCGCAGGCCCAGCGGACGCCCCGGATCCCGCAGTGCTGCCCGCGCCGGCCCCGGCGCCGCGTGCGGCGTGGGCCGACATGGCTTGACGCTCGGAGAACTGGCCGAACGCAGCCGGGTCGACGCCCGGCCCACCACCGGCCGTGCGGTTGGCGACCGCACCGACCAGCGCGCCCGCACCCATCGCCCCGCCCATCGTGACCGAGGTGAAGGTGAACAGACGCCCGATGGCCGGCCAGGCGAACACGGCCATGAAGAGCACGGCCATCCCGGAGATCACCCCAGTGATGCCGGTCGCGTTTCCGGTCTTGTCGAGGCCGATAGCGAAAACGAGTGCGATGACCGGCTTGACCATGGCCAGCTGGACTCCGCCCTTGGCCAGCTTTCGCCACCACTCAGTGGTCGTGGAGCCGATCTGCCCAGCCGCGCTGATCGGCGCGACCGCCACCATGACGCAGAACACGGCGTTGCGCAGCACGAGCTCAAGCCACAGCGTCAGCACAACGCCGATGCCGATCAGGCCGAACAGCAACAGCAGCACCGACGGGATCGCCGGTCCCGTCGGCGTACTGACTGCCAGCAAGGTGGTCAGCCGCTCAGTGAACTCCGTCATGCTGCTGCCGCTGGACGACACGATCCAGTTCGCCAGGTCGTCGGACGCCGCCATGATCTGGCTGGAGACAGCGAGCGTGAGCAGCGAGGCCAGCACGGCCTTCGGCAACCCGGTCAGCGCTTGTGCCAGCGGCGCGCCGGAACGCGTCCACACCACGGAGCCGGCCTGCACCATCAACAGGACGACTGCGACGACCATGCCGAGCGTCAGGCTGATCGCGTACACGCCGTGGATGGACCCGAGATCGGGATCAGGCATCGAGGCGAACACGCCGCCGAACCACTTCAACACCGAGGCGAAGGCGTCGGCGAAGGAATGGCAGATCGAATCCCAAGCCGAGCTGGCGACATCACCGACCGCGGATTCAGCGCCGGACGCGACCGCGCCGGCTGCCTTGCCGGGTAGCGCAGCCACATCCGAAAGGCACTTGCCGATGTCTCCGTCAAGACAGCCGGAGCCGGATCCTGGAGGGTCGAAGATCACGCGGGCGAGGCTCATGACGCGCCGCCGGTAGCCGCGATGAGGGCGAGCCAGCCCCGCTTCACAGCGTCCTGAGTATCCGGAGTGGCGGCCAGCGAGGAGTAGTCCTGGCCGGTGCGGCCGATGGCCCCGATCTTCCAGTCCCCCGCGATCCAACGCATCTGAACTGGGAACACGCCGGTGGTTTGGGCTGTCCCGCCTTGCGCGTTGACGAACGTGCTGTCGGTGAGCAGGAGGACCAGGACGTCGTCCGCCGCGACGTTCCGCAGCTGATACATCTGCGCTGTGGTCTGGAACGTCACCGGCCGATCCAGCGGCCCGTCCGACCGCAGCTGCAACTCGGACCGGAGCTTGAGGATGCTCGTCGCGAGGCTCGACGGCAGGGCCGTGTTGCCCGGGTCGCCGGCCACGCGCATCACCGACGCGGCGTAGTCCGGATCGAGCGTGGATGCCGCGGCGTCGACGTACTCCGACGCGGCACTGACTGCGCCGATGGGCGTGTGCGGAAAGCCGACCTCGATGCCGTCGGCGACGCGGGCACCGTGAACCAGCGAAATCGGGCCCGATGGAGCTGCTGCGGGGGGAGGGGCGGGCGCCGGGATCGCGGGCTTCGTCCCGGCGGGCCGGTCGTCACGGCCGCAGATCAACGGGACGGTGATTGCCCCGATGACCAGCACGACACCGGCGGCGATAGCTCCCGGAAATAGGCGCTTTGCGCCGATAGGGTTACGCATTGTGACTCCTGGTGGTGGCGATACGCGTGCGATCGGCGGCGGGCTTAGCTCAAGCCGTACGAAGCGGTGATCAGCGTGACCGCCAACCCGACCACGACCGCACCGACGACGGAGCTGAACAGAGTGACTTTCCCGCGCTCGGCCATCTCGGCCCTCCGCGACGTGTTACCGAGCGCGATCATGCAGCCGCCGATGACAGCGGCGCCCGCACAGCAGGTCAGAGCGCCCCACTTGAGCCATGAGAACAAGGTGCCGATCGCGCCCGATCCGACCGGCGCCGCCGGCGGCGGGTCGGGGATCACGCTGGCGGCGTGACTGAGCACCTGGACTGCGGCCTGCTGAATGAGCATCCCGATCATGGCCTTCACCTGCTCCTTAGGCGTTCGGCGAGGCGCGAACGCCTCGCGGATCCGGCCGAGGCATCCCGAGCGGTTCTCGGATGCGGGCCAACTGTTCATCTCTGCGAACAGTGTGAAACCACCATAAGCTGTCGCATGTCGGACACGTCAACCGGAGCGAACGAGGTAAGCTGAAATGACCCAGCAATGTTCACCTGAGCGGACAGCATTCGGGCAGCTGGCACGCCGAGAAGGGACCGTCGATGAGCAAGCAGGCCAAGGGAGCGGGCGAGGAGCCGGCGACGCCTGCTGCGACCGGCGAACGGACTCCGCCCGACGAGCAGTCACCGCATCCCAGCACGGCCGACCCAGGCGTCATCGCCGAGCGGCTGCAGTACCTGTTCGAGAACAAGCGCAAGCCGGACGGCAAGAGGTACTCCTACCGGGAGGCCATCCGGGCGATCGAGGCCGAGGGCGGAGCGTCGATCTCGGTCGGGTACCTGTCGCAGCTGGTCAACGGGGTCAGAACGAACCCGATGATGGACGCGATCCAGGGCCTTGCGAAGTTCTTCGGGGTCCCGCTGTCGTACTTCGACGAGCACGAGGACACCGAGGAGACGAACGAGCAGCTCAAGCTGGTCGCCGCACTCCAGCACGCCGGGGTCCAGGACGTGGCGATGCGCACGGTCGGGCTGCCGCCGGAGAGCGTCAAGCTGGTCTTGAGCATGATCGACCGGGTGCGCGAGGTCGAGGGACTGCCGCCGGCCGAATCGGCGCCCGACACGGACGAGTAGCACTCGACCGCTGGTCCGCCCCGCTGCGGCATGGACTCGTGCCGCTTCGAGCGCCGGGTGAACTGCGGTGAATCGAGAGCAGTCGCGCCGCGAGTGCTCGGCGCTGGTCGCCGGCCTCGACCTCCCCGCCCCGTTCGATCTCCAGGGATTCTGTGCACAACTCGGTCGGCTCCTCGGCCGAAGCATCGTCCTGATGTCGCACTCGATGGTGATCGGCGGACTGTGCGGGGCTTGGATGAGAACGTCCAACGCCGACTACGTCTTCTACGAAGAGGACACCTCGCTGCTGCACCAGCAGCACATCGTCTTCCACGAGATCGGGCACATCCTGCGCGCCCACGTGCCCGGCAAGGAGCTCAGCAACGACCTGGCGCGGACCATCGCGGCCGGCGCGAAGGTCAGCGACGTCTTCCGGGTGCTCGGGCGGGACTCATACGCCGAGGACGACGAGTTCGAGGCGGAGCTCATCGCGACGCTGATTCTGCGCCGGATCGGACGCCAACCACTTCGAGAAGTGCCACGAGCCACGGATCCCAGCGCCGATGAGGTCATCGCGCGCATCACGACCTCTCTGTCGCGAGGTGAGCGATGAACACCACCCTGTATCCGCTGACCGCGCTGTTCGCCTGGACGGTCGTGCTCTCCAGCGCTAAGCGGTTCCCCGCCATCATCAAGGAACCGGCGCGTCTGGCTGCCTGGTTCCTCTACCTGTCCTTCGCGCTGATTTTCACCGCCGGATGGTCAGAGGTCTGGAACCGGACCGACGCTTGGACCGGCCTGCCCGAGTCGAACACGCTCATCACGATGTGCCTGGTCGTGTGCTACAGCGCCAGCCAGCTTGCCCTCCTGCAGCTGTGGTCCTACAGCCCGGATCAGGCACGGCGCCGTATCAAGGTGACGATCTCGATCGTGGCTGTGGTGCTCACCGCGATGATCACGCTGTTCGTACACAGCGACTCCACACACCACCTCCAGCAGTCGTTCAAGGACTGGTACGGCGGATCGGTCGAGTACGACACCTACCTCTTCATCTACCTGACGACCTACACGACCGCCGAAGTCGAGGTCATCCGCCTGTGCCGGCGGTACGCGAAGGTGATGAGCCCCAGCTGGCTCCGCACCGGCCTGATCACTGCGAGCATCGGCGCAGCCATCGGACTGTTCTACAGCCTCACTCGGTTGGCCGACATCGCCGCCGCCCTTGCCGACGTCGACATCTCCCCGTTGGAAAACGTGGCCGAAGTCGGCGCTGGACTTGGCGCACTTCTGGTCATGATCGGTCTGACCCTGCACTGGTGGGGACCGCGCATCTCCGCGCTCGCTCAACGTTCACGGCGCTTGATCGCCTACATCCGGCTGCGTCCGCTGTGGGCGAGCTTCTACTCGCTGGATGCCTCCATCGCTTTCGATGACCCGCGCAGCCCCGGTTCCAGGAGCGTCATGGGCAGAATGCGCACCGCAACGCGCGTGCTCAGCGATGTGGAGTATCACGTCGCGCGACGGATCGTGGAGATCCGCGATGGGATCCTCACGCTCCGGCCTTACCAGGACCCTGCATACGCGGAGCACGTTCGCGTGCTCTTCGCCAGCCGCGGTCTCGTGAACGACGACCTGGACGCCGCGGTCACCGCCGAACAGATCCATGCCGCGCTCGACGCCCGTGAAGCCGCGACCCACGGTGAACGTACTTCGTCGCCCACAGCGGGAAACTCCCCCGCCGACCTCGACGCCGAACTGGCGTGGCTGTTGAAGGTCACCAAGCACTTCACCAAGCGGTCGGCGATGCCTCACGAGCTCGCCGACACCGACTTGACCCCGACCGGAGGTATCGCATGAGCACCAGCCAGCCCTTCACCGAGCCGATCGAAATGGCCCCACACCTGTCCGGCTGCCCGTACGACGCGTACGCGCAGTTACGTGAGGCCGGCGGCGCCCACCAGGCGGTCAAGCCCAGCGGCGGGCAGGTTTGGGTGATCAGCCGATACGCCGACGTCAAAGCACTGCTGTCCGACCCGCGCATGTCGATCGAGACGCGCAACTCGCGCCACGGATACCAGGGCTTCGGCCTACCGCCGGCCCTCGACGAGCACTTGATGAACGTCGATGACGAGGCACACGCCAGACTTCGCGGCCTGGTCTCCTCCGCGTTCACCCCCCGCCGCGTCGAGGCTCAGCGCGAGCGCGTCCAGGCGGCCGTCGACCGGCTGATCGCCGCGATCGCCGCGGACGGACATGCCGACCTCGTTGACGCGCTCGCCGTCCCGACGCCCGTGGTCGTCATCTGCGACCTGCTCGGGATCCCGGAGTCAGACGGCGCCGCCTTCCAGGCCTACACCCGATCGCTGATGACGCCGAACGACCCGAATCGCCCCTCCACCCGCGAACTCGTCGCCGGCATGCACGCCTGCTTGGTGGACCTGATCGAACGTAAGCGCGCCGAGCCGGCCGACGACCTGCTCACCGCGATGATCGCCGCTCGTGACGGTGACGACCGACTGACCGAGAACGAGCTGACATCGCTGGCGTTCCTCATCCTGTGGGCCGGTTTCGAGACCACCGTGCACCTGATCTCCAACAGCATCGCCACCGTCCTCGGCGAACCGGGGCTGGCGGACCTCGTCCGTGAGGAACCCGATCCGCACACACCCCGTATGGCCGCACTCGTCGAGGAACTGCTGCGGCGAGACGGACCCATGCTCACCGCAATCCGGCGTTTCCCAGTCGAAGACATCCACGTCGGCGAGCGGACTGTGCCCGCTGGCGAGACGGTCCTGCTCGCTATCGGCTCGGCAAACCGCGACCCGCAGTACATCACCAACCCCGACGACATCGACCTCGAACGGGCCTCCAACGGGCACCTCGGCTTCGGCCACGGACCGCACTACTGCCTCGGCGCCCCGCTCGCCCGCATGGAAGTGCGCACCGCCTTGTGGACCGCGATCCACCGGCTGCCGAACCTCGCGCTCGCCATCCCCGAGCACGACCTGCCCTGGAAGCCCGATCATCGGCAGCACGCCGTCACCGCACTGCCCGTCACCTTCGTGGCGCAGCCCGCCTGATGAGGAGAGCAGCATGCCCGTCAAGCCCGCCATAGCCGCCGCGATATCGGCGCCCCTGCTCGCCGTAGCCGCAGTCGCCGCCATAGCAGGGGCCATCATCACAGCACCCGACTCGACCACGACATCCATATGCACGGCCGGCTTCCGTGGGAACTCAGCCCACACCGGAAACCTGAGCGCTGCACAACTGTCGAACGCCCAGATCATCGCCCAGGTCGGCATGAACATGGGCGTCCCAGCCCCCGGCGAGGCGATCGCCATAGCCACCGCACTACAAGAGTCCGGCCTCCAGAACCTCAACTACGGGGACCGAGACAGCCTGGGGCTGTTCCAGCAACGCCCGTCCCAAGGCTGGGGCAGCCCCGCACAGATCCTGACTCCGATGTACGCCGCCCGGCAGTTCTACGGCAGACTGCTCCAAGTCCCGGGCTGGCGCTCGATGTCCACCACCGATGCCGCCCAATCTGTCCAGCACAGCGGTTTCCCCGACGCCTACGCGAAATGGGAGGACGAGGCCCAGGCCCTCGCCGTCGCCTTCACTGGCGGCGAAAACTGCACGCCGGAGGATTCGAGCGATATCGCCGTCGCCGCAGCAGTTGCCAACGCTGCCAGCTACCACATCCCGGCCGGCGTCCCCGCCCCCATAGCCACTGCCATCAGCTTCGCGCTGGCGCAAGTCGGCAAGCCGTATGTCTGGGGAGGAACCGGTCCCGACAGCTGGGACTGCTCCGGCCTGATGATGGTGGCCTACCGCGCCGCAGGCATCACGATCCCTCGCGGCAGCATCGCGCAATCCACCGTCGGCCAGCCGGTCTACGACACGAACCACTTGCTGCCGGGCGACCTGCTGTTCGTCCCAGGATCGGACGGAACCGTCACCGCGCCAGGACACGTAGGCATGTACCTGGGCCAAGGGATCTTGGTGGAGGCGCCCCACAGCGGACTGACTGTCCAGCTGAGCACGCTGGCCGGCTACTGGAGGGATAATCTCGTCGCGATCCGCCGCGAGGTTTATTAACTACTGTAGGTTCCGGACTTCGATGCCCTTTTCCGGATCCCGATGTCCCCTCGGTGTCCTTTGGGACCCGACTTCCGGAATCCCAGGTCGCCAGTATCGCCGGTTGGGGTGAATCGGTCGCCATTGCAGGACGGCGTTCGGCTTCTCGTCCAACGCTGGCTTTCGTAGAAGGGCTGTGCCAGGGGGTGGAGACCGCATGTCGGACGTGGATGTCGCTACGGCAGCCGTGCAGGCAAGGGACGGCAACGACGAGCTCACCGATTACTCGTTCCACGATGCACCGCTCGGGAGCCTCCTGGAGGCAGGTCCGTGGCGGACGTTCCGCTGGCACCTGGGGTAGAAGCACTACTCGGGCACCTACTGGGCAGTCACAGAACGGAACCACGTGATCTTCGAGTCCCGGTTGGAGTTGGCGCGGCTGCTGTTCGCTGACTTCGACCTGGGAGTGTCGCGGATCCTGGCGCAGCCGTTCCTCATGACGGCGACCGTCGACGGCATGCAGCGCAGGCAGCTCGGGCGCGAAGGTGCGGTGCTGTTGCTTCACGAGACCGGGGACGTGAAGAAGGGCTGCTAATGCCGAACTCGGCATTAGCAGCCGTATGACGTCCGAGCGGTAATGCCGCGTCGGGGGTGCTGAGCTGGTGCCTCTTTCGAGTGGGCGCCCGAAGGAAAGCCCGCATGGCACTGCCCGGCTTTCACCGAGCAGCAGCGCCCCGAGATCGAGGCGCGCCTGGGTATGACGATCTCCGAGTTGGAGGCCGAAGCGAACGGCTTCGCCGAGCATGCTCTGCTGGGCGAGCCGGCCGCCATGCGTTTACAGTTCCCCGGCCTCGCCCCGTACTCCGCGTGCCGCGTGGCCGACGCCGAACTCGGCTTACTGCAGCGGGGGCCCGACATGCTCCGTGTCGTACTTGACTGTAAGTGCCTCGATGCGCGGGTCATTGTCATCGATGATCCCGCCGTTCTCCTGAGCGAGTGCGGCGATCTCGTAGAACAGCCCGTCCGGGCCGGCGGGCGCGAACATGACCAGGAACCTCGCCCGCTCGGGTCCAACCACCAGGGGCGCGTGGACCGTTCCGCGCGGCACCATGACGAGCGTGCCCGGCGTGGCGCTTACCCGCTGGTCGCCGACCTGGAAGTCCATCTGGCCCTGGAGGACATAGAAAAGCTCCTCACTGCTGTGATGGATGTGAATAGGCGGGCCGAAGCCAGGCTCGGCCGTCCCCTCCATCACGGCGATGGAGCCTGAGCCCTGATCGGCGGCGACCTTCCCCATCAGGTTGGGGATCATCACGCCGTCACCGGGGATCGGCCGACCCCCGTCGGCGGGGAGGATGATCGCCCCGTTAGGTAGATAGCTCATGAGGTCTTCCCTTCTGAGCAAAAACGGACTTTACTCCGCTTGCTAAATGTAAGCATTCTTAGCTCAGGGATTTTGATAGCGGCGGCGGGTGGTGTCGCTTATTTTCACGGCTATGGCTCGTATATCAGAGGCCCGTGCGGAAATGCCGTGTTCTGTGACTCCTGGGGAGGTGGTAGTGCGCTTCCGCGGGGCAGGGAGGCTCACCGAACACCCGTCGCTCCAGTCACACATGCCGTTCCGGGCACACGGCTAGTTATGTGGCCTCTCGGGGTCTGGGCGGCAGGACGAGTCGCCGGCCCAGACCCAGAGGAGATCTTCAGTGGACTTCGGCGCCTAGGGCGAGGTTGAAGCCGGCGCCGTTTCGCGCCAGCCCCATCAGCAGGATGCTGGTCCATTCAAGGACCGAGGCCATCTGGAGTCCGCCCGTGTCGAGGGGCCGCAGGTCGATGCTCTGTAGAAACGCGGCGACTTGTGCCTTCGCCTCGGTGCTGTCGCCTGCGAGGAACGCGTCGAGCGGTATGTCTTGAGCGAGGACGTGGCCGAAGATCGTGTTCAGCGCTTTCACGACGGCTGCGTCCTTGGGAGCGGCAGCGGCGATCTCCTGGGCTGCCGAGTTGCCTGGGGTGGTCACGAGTCCGCTGGCGTCGGCGTTGAATGGATTGGAGATGTCGACGAGGATCTTGCCGGCGAGTGACTTGCCGTAGTTCGCGACCGCGGAAACCGTGTCGGTGTAGGGGATGGCCACGATGACGATGTCGCCGAGCGGTGTTGCGCCGAATGGTGCGGCAGTGGCTCCGTTGCCGATCTGGTCGGCGAGTGCCTGGGCCTTGGCGGTGTCGCGGCTGATGATCTCGATGGTGTGACCGTGCTGGGCCGCTCGGGTGCCGATGGCGGTGGCCATGTTGCCCGAGCCGAGGATGCTGATGGTGGTCATGGTGCGTGTTCCTCCGTCGTGTCTGGGTCGGTCGGCTGAACTGGTTTGGTCGCCGTGATCGTGATGGGTTGCGCCAAGAGCGTTGGCCGCGGGTGCGACTGCCACGCGTGTTATTTACGTCCGCGGGCGACATGATCGCGTACGGCGGGGATCGTCTCGGCGGCGAAGCGTTGGAGTATGTCCGGGTCGTCGCTGGCCAGGATGAAGATGCTGACGCCGTCCTCGAGGGTCATCTGGGCCAGTTCTTCCGCGGTCTGCTGGCCCGGGAAGATGTTGAGCAGACGGGTGATGTCGCGGGGGTCGCGGCCTGCGGCCCGTGCGGCGTCGTCGATGATGGCGTTTCCTTTGGGCAGGCCGCCGGGTTCCATGGTGGGCAGCGACGGCAGCCAGCCGTCGGCCTTGCGTCCGACCAGATCCTGCATTTTCGGCTTCTGGGCGCCGATCCAGATCGGGATGTCGTGTGCGGGGGCGGGGCCGCGCTCGGCGCCGCGGACCGTGTAGAACTCGCCATCGACGTCGAGGGTCCCGGGCCCGTCGGCGTCCCAGGTCCCGCGGATCACGTCGATTGCCTCGCCCAGGGCCGTCACGCCCTGCATGGGGGTGAGCCGCCCTCCGCCGACTGCCTGCACAGCGTCCCAGAAGAAGCCGGCGCCGAGCCCGAGGCTCGTTCGTCCACCGGAGAGCAGGTCGAGGCTGGCCATCGCGCGGGCGAGCACGGCGGGGGGCTGGCGCAGCGGCAGGTTCAGCACGTTGCCGGCCAGGCCAATGGTTTCGGTCCGCGCGGCCACCCAGCTCAGCAGAGTCCAGGTGTCGAGGAAGTCGGCCTTGTAGGGGTGATCCTGGAAGGTGACGAAGTCGAAACCGAGCCGCTCACTGAGCTGCGCCAATTCGACTGGACGGTGCGCTGGGGAGTTGGCGGGCGAGATGAACGTGGCGAAACGCAGAGGATGACCATAGTCAGGCATCGGTGCCTCTCCTTCAGTGATTCGTGTGCGGCCGGCCTCGAGCAAATGTGGTCGCCGACCTGGGTTCGGCGTGCCCGGGGTGACGGGCTCGCGGAGGGCCTCGATGCCGAGCGCAGTGGCGTACTTGCTTGCCGTTAGATCTGGCTGAACCCGCCGTCGACGACCAGGTTCGCGCCGGTGACGAAGCTGGCGTCCGCCGAGGCGAGAAACAGCGCAGCGGACGCGATCTCCTCGCTGGTCCCGAGCCGTCCCAGCGGTATTGCGGAGGTGATCTGCTCCCGAAATTCGGGGCCGACGGTGCTGAAGAGCGCGGTGTCGATCGAGCCGGGACTGACGACGTTGACCCGGATGCCGCGGTCCTTCAGCTCGGCGGCCCAGGTGCGCGCGAGTGAGCGTACGGCCGCCTTGCTCGCCGAGTACACCCCGGCGCCGGGGATGCCCTTGGTCGCGCTGGTCGTGCCGTTCAGGATGATCGACGCGCCGTCGCTCATCAACGGCAGCAGGTACTGAACGGTGAACACGGTGCCTCGGAAGTTGACACCCACGAGCGCGTCGAACGTGTCCGGGGTGATGCTGCCCAGCGGGTCGGACACCGAGCCGAGACCGGCGCTGGCGAACAGGACGTCGACTCGCCCTTGCTGCTGCCGCACGGTCTCGGCCAAGCGGGCCAGGTCGTGCAGACTTCCCGAGTCCGCCTGCACGCCCGTCACGTTGTGGCCGATGGCGGCGACCGCCTCGTCCAGTCTGGCCTTGTCTCGTCCGGTGATGAACACGTGGGCGCCTTCGGCGACGAACAACTTGGCCGTCGCCAACGCCATCCCGGACGTCGCTCCAGTGATCACTGCGACCTTGCCATCCAGTTTGGGCATGGTGTCCGTTACCTTTCTGTCGGCCGCCGGGCCGATCGGTGTGCGAGCCCACCGTCTTCGAGGCATCCGCGATCGGTCCTGGCAGAACTCTGCGAACGAGGCTGATTTCCCCTTCCGCAACTACATACCCACCGTAGCAGATGCGTGCGCGCGCATCTAGATGGGAGGGCATCCGGTCCTGAGGTATGCTGCCTGGTGTGAAGGCACCCGTGTCACAGCCACAGATAATTTCGCCGGACCAGGTCAGGGGCTGGTTTGCCCTACTGTTCACGCACGCCACGGTCACCGGGCGGATCGACGCTGTGCTGACGGAACAGCACAAGATCTCCTTCAGCTCCGTCGAGATCCTGTGCTGGCTCCTGGACACCGAGCCGCAGTCGGTCCGAGCCCTGGCCGGCAAACTTGTGAGCGTCAGCCCCACCAGGGCATCACGGCTGGTCCAGGACCTCATCGACGCGGGACACCTGCAGCGCAACGCCGATCAGGGCGACGGACGGGTATCGCTGATCAGCTTCACCGAGAGCGGACGGCAATTCGCCGAGACAATCAAGCGAACGTTCGAAGGGGCAGTGAAGAAGTATTTCGTCGATCCCCTCGATGACGATGACATCGCCGCCATCACCCGGATCTGGGCCAAGCTCGAAGAGCAGTAGGCGGCACCTGAGCAACTGCGACTTGACCAGATCGCTGTACGTCTCCCGGTAAACGCAAGGTCGATACGGCGCGAGCCTTCGCCGCGAGAGTGGCTTGCAGAGCGTTCGAACGATTTGGCGCCCCGGGTGGGCATCGCCTGCATGAATCAAACATCTGACACCGGCTTTAGCCATGATCGATCCGGTTGAGGCCGGGCCAGCCTCCATCCGTTACCGCAATAGTGGCGGTCGTTTCGTCGACGCCGAGTTCGACGGGATGCCGGCGGACGACGTGCTCGGCGGGATGCCGGAGCGCGAGTTCCGCTGGTACCGGGGGCGTCGGCACTACTCGGGTTGGTACTGGTCGGCAACGACTGGCCTGCTTCGCGCCTCGCACCCGCCCGACGAGCACGAACACGAACACGAACACCACGTAACCACGAGAACTGTGCGCTCAAAGAGCGCTGCCAAGAACACCAGCAGAGGAAAGGTCGCTGCGCTCCCCCGCTGCCGGCCCCGGACGGAGTCTGGCAGCTCGGGAACCGGCTGCGGCGGCCGACTACGGAACAGAGCCGTAGGTGGTCGGCAAGCGCCCGGGGGTCCAGGCGGTCAGGCCGGTGGACAGTGGTGGAGGAGCCGCAGCCAACTTCAGGGCGTGAGCCCGGGCATGTTCGCAAACTTGGGTGCGAGCCCGTGGCCGACTGGCGAGTCCGGCGGCACCGTGCTCGGCGAACCGGGCCACCCAGCGGTCGACGGTTTGCAGGGACACGCCGCACTGCGCGGCGACTTCGCCACGAGCGAGCCCGTGCCTGCGCACCAGCACCATCCGGGCCCGCACCGCTACGTCCTGCGGCGTGTTGGGGAAAGCCCCCAGCTCGCGACGCTCCGCTAGCCGCTCCTCGGACTGGTCCATCCCGGAGGCTCCTGCCGTACCAGATGATCAGTGTAACGTGACAGGCTCACAGATCCACTGACATATAGCATGAAACAGTCCCATAACGGCAAAACGAATAGACCCTGGGGCTCCAGCTGGCGACAGGTCAACATCAGGCCTGACAAGCGGAAATACAACACCCGAGGCGTCGCCGGTTGAAGGTTTCCTCGAGTTCGCGCGTCGAAAAACACCTGCTGAACTGCGGAAATACGTCGCAGGTTCGTGCCGCCGGCGGGGCTCCATGCAGATCGGTCCATGTCGCGCAGGCCGCTGACCTGCGATCCTTCAAGATCGCGATGGAATGGACTCTGCCGTAGCCGGGCCGTCGCGCCTCGATTGCCACAGGCTCTACGGCCGACGCCCATCGATGCATGCCGCCAAGTGTCCCCCACGGGGTACTGGATACGCAGCCGAGGCAACTACGTCACGGCAGCAGATCCTTGGTCGACGCGCCTGGGGTACAACTCCCGGCTGCAGCAATGGCGACGACATGCTGTCCTCATCAACGGAATGGGATCACAGCTTCACAGTGGCCTTAAGGCGGCCGTGGGACCGGGGTCATCACGCCGACAACCCCAGTCCCACGGGCTGTCCTGATCGCAAGAACGCGCCGACACCGCCGGCGTGCAGTCACTAAGCCCGCCGAGACGCTCGGGGTCAGCGACTGCGCCGCCGTTGGTGAATGCCGCACGGGAAGCGGCCCTGGTACCCCTGGCGCCGGTTGATTCTCAGGTGGCCCCGCGGCGCCTCCGGCTATTCGCCAGCAGGAGCTTCGTGTCTGCGCCGCAAACACCAGCCGCATGGCGGTTTTCGGTGAGGGGTTAGTGCCGCTGCCGCGCCTTCCGATTCGTCGGCAACGCGCAGTGGCGTTTACACACCCTCAAAACAGCGGTGCCGGGCCTGGATCGGCAGTGTGTCGACCGCCGATCGGCCGCAACTCGACAACGTCGCCAGCTGCTGTCGCCTTGGCACGGCTGTCCGGTAGCGAGGCCTCGCTGCACACCGGTTTGGCTACCTATGCAGTCTCGCCGCTGCGCCCGAGGTTGTGTTGTGGGCGCGCCCTGATTCGATACAGCAAGCAACCGATAGAACGCTTGAAGTGAGATCACGAATGACAGAACTTACCCGGCGAGACGCGAGAGCCCGCCTCGCGGTGCCAACCGTAGCAATGCTCCCCAAGATCGCCGATTCGCTGTCCTTTCTCTACCTCGACATCGTCCGTGTGGTGCAAGACGACACCGGTGTCTGCGCGCAGATCGAGACAAGACGCGGAACAGAGACGGTCTACATCCCGACCGCCGCCCTGTCGTGTGTTCTCCTCGGCCCCGGCACGTCTGTGACCTCGCGAGCGATGGCCACCTTCGCACGCCACGGCACGACAGTCGTCTTCGTGGGCGCCGGCGTTGTGCGAACCTACTCCGGTGTCCAGCCCAGCTCCCTGACAACCACCTGGCTCGAACACCAGGTGAGGGCCTGGGCCAACGAAGACTCCCGGCTCGACGTGGCCAGACGCATGTACCACAAGCGATTCGATGACGACCTTCCCGAGGACATCACCCTCGCACAGCTCCGAGGGCTGGAAGGACACCGGATGAAGGCTGTCTACCGCCTTCATGCAGAGCGCCAGCGGATCGGCCGTTTCAAGCGGAACTACGACCCGGAACGCTGGCACGACCAAGACCCGGTCAACGTGGCGCTCTCGGCCGCGAACGTCTGCCTCTACGGCGTGGCCCACGCCGCAGTGTTGGCCATGGGATGCAGTCCGGCACTCGGCTTCGTCCACACGGGAACCCAGCACTCATTCCTCTTCGACATCGCCGACCTGTACAAGGCAGAGCTGACCATCCCTTTGGCTTTCGCCTCGCACGACAGCCCGGACCCCGAGCAGGCAGTTCGGCGCCATTTGCGGGAGGGGATGCGGCTTTTCCGTTTCATGCCGCGGATCGTCACTGATATCCAGAATCTTCTGGCGCCGGAGTCGAATACACCGCTCAGCCGACAGCCAGAGTCGGATCTGGTTTACCTGTGGGACCCACAGCACGGTGCGCTGGCCTCAGGCATCAACTACGCAGAAGGGGACTGAGTATGGCCTCCATGGTCGTCATCGCCACGACTGCGGTTCCAGACTCGCTCCGTGGCGCATTGAGCCGCTGGACGATCGAGGTCCTCCCGGGCATCTTCGTCGGGACCATGTCAGCTCGTGTCAGGGACGAGCTGTGGCAGGCGACGAGCGCGGTCGTCGGCGGCGGAGCGGCAATGTTGATTCATCCAGCGGCCAACGAGCAGGGCTTTGAGTTGTCGACTGCTGGACTGCGGCGCCGTGTTCCCATCGATCTAGATGGGCTTACTCTTATGCGGATGGTGGCGCCGCAGGAGCTGTCTTTGGTCAAGGATCTGTAAAGCGCTTCTTCAACCGCAGGTCAGCAAGAGTCCGTCCCCACCGCGTGGGGGTGAGCCCGGGTTCAACCTCATGTCAGTCCCCCTGCGATGGTCCGTCCCCACCGCGTGGGGGTGAGCCTGTGGGCCAGGACGCCGATGTGGTCGAGTACGGGTCCGTCCCCACCGCGTGGGGGTGAGCCCGATCGGGATCTGTCCGCGGCGGAGCGTACCGCGTCCGTCCCCACCGCGTGGGGGTGAGCCCGGACCAACTGAACCGTCTGGCGGGCGCCTAGGGTCCGTCCCCACCGCGTGGGGGTGAGCCCACCCGCGACGGGAACACCGTCGAGCTGCTGCTGTCCGTCCCCACCGCGTGGGGGTGAGCCCGCTGCGCTGATCGCGCTCTGGATCGGCACAGTGTCCGTCCCCACCGCGTGGGGGTGAGCCGGACTCCCAGAGTCTGCTGCCGACCGTCGAGGAGTCCGTCCCCACCGCGTGGGGGTGAGCCCTCGCGGTCGGCCAGGTCACGACGCAGCTCACCGTCCGTCCCCACCGCGTGGGGGTGAGCCTCAGGGCCCAGCACTCGAAGCGGTAGGTGTCCTGTCCGTCCCCACCGCGTGGGGGTGAGCCCGTCGCTGGCGGTCACGCCCGCCAGGTCAGGGAGTCCGTCCCCACCGCGTGGGGGTGAGCCTCTGCTCGGCGGTGTAGAGCGTGGTCACTGTCGGTCCGTCCCCACCGCGTGGGGGTGAGCCCGCCGCGCTGGGCCAGGTTGAGGAGTTGACCGGGTCCGTCCCCACCGCGTGGGGGTGAGCCGATCCAGGCCAGCCAGCCGATCGTCCATGGACTGTCCGTCCCCACCGCGTGGGGGTGAGCCAGGTGGGAACGTCCAGGCAGCCGATGATGTTCAGTCCGTCCCCACCGCGTGGGGGTGAGCCCGCCTCGACGACCTCGCGCACCTCCTGCGAGACCGTCCGTCCCCACCGCGTGGGGGTGAGCCCTCTGGATGAGGTGCCTCGGGACCACGGGTACGGTCCGTCCCCACCGCGTGGGGGTGAGCCCGTCCGCGAGCTCGTCGAGTTCGAGCCCGGGTTGTCCGTCCCCACCGCGTGGGGGTGAGCCAGCCGTGCCAGCCGGCAGCATCGGTCCAGCGGTGTCCGTCCCCACCGCGTGGGGGTGAGCCGAAGACCGCGGTGCTTGTGCTCGCGCCGAAGCCGTCCGTCCCCACCGCGTGGGGGTGAGCCCCCGCCGCCGGAGCTACCGCCGGATCCGATCAGGTCCGTCCCCACCGCGTGGGGGTGAGCCGTACATCGCGGTCCTCACCGGCCTCTACATCGTGTCCGTCCCCACCGCGTGGGGGTGAGCCCGCCGAGTCCATCAAGCACGCCACCCTCTACCTGGTCCGTCCCCACCGCGTGGGGGTGAGCCGAAGGCGGACTCGAACTTCCGGCACGACGGCTGGTCCGTCCCCACCGCGTGGGGGTGAGCCCGTGCCGCGGCCATCATGGCTGGGATCACCTCGGTCCGTCCCCACCGCGTGGGGGTGAGCCCGACAACCGGCGGTATCTACTAACCGCGGTCATGTCCGTCCCCACCGCGTGGGGGTGAGCCCGTCGACAGCGCGGTGGTGATGCTGGCGTTGACGTCCGTCCCCACCGCGTGGGGGTGAGCCGGCGGCGGCGGCCTCGGCAGTGGGTGCGAGGGTGTCCGTCCCCACCGCGTGGGGGTGAGCCCACCGCGGCGGCCGGGACCTCGCCGCCGTGGAAGTCCGTCCCCACCGCGTGGGGGTGAGCCTTCGACACCCAGCTGCGGCCCGGACCGCCGAGCGTCCGTCCCCACCGCGTGGGGGTGAGCCCCAGGGGCTCGCAGCGATCGAGACGATGGTGGCGTCCGTCCCCACCGCGTGGGGGTGAGCCCTCCGGCGAGGCGCCGGTGTCCTCACTGAACCAGTCCGTCCCCACCGCGTGGGGGTGAGCCGGTCCACACCCGCGCGGCGGCGGAGGGTCTTGTGTCCGTCCCCACCGCGTGGGGGTGAGCCCACCTACGGCTCCACCGCGGCGCCGTTGGACTTGTCCGTCCCCACCGCGTGGGGGTGAGCCGAGCGTGTGGCGGCGATCGAGGAACGACTCGACGTCCGTCCCCACCGCGTGGGGGTGAGCCCGTTTCGACGTCGGCCTCGTGCAGCACGCCGTGGTCCGTCCCCACCGCGTGGGGGTGAGCCGATCAGCAAGTAGAGAATCTGGCCCTCTTCCTCGTCCGTCCCCACCGCGTGGGGGTGAGCCGGTCAAGGTCGACGAGACGGGCCTGTCGGACTTGTCCGTCCCCACCGCGTGGGGGTGAGCCTGCACCGCCCGCGAGCCGGGGACCGTCGAGGACGTCCGTCCCCACCGCGTGGGGGTGAGCCGATCATTAGGTGGGAACGCCGCCGGGTTGCGCCGTCCGTCCCCACCGCGTGGGGGTGAGCCGCACCGACGCGGGGCCGGCCCCGCTCGTCGACGGTCCGTCCCCACCGCGTGGGGGTGAGCCCGGGTCAGGCGCAGGAAACATCGGCGGTAGCCTGTCCGTCCCCACCGCGTGGGGGTGAGCCGACGCAGATGGCGCTCGGGGGGGCTTCAAGCAGTCCGTCCCCACCGCGTGGGGGTGAGCCTCCCTCGAACCAGCTGGTCACGGTGATCGATGAGTCCGTCCCCACCGCGTGGGGGTGAGCCGCATCTCCAGCGCCCGGTTCGGGATCGCGAACCGTCCGTCCCCACCGCGTGGGGGTGAGCCGGTCGAGACCGCGGCCAGCAACGCCGCGGACCAGTCCGTCCCCACCGCGTGGGGGTGAGCCCTCTGGTGGCGCCTCTCCTGATGTCGTCCAGCCGTCCGTCCCCACCGCGTGGGGGTGAGCCGATCCCGGCGCTGCTGCTGTCGATGGAGATGCGGTCCGTCCCCACCGCGTGGGGGCGAGCCGATGTCGCTCATCCATAGACCTCCGCCCAGGGGGTCCGTCCCCACCGCGTGGGGGTGAGCCCACCGTGAACCCCGCCCTGGGTAATCCTGGGGCGTCCGTCCCCACCGCGTGGGGGTGAGCCCGCACCGTGGACGAGATGCTGTAGGCCACGGGAGTCCGTCCCCACCGCGTGGGGGTGAGCCCGGAGCCTCGCTCGGAAACGGCCAGGTGATTACGTCCGTCCCCACCGCGTGGGGGTGAGCCCGCGACGATCATCGTCGGTGTCGGGGGCGCCGGTGTCCGTCCCCAACGCGTGGGGGTGAGCCCGCTACTTGGCACCGTATGACAGTCTCCATACCGTCCGTCCCCACCGCGTGGGGGTGAGCCCCTGTGCGTGGGCGAGAGCGAGGCAGCCTGATGGTCCGTCCCCACCGCGTGGGGGTGAGCCGGATCGCCGACCGCATCCCTATGACCTGCGATCGTCCGTCCCCACCGCGTGGGGGTGAGCCTATGTCGTCGACCAGCAGAACCCGAGCCTCCGAGTCCGTCCCCACCGCGTGGGGGTGAGCCCCCCCCCCGCCGGTCGGGCGGCCGGCGGGGGAAGCCGTCCGTCCCCACCGCGTGGGGGTGAGCCGGCGCGTGCGATGGACACCGTGGGGTCGTACGCGTCCGTCCCCACCGCGTGGGGGTGAGCCGCCTCGACGTTGATCACGATGATGCCGCTGCTGGTCCGTCCCCACCGCGTGGGGGTGAGCCCTCGACGCGGGCGGCGGCGGCCTTGCGGCGTACGTCCGTCCCCACCGCGTGGGGGTGAGCCCGACCGCAGCGCGACCAGTCGCGCCCGCATGGTGTCCGTCCCCACCGCGTGGGGGTGAGCCCATCCGACGGAGCATGTGCGGATGGACGTGGTCGTCCGTCCCCACCGCGTGGGGGTGAGCCCCCGAGACCGTTCGAGAGGTCAGCTATGAGCAGGTCCGTCCCCACCGCGTGGGGGTGAGCCGTATTCCAGGATCTGCGGGTAGTCCGCGTCGTCGTCCGTCCCCACCGCGTGGGGGTGAGCCCACCGGGCGCGACAAGGAAGACCGCCTCGCCGAGTCCGTCCCCACCGCGTGGGGGTGAGCCGGTCCGCAGCGGGGTGATTCGCCGCTCCTGCGAGTCCGTCCCCACCGCGTGGGGGTGAGCCCTTCTGTGCGCGCTCGACCGCCTCCGGGTGGCCGTCCGTCCCCACCGCGTGGGGGTGAGCCTGAGGCCGCGGTGCTCCTGGACGTCGCGCGACAGTCCGTCCCCACCGCGTGGGGGTGAGCCTACGCCGACGCCGTGGTCGCCTGGGCTGGGCGGGTCCGTCCCCACCGCGTGGGGGTGAGCCGTTGTCGGGGTTTTCTGGCCGCTTGCCACGCCGGTCCGTCCCCACCGCGTGGGGGTGAGCCGCTGAACGAGAAGTTCCGGCCGATCATGTCGTTGTCCGTCCCCACCGCGTGGGGGTGAGCCGTCGAGAGTGCCGAGGAAGAGGGCCAGATTCTCGTCCGTCCCCACCGCGTGGGGGTGAGCCCTGCGGGTGGCGCACTCCGCTGTAGACCTTGATGTCCGTCCCCACCGCGTGGGGGTGAGCCCGTGCTGCTTGCGGCACAGGTGATCCTGAAGCAGTCCGTCCCCACCGCGTGGGGGTGAGCCCAGCTGCGTGCCGGTCGTGGTGCTGTTGTTCGGGTCCGCCCCCACCGCGTGGGGGTGAGCCTCTGCTGTATTCGGCGGCCGCGGTCATGATGGGGTCCGTCCCCACCGCGTGGGGGTGAGCCCTCCAAGAGCCTGATGGCGCAGCAGCTGACCAAGTCCGTCCCCACCGCGTGGGGGTGAGCCCCGCAGGGCCGGAATCTGGCCCTGACCTGCAAGGTCAGTCCCCACCGCGTGGGGGTGAGCCCGGCGACAGGCCTCGCCGCCGGGTCCGTGCCGTGTCCGTCCCCACCGCGTGGGGGGTGAGCCCGGAACGTCGCTGTGCCCCGGCCGGCGCCGAGCGTCCGTCCCCACCGCGTGGGGGTGAGCCTGTCCTTCACAGCCTGTCGTCGCGCCTCATCCTGTCCGTCCCCACCGCGTGGGGGTTAGCCCGACAAGACGGCGTACCGGGTCGTGTCCAGGGTGTCCGTCCCCACCGCGTGGGGGTGAGCCGCCGAGCGCGTCCGCCCAGGCGATCAGGTGCTTGTCCGTCCCCACCGCGTGGGGGTGAGCCCACGACCGCGCGCGCCGAACACGACTTCCTCGTCCGTCCCCACCGCGTGGGGGTGAGCCGCCGCACCCGACCGCGACCTGTACATCGGCTGGGTCCGTCCCCACCGCGTGGGGGTGAGCCGCCATCGGGCATCGGCGCGGCCAGCTCCTCGGTGTCCGTCCCCACCGCGTGGGGGTGAGCCCCAGATCGCCGACCTGAACAACGCGCAGGCAGAGTCCGTCCTCACCGCGTGGGGGTGAGCCTGCGCCGCTGGACCACCGAGCGCCCGGAGCCGGTCCGTCCCCACCGCGTGGGGGTGAGCCTCTGACCGCGGCTCGTGCCGCCGGCACCGTCAGTCCGTCCCCACCGCGTGGGGGTGAGCCGGTCGAGAGAGATCATCCCGGAGCGCTTCGTCAGTCCGTCCCCACCGCGTGGGGGTGAGCCCGGTGCCGCCTCCGTCATGCCGGTCCAGGTGCCGTCCGTCCCCACCGCGTGGGGGTGAGCCGGCGTACTCGATGTTCTGCTGCGCACAGAAACTGTCCGTCCCCACCGCGTGGGGGTGAGCCGGCGAAGCAGATCGACCGGCTCTATACCCGCATGTCCGTCCCCACCGCGTGGGGGTGAGCCCTCTGCGGGCAGGCGCTTGGCCGTTGCAGGTGCGTCCGTCCCCACCGCGTGGAGGTGAGCCAGTCGCCACTGCGTGCGTCTGTGTTGTGTGCGTTGGGAGTCCGTCCCCACCGCGTGGGGGTGAACCGTCCGGGAGTCCGGCAGTACGGTGGGCAGGGAGGTTCGTCCCCACCGCGTGGGGGTGAGCCCTGGGCCCCATGCCATTCCTCGGAGGCTCCCTCGTCGATCCCCACCGCGTGGGGGTGAGCCTGTCGCGCCGAGGTAAGCGGCCTGGCCGGGCCGGGCCGTCCCCACCGCCTGGGGGGTGAGGCGTCCGACTCTTTCTCGTGCGCGTCCTCCTGGCCGTCCGTCCCCACCGCGTGGGGGGTGAGCCCGATGACCTGGGCGTAGCACTGTCGGAGGTCATGTCGATCCCCACCGCGTGGGGGTGAGCCCGTACGTCGGTCAATATCCCCGGGCGTAAGCCAGTCCGTCCCCACCGCGTGGGGGGGTGAGCCGCCGCCGGCCACCCAGTTCTCAATCTCGTCGTCGTCCGTCCCCACCGCATGGGGGTGAGCCCAGCCAGCGGTTCGCGTACCGCACGATTACCTGGTCTGTCCCCACCATATGGGGGTGAGCCCAGCCACCAGGTGGTGGGCAGCATCGCGGCCTGGTAGGTCCCAACTGCGAGGGATGAGTCGGCGCAGGCCATGGAGGTGGGGCGGAACCGTCGCCCGTCCCCACCTCATCATGGTGGACTGCTGGTCTGAATGACGGACGGGACGGACGGTTCAGTCCGTTGGGCTGCCGCGTGGGATCGAGGGTGGCCGTGTCCGTGTGAAGCAGTTGTGCTTGTGCTCGCCTGCGCACATCACTGAATCAACGCGACGCTGAGTAGCCCACACCCGAAGGACTTGCCTCGCCCAATCCCCTTCCGTATAGCTTGCACGACGGCTTCGGGGTCGGTGACAGTGGCCTGTCCGTCGAATTGGCTGGCGGCATGCTGGGCGTGGGGCGTGCCTGGTACCCGCCGGGCCCGGATGTCGTCGTGCGTCGTGGTAGCGGCTGAGGTGATCTGCAGGCCGTTGCGTGCCGCGCGCTGCTCCCACCAAGCCTGGATGGCGTCTGGACTTCGCAGGGCTATGACCTGTCCAGGTTTGCCCTCGCTGCCGACGTATTCGCGGGGCAGGCGTTTGCTGGTGTTGGCTGTGATCCGGTAAGCGATCGATGTGCCGACTTGGAGAGCTGCGAGCAGGTTGTGCAGGGATCGGGGCTCGGGAACGTGCGCGTAGCCGTCGGGAAGGTTGGCCAGTGTGGGTTCGATGCCGGTCTGGGCCAGGATCCTGATTCCGGCACGGGTGTGTTCGATGCGGTAGAGGACGGCGGCGGTGCTGCGGGCGTGGTCTCCGAGGTCGTCGCGAACCAGGGACATGACGCGGCGGTGGACGGCCCCGGCGTCGGCGAGGTCACGGCGGGCCGCGGGATGGTTCAGGTTCAACTGGAGGCTGACCAGCCACGGCCCGGTCATGCTGGAGCCGCTTGGACGAGGGTGGCCCCGGCGATGCCCCGCAGGTGCTGGGCGATGCGGTCCATGTAGTGGATCCCCAGGCCCGCGCACAAGGCGGCGGGCAGATCGCGTGGTTCCAGAAGGACGCGGCGGCTGGTGTAGCGGCGGTTGAATCGGCCGAAGGACTGTGGAACGTCCCAGACCTCGTGCTCGATGCCGGGACCGGCTGCGTCGCCTTCGGAGTCCGCCGGGGCCTCGCGTACGAAGTCCACGCTGACGGTGTCCTGGCCGCGTGGGGCGATGCGGGGCAGCGGGAAGATGTCCAGGTGCCCGAGCGCGTCTTCCAGCCCGGTGGCCAGCAGGACCGGTTCGGCCGGGGGGCAGGAGCGGCGGCCCAGGTACAGCGGCCACACCGGTGCGGCCAGGGCGCTGGAGATCTCGTCGATGACGTGGTCGGGGCCGTCCAGGGCGACGAGGAACGCGGCGTCGGCCAGATAGTGACGGCGGGAGATCAGGGCGTTGGCCTTGCTGCGGTAGGCCGGTTTGTGGCGTTCGCTTTCGGCGGTGGGGACGGTGGCGTTCCTGGGCAGGCCGCCGCCGACGGTGTGGAAGTCGACGGTGTCGGTGCCGGCGCGGTCGACGCGGATGGTGATCTGCAGCAGGTTCAGCTCGCCCGGTGGCTGGCTGCGGTCCCGGCCCAGGGCGCAGGACAGCAGGCCGGTGATGCCTGAGCGGGTGGGGAAGGCCAGGGTGTCGCGTTCGGCGAAGGTGGAGTGCTCGCCCCAGGATTGCAGTGGCCCGGCCAGTCTGAGCAGCGCGCCGGTCACGAGGCCGCCTGGGTGGCGGCGTGGACGGCGGCGTCGATGAGTGTGGTGTAGGAGCTGTGGCGGTCGCCGAGTCCGGCGAGGTCTTTGTCGTCCACACCGGCGTGTCCGGCGAACAGGCGGCCGGTCGAGCCCCACAGGGTGTCAATGCGTCCGCTGTATTCGGCGAGCTTCTGCCGGGAGGGCAGGGCCCAGCCGCCCTCGCCGGCGGGCCGCACGGGCTGTTCGAAGGCGGGCGCCAGGGAGATGGGCCGGTCGCCGCGGACGGCGATGTGCACGAGGTCGGGGATGGTGCGCGGTGCGGTGGAGTTCTTCTTGCTCTCCGGCAGGGCGTCGAGGAAGGTGGCCAGGAACGCCCGGGTGACCTCCAGCGCGCCGGCCCGGTCGGCGGACAGGTTTTTGGTGAGTTCGTCCAGGTCGATTGCGGCGTAGCGGTAGAAGGTGCCGGAGGAGAACTCTGCGGTGCTCATGTGGCCGCTGCCCTGAACCTGTAGGGCGTCATCGACGGCGGTGAAGAAGTCCAGCTCGGGCTCGCTGGCGTGGGTGGTGAAGGCGTGGGCGACCTGCACCGCGCCGTCGACCTGGCCACCGGGGATCTCGGCGAGCATCCGCCCGAACAGCGAGATCATCGAGTTGGTCGCTTTGAGGATCTCGGCGACATCTTTGTCTGGCAGGACCTGGGTGGGCTTTTTGGACCCGGCCTGCACCTCTAGTGCGGACCTGTGCTCGCGGCACAAGGCGGCGAGTCTGGCCGGGGTATCGGCGGGGACGAACAGCAGGACCTTGGTCTGGGGGACGTCGGCGTCCTTGGCTTTCTCCGATTTCAGGTCACCGGCGGCCGACAGCAGCTGGTTGACGGCCAGCTGTGCCAGCTCTGTGGCCCAGCCGTCGGCCACCAGGAGTTCGAACAGCTCGCGGGTGATCAGGCGGGTACGCACTGCGGGCTGTCCGAGTTGGTCCTGCAGCTGAACGCGGATCGCGCGCTTCCAAGCCTGGCTGGACACCCGCGTACGCTCCGCCCCGCCGTAGATCACGGTTTTGGGGCGGTTGTTCTCGTCCCGGTTCAGGTTGACGTAGGAGAACGTCTGCAGGGCGTGGACATCGATGAACCGTGCACGGGTCATGTCGGGTCGCTGTCTTTCTCGAGAGTGGAATCGGTGTCCTGGTTGGGATCGGGGTTGTCGCTGGACAGCGCCGCCCGGTGGTAGGTGTGCAGCCAGCGCGTGGCGATCTCGGCACGATGCCGGTCCCAGCGAGCCAGGTCCAGCAGCAGCGCGGCCCAGTCCGGACGGCGGCCGACGGTGATCAGCCGATCGGTTATGGAGGGGAGCCGTTGGCGCAGGCCAGCAGCGCTGGTGCGGGCCAGGGCGTGAATCTGGTCGGTGGTCGAGTCCCTGTTCAGGTCCCCGGCGGCGACGGCCAGCCCCAGCACCGCGGCCAGCGGCAAAGGACGTGCGGCCAGCGGCTTGCGGTTCGCGGCCTGCGCCGGCTCTGAGGCCTCGGCGACCAGGTCTTCACGTGGTTCCGCAGTTTCCGGCGCGGCGTCGTGACCGGAGACGGCGTCGCTATCGGGGTCGTCGTCGGGGCCGGCCGAGCGCCTGACGTGCTCCTCCTCGGCGACGATGGCCGCGATGGTGTAGCAGGCGAGTTGCCAGTCCCCCACATCAATACCTGCAGGGCTCTGGCGGCCCTGGTGCTGTTCGACTGCGGCCATCGAGGCTTCCACGACGCCGAATACCGCCTCCCCCAGCCGGTAGCGCCGCGTCTGCGCTTTCGAGCGGCGCAGCGCCGCCCTCGCCCCGTTGTCACCGCACCTGATGCGGACCTGCTGGACGAACAGGTTGGCCGCCGCCGTATTGGGGCCGGGGGCTGTCTGTGCGGTCAATGTGCTGGTCCTCTTCCTGGCCGCGGCCGCTTGCGGTTTCGGGAAGAACCGGGCGCGGCCCAGTTCCACGGCATAGATCGTCTGGGGTCGGGTCGAGCGGTTGGCTCTGGTGGTGCGGTCGTAGGCGTCCAGGGCCACGAGCCGGAACCGGCGCAGCGGGGCCACTGTGTCTCCTTCGCGCACGGCTCTCCAGAAGGCCTGCTCGGCGGCGGGCCAGTACATGACGGCGGCCGTCTGCTGCCACAGCTGGTCATCGCTGCGGGCGCCGGTGGTCTCCCAGGCGGTGCCGATAGCTGTCTTGAGTTGCCAGGCGGCGTTGTCCGCCGCGGCACGCAGCTTGGCGATCTGCTCGGTAGCCTGCGGGTTCTGCTGGACCGCCCAGCGCAGGACGCCGGCCGGGGTGTCGGCGGTGAACCATTGCCGGTCGGTGGTTTTGCCGTCCTGGTCAAACCCCAAGGCTCTGATCCGCAGTTGCCCGTGCACATCCGGCGGCAGCGACGTGGCACTGTGCTCCATCGCGGCGGGCTGGTCCACCAGACGCCCTTTCGCGGTGTCCTGGTGCGACCGGTAACCCAGCAATGCGTCCAGGTCCCGCCACAGCGCGCGCTCGGCAGTGGTGGAGTGCGGAAACCGTGCTTCCTTGACGGTGACGTAGGCCAGGTACGGATCGTCGGCCGGCACGGCCTCCCCGCGTACGCCCCACGTCAGGTAGGCCTGGGCTACGTGGCCGGTGTCGATCCCGCCTTTGGCGTCGGCGGCCGGCCGCAGCAGCAGCGCATGGCGTCCGCGCGTGGTGAGCAGTTCGGTGAACCGGGCAGGCCGCGACGGCAGGGCCAGGGCGTCGGGGAGCTCCGGCTGTTCCCAGGGGCAGCCCAGTTCGTCCTGGTCAAGGTCGACGCCCTTGCTGGGAAGGATGTTGACCAGCAGCGATTGGAACAGGCTGGTCCCGATCTGGTGGTAGGACACCGCCCGACGCAGCGGTCCGGCCTTGGTGTCGGCCGCGTTCACCTCTCCGGCCTTGCGGGCAGTGCACCGGCCGGCCGGGCCGTAGTACATCTGGGCTATGAGATGCCACACCGCCTCTGCGGTTCGCAGCGGCTGCGGATCGGCGTCGATGTTGTGGTCGAACCACACCTGGTTGTTGCCAGAGGTCCGGGACAGCACCAGCCGGTTGACACCCGAGCTCTTCTCGCACTGCCGGGCCAGCCGCGGGTCCTGCAGCCAGGGCCGTTCGGCGTCGAAGACGTCGAAGCGGTCAGCATAGGTCTTGAAGTATCCGGTAATGTCCTCGATCTTGAACCGCCCGGCATCCAAGGCCTCATCACGCCGGTCCTGCCAGGCCTCGACCCGCCCGGCAGGCCGGTCCAAACCGGTGATCCTCGCGGTGATCGCGTACAAGATCCGCCACAGCCCCGACTGCGCTGGCGGCACCGGCACAGCCAGATCCTGGATCTCGTGGGCACGCTCGAACAGCTCCAGCAGCCCCACTTCCCGCGTCTGACCGCCGGTCTCCCGCACCGGAATCCACGGCTGCGTCAGCAGGTCGAACCCCGGTGCTCCCCGGCCCCCGACCCCACCGTATGACGGCTCGGCCACAGTCCTCCCCCCTCTGCCTGGCTGACTCCTCAACAAGCCACTGTCCGTATCCAGCAGAAAGCTAACAGTGCCCACCGACACCGGGCGGGGTTTCGCCCCATCGAGCCGGTGCGGCAGCAACACCACCCCGGCCAGATGCGGATCATCCGCCCAGCACACCGGCGGGACGTTCTCCGGGCCCAGATCCTTCGCCCACGCCCCGCGACGCACCGGGATGCACCAGCGGCGCACCTGACGCACCTGCGCCCGCGACGGCCGGCCCCTGTATCCGAGACCGACCTCCGGCAGTGTCTCGGTGCACCCCGGGTCCAGCCACCGCCGACCCGCCGCGTCCACGAAACAGCACAGCATCTGCACCGAATCGGCATCCAACCGAGTCAAGGCATGCTCATCAGGCAGATAGGACCGCGAGAACTCGTACAGGTCCTGCATGTCCGCCGGCGCCGGGATCATCCGGGTCGCGGCCTCGCCCGCCGCGGCCTGGTCCGCACCCAGCCGTGCCAGCGCCGCCTGCTGGATCGCGGCGTCATCGGTACCGTCGAAGCCCCGGTATACGCGCTCGACAAGGTCTTGCACGTCGTCAGGGATCTTAACGACCTTGACTTGGCCAGCATCCACGCGCTTGGACCCGAACAAGGCCTCGGTGGTGTGGCCCAGCAGATCGTCACCGTAGATCAAGCCATCGGCAATGGGCGCTTCCAGCTCGCCTGCAGCATTCACCGGCACCAAGACGACCAAGCCGGGCACGGGAAAGGCGCCGCGCTCCTCGGCGGGTCGCCGGTGCCGATGGCCGCGTCCGGAACGTTGCAGCAGCTGTGCCACGGGCGCCAGATCGGACACGACCACGTCGAAGTCAAAATCCAGACTCTGCTCGGCGACCTGCGTCGCAACCACGATCGCCGACTTCGGCCGCGCCCCCGGCGCCTCCGATCGCGGCCTGCCGAACTTCGCCTCCAAGTCCGACGTGATCTGCTGCCTCTGCCACAGGGGGAAACGTGCGTGCAACAGGTGCACCTCCGGCCGCCTCTCGGCCGGCCAGGACGACACAAGTTCCCGAATCTCCGCAAACGTCTGTTGCGCTGATGCGACCGTGTTCCGCAGCACCAGGGCACAGCCGCCTATGCGCGCCATCGGAGCCAGCACCTCGCCGATCCGCGCCAGGTCCTCAACGGGTTCGGCCGCGCCCCCGACGCGGTAGGGCTGGGCGCTGACGGTCAACTCCACCGTCGGCACCTCCACCTGGCCGCCGGTAACGGCCCGGGTCTCGGCGTCGATGTGTACCCATCCCGGATACGGCAGGTCGAAGGCCGGCGGCCGCCCATCCGGGCATGCTCCCTGCCACCACGCCCGCACCAGCGACTTGGACACCGAACCCGGCAGCGTCGCCGACAGCAGGACCACCGGCGCCCCGCACGCCCCCAGCCAGGCCAGCACCCGCCGCAACAACGCCTGCTGATAGGCGTCATAGGCATGCGCCTCGTCCACGACCAGAACCTTGCCCGTCAGACCCGTCAACCGCAGCACGTTGTGGCGCGTCGGCAAAACGGACAACAGCACCTGGTCGATCGTGCCGACCGAGATCGGCGCGAGCATCCCCCGCTTGTTGCCCCGCAGCCACTGCGAGGCCAACGCCACCCGACCAGGGCCGCCGCGGTCGTCCTCGCTGAGGACGCGTTCAGTCGCCGACTCCTGCGTCGTCGGGTCATACCGCTCGTTCAGATCGGCCATTCCGTGCACCAGCGCCAGCGTCGCAGGCTCCTCCAGGTTGTGCTCTGCGTACCCCAGCAGCCGGTCGAACATCTGGTCCGCAGTGGCCATTGTCGGCAACGCAAAATGCAGCCCCGCAGCGCCGGCAGCACGACCCATCACCGACGCAGCAAAAAGCGCCGTCTCGGTCTTGCCCACGCCCATCGGCGCCGTCACAACCAAGATCCCTGCACCCCGCGCCGCCGACGGCAGCGCAGCCTCAATGCCACATTGAAGATCGTTGGGCTGCGCAATGCCCGGGAAGGCGGCAGCGAACCCGTACTGGCGGATCCGGGGCCGGGTCAGCCCTGATGTGGCCAGCAGTTCCGGCACTACTTGACGACTGGCCACCAGATGCGCCCTCAGACTCTGCTGACCCCCGCCTGACTCGCCGGCCTCCTTCAAGCGCCGACGCAGAAACTCCTCGCCGCTCACCAACCAGTCGGCGATGATCACCGTTCCGGCCACTAGCGCCGCGGCCTCCGGATAGACCCGCGAGGGCGGCTCGACGGAGAGCAGCGCCTTGATCGCCTCGAAATGCTCGGCGCGCTGTTGCTCCCACAGTCCACTGCCCAGCCCGGGAAAGACCTCCGGAACCGTCGTCTGCGCGACCGGCCACCGCACCGCCTCGGAGAACCGCCCGTGATGGCCGCCCAGCACCTGCGCCACCCGCTGTGCCGGACACGACCCCGGTCGGCCCCGAGACCACGGGCTGCCGTAACCGGCACCGGCGAGCTGAAAAGCCACCGACTGCTGGGAGACCCAGTCATGCCGGTAGTCCGAATCAGCCGCCGATGAATACCCCGATGCCAAAAGCTCAGCAAAACGGTCGGCATCGGCACGCTGAAAGCCAGGACTGATCTTGCCCAGATCATGCAGGCCAGCCCAGAACGCCAGCAGCGCACGCCCTGAAGACTCCTGCGCGGTGCCAAGGCCCAGTCCGTCCAGGATCACACGGCGCTGCGACGGGGTCAGGTACTCCTCCCACAGCAGCTCCGCCATCGCTGCCGCATCCAGCAGATGCCAGACCAGTGGGTAGGGACTCGGCAGGTTGCGCGACTTGCCCCACAGCGCCACGTCGACGGCGGCCCGGTGGCCGCCGTCGACGTCAGACATGCCCGTCAACGGGCCGTGCCTGAGAGAGCCGATGGCGCAATGACCAGGGCGGCAAGCGTTGCGAGCGCATAGCAAAAATCGCAAAGGGCTTTGATCTGCTGCGGCTGCCGATCGGTGATCGCGACCAAGCCGACGAGGATCAAGACTGCGACCGCCAAAATCCACTTTGGCAGTTCGCGCGCGAGCGGATGCTGGTTGCGCGAAACCGGCACAAGGAGCATGAGTCCCCCAGACGAGTACGGACGTAGCGCTCAGCGAGCGCACCGTCACGCTCTCACGAGACGAAGATCCACCGCACGAGGATGCAAAAATTCGTCTTTGGTTGGGCCATGCGAGAGTTTCGACCGTCTACTTACATGCGCCGTGTTAGCGGTCGGTCAAGCTGTCTGAACCCCCATACGATGAGGAAGGTTAGGCACGTTAGCCGCGAGGATCGACGGTCTAGGGTGCACCCCCACAGCGTGGGGACCTAACGCCTCCACTGTAGCTAGCGCGCGACGGTCTGGGTCCCGGACCGCACTGTGGTTGGCAATCGCACCGAGCCAAAAACGGCGACCGGCGGTGACGCTCAGCCCGAAATGAACCACCCCGACTCCGCGCCGCAGCGTGATGTGCCCCGGGCATGATCGAGTCAAGATGATGGTTTCTAGGCTACCGACTGGCTCGTCGGTGTCCGTAGTTCGTACTCGATAGGGCTGAGCATGCCGAGTGCGGAGGGTCTTCGCTGTCAATTGTGGAAGATCTCCAGGTACTCGAAGATCGCGTTGGCGAGTTCGATTCGGGTTCGCCAGCGCTGCCGGTTCGACAGTTCAGTCTGCATCCGGCCCCAAAACGACTCCATCAGCACGTTGTCGTAGCAGTCGCCGACCGAGCCCATGCAGGGCACCAGGCCCGAGTCGCGGGCGCGCTTGGTGAACGCCCATCATGTGAACTGGCCGGATTCAACCAGTGGAAGCAAAACCGGCCTGTTGGATTGATAGTAGATCGTTGAGGGCTTCGGCGGGTGTGAGGGGCGGTCGCCGGTGCGCGGGAGCACCCGGCGACTTCGTCGGCGCCCTGCCGCCCGCAGGAACGGCGCACCGCTGCCGCAGAACATCGTGCACGGTCTCGATCATGCGGTCGTCCCGTCACTTGGCGAAGTAGTCGTAAACCGTCTTGTACGGCGGGAAGTCGTGCGGCAGGGATACCTCGGCCGGGACGTCATCCGCTCATCCCAGCGACCAGAACGACCTTGGCATACGGGTTGGCACCGCGGTTCGTCACAGCAAGCGTCCGTCCCCACCGCGTGGGGGGGGTGAGCCCCCATTCCGGTCGGGCTGTCGGTGTATCCGGTGGTCCGTCCCCACCGCGTGGGGGTGAGCCGTCACCATGTATGTCAGTACCCTGGTCGCCGCAGTCCGTCCCCACCGCGTGGGGGTGAGCCCTGCTGGCCCGGCGCGTTGGCCGAGGTGGTGTTGTCCGTCCCCACCGCGTGGGGGTGAGCCGTCGAGGATGGCCGGGATCTGCGCGGCGGTCGCGTCCGTCCCCACCGCGTGGGGGTGAGCCGTCGAGGATGGCCGGGATCTGCGCGGCGGTCGCGTCCGTCCCCACCGCGTGGGGGTGAGCCGCCGGGAGTCCGGGAGTCCGGCAGTACGGTGGGGTCCGTCCCCACCGCGTGGGGGTGAGCCCATCCGGAGGCATCCGGAGGGAGGGCCAGGGTTGTCCGTCCCCACCGCGTGGGGGTGAGCCCCAGTGGCCGCCGCCGTCGGCGGAGACCTCCCAGTCCGTCCCCACCGCGTGGGGGTGAGCCCGTGCCGAGGCCGGCGGCGAGGTTGTAGCCGCGGTCCGTCCCCACCGCGTGGGGGTGAGCCCGAGCCGCCGCTGCCGCCGGGGCAGGGCGCGTAGTCCGTCCCCACCGCGTGGGGCAGGTCCGCTGACGAAACGCTGCGCTCGTGGCTGGAGCAGCCAGTCCCCACCGCATAGGGGTAAGTCCCTGGACCGTCCACCCTGCACGGACCATCGAGCGTCAGTCCCCACGGCTTGGGGGGTGACCCCTCATACTTCATCCCGCGTACTTGCCCCACAGCGCCACGTCGACGGCGGCCCGGTGGCCGCCGTCGACGTCAGACATGCCCGTCAACGGGCCGTGCCTGAGAGAGCCGATGGCGCAATGACCAGGGCGGCAAGCGTTGCGAGCGCATAGCAAAAATCGCAAAGGGCTTTGATCTGCTGCGGCTGCCGATCGGTGATCGCGACCAAGCCGACGAGGATCAAGACTGCGACCGCCAAAATCCACTTTGGCAGTTCGCGCGCGAGCGGATGCTGGTTGCGCGAAACCGGCACAAGGAGCATGAGTCCCCCAGACGAGTACGGACGTAGCGCTCAGCGAGCGCACCGTCACGCTCTCACGAGACGAAGATCCACCGCACGAGGATGCAAAAATTCGTCTTTGGTTGGGCCATGCGAGAGTTTCGACCGTCTACTTACATGCGCCGTGTTACTAGCCGCCGATTGAAGACGTGCTCGCAGTGCACGAAGTCGTGCTCGGTGTTCGGGATCGCGGTGTTCTGTGCGATGTGCGGACGCTTTACCCCGGTCGATGAGCTGGCTGAGGTGATCCAGGTTCAGCGCTCGGTCTTGGACTTGGTCGGTGCCCAGCAGAGCGCGGAGGCCGACCGGTTGCGGGCCGACGGTGCGGCGGACCGGATCCGGAAGAGCAGCGTCAAGGACGCCGCCACCGCCCTGGAGGTGTTCCTGAGCGAGGTGTTCACGGCGAAAGTGCCCAACGCAGCCCAGGTCGCCGGGAACGGCCGTCGGCCCGATCCTGCTGCGCACCGGAGGCACGCTCCCGCCACCGAACGACGTCGTCATCCCGGTGCAGTGAGAGGGTGCGCCCGGGAGCGGTTGTCGTTGCCTGGCGGCACGTTACAACTTCGTGGTACCTGATCTGTCATCAGGACCGCGCCCCTCGCGCGGGAGGGGCGGGAAGGGCGGGGCGGCGCTGTGGATGCAACCGACGTCGAAGTGCTCTGCTATGGCTTGTCAGCCGGTGGTGTTGCGCAGGACGAGGGTCTGGCTGATGTTTGTCTGTGCGTTGTTGATCTGGTCGCCTGCCACCCACAGGGTGTTGCTGCCCGGTACGTCGGCGACGGCTGAGAGTGCGCCGCCCTGCGATCCGCCGGGGCTGGGCACGGTCGTCCAGGAGGTGCCGTTCCAGTGGAGGGTCAGCGAGGTGCCGGATCCGGATCGGTTGCCGTTGCCGACGGCCCAGACGTCGTTCGGGCTCAGCTCGGTCACGCCGTTGAGGGTGGCGTTGGTGCCGCCCTGGTTGGACACGGTGCTCCAGGTAGTGCCGTTCCAATGTTCGGTCAGCGAGGCGCCGCCGGCGTTGCCGACGGCCCACGCGTCGCTGGTCGAGGTGACGGCGACGCTGCTGAAGACGTTGCAGGTCGTGGTGCTTTGCGGGGTGGCCACTGTGGACCAGGTGGTGCCGTTGAAGTGCTCGGCCAGGGTGGCGTTGCAGAAGCCGCCGTTGGCGTCGAGCAGTGATTCCTGGCCGACGGCCCAGATGTCGCTGGCGTTGTCGATGGCCACGCTGTTGAGCAGGACGGTGTGGGCGCCGGGGAGGCTGGGGCCGGTCACGACGCTCCACGCTGTGCCGTTCCAGTGCTCGATCAGGGTGCTGGCGAAGTTGGAGGTGCCGACCGCCCAGGCGTTGGTCGGTGAGAGTGCGGCGACGGCGAGCAGCTGGTCGTTGCTGCTGGCGGACGGGGCCGGCACGGTGCTCCAGGCGGTGCCGTTGAAGTGCTCGACGAGCGGCTGTGTGCCGCCGCTGGCGGTGGAGGTCTGGCCGACGGCCCAGACGTCGCTGGCTGAGGTGGCGGCGGCTCCGTTGAGCTCGTTGACGCTGGTGCCGGGGTCCGGGTGCGAAGAGAGGGTCCAGGTGCTGCCGTTCCAGTTCTCGATGATGGACGACGCGACGCCGGACTTGCCGACCGCCCAGACGTCGCCGCTGTTGACCACTGCGACCGCGGTCAGCTTGTCCTGAGCCTGGACGCTGGGATCGGCGCTGGGCACCACCGTCCAGGGGGACGATGCGGCCGTGGCCGGCATGGCAGCGCCCGCGGCCACCGCCAAGCAGGCGATGGCTACTACGGCTGTGCGGCTCAGATGCCGGTGCGATACGACACGATGCATGAAGGAGTTCCTCCGAAGTCTGTGACGCGATGAACCGTCATGTTGAGATAGGTCATCGGGTTACAGGCGCGAGGCCACTACACCCCTGACACGTGACCGGAGACGTGACCCGGACCGGACATCGGTGAACCTGAAAAGGGAAGACACCTCGTACCATGACCACGTCGACGGGGAGCGCGGCGCCATCCGCCGGTACCAGCCGTCTGACTGGCCCGTCCGTCCGACACGCCGACTCCCGATGGCAATGGCCTGGCCCTAGGTCGCGCGGTGATGCACGCAAGGGCCAGGCCGCTGCCGGTTCTCCAGGTCTAGCTCGGTACTGGCGGTCTCTTACCGCGGCGGGAACTGGGAGTTGGGCGCCGGGGGTGCGAGGTTGGCGGTCGGCGGCTGGTTGATGTAGCCGAGCACGGCGCAGTCGATGTCCACGCCGACCGAGCCGTAGGGCTGGGGCTGGCCGGTCGCCGGGTCGACGCCGGTCAGCAGGTCGGGGCGGGTGGCGGCCAGATTGAACACCTGGTTCTCGTCGATCTGGCGGGTGTTCAGCCCCTCCTTGACCGCCTTGTCCGTCCACAGGCCGAGCTGCGCGTCCCACAACGGGCTGTACGCCTTGGAGTGCCGCGGGTCGGTTTCGGTGGGGAAGTCGCCGAAGACGTTGAGCAGGTCTCCGCCGTTGCGCAGGTCGTTGATGAACTGGGTGTCGGCCGCCGAGGCGTCCTTGGACACGTCGCCGTCCAGGGCCAGGTGCTGGAAGCCCTGGGCGTTGGGGTTGTTCGCGCCGGTCTGCCCGTTGATGAAGCCGAACAGGCGCTCGCGGGCGGAGCCGAGGAAGTCGTCGCCGCCGTTGAAGGACGCGTTGTTCAGTGCCGGTACGTAGGTGGCGCGCTCGAGGGTCGCGGTCAGCGGCTGGCCGGCGTCGGTGGAGATGTAGACGATCGGCTGGCCGGCGTCGAAGCCCTTGACGAAGAGCATGTCGACCCAGGACTCGTTGAACTGGCCCTGCGGGGACGGTGCCCCGATGTGGACGCCCAGCACGCGGTCGCCGGTGTCGGTGTGGTGCGTCACGTCGAACGGGCCGTCGCCGGTGGCGACGATCGGCGCGTCGTAGATGGTGTCGGAGCCGGCGATCTTGATGAAGGGGCTGTAGCCGGGACCGGCCACCGCACCGGGCTGGAAGGTGGCCAGCGGGAACCCGTTCGGGCCGGGTACGGCGACGCGGGTCGGGCTGAAGTCCGGGGCGCCGGCGAAGTCGATGGTCGCCGGGCCGAAGGGGTTGGCCTTCGGCGTGGGGTTCTCCAGCTGCACGGTCTGCACGGCGGCCGGGTCGCCGATCGCGATGTTGGCCAGCTTGGGCGCGTAGTTCACGCCCAGGTCGGCTGCGGCGCCCTGGTCGGAGGCGTCCAGCAGCACGTACCAGACCTTCTCCTCGTGGGAGGTGCCTTTGTAGGCGATGCCCGGGTACAGCGGCAGCCGCGCGGTCTCGTTGCTCAGGTTGATCTGGAGCGCGCTCTCCAGCGTCTGGTGGTCCGCGGGCAGGATGCCGCTGGTCGGACCCAGGTTCCCGGGCGCCGGCGTGGCGGCCGCGGTGCTCCTGGCCGCGACGGCGCTCGCCCCGGTGGTCAGGACTGTCGTGAGCACCCCGGCCGCGGCCGCGGCGACGGCGCCCGCCATCAGTGCCCTTCGTTTGGAGATCAACATCAGATGTCCTCACTCGTGTGCTTTCCGAACGGCGGGATCTCCGCCATCCGATTACACAGAGTCGGCGTCACCGGGCGGCTGCGACATTACGTAGCGCGATGCTTACGGAAGAATGACGAGGCTGCTTGCCAGACCCGGATCAAAGGCTGCGATGGTCGGCTGCCGTTTTCAAACCGCTGCGTGACCTGGGAACCCCGTGGGAACGGACCGGGCGCGTTGCGACCGTGAGCCGGCCGAATATTCTGACTTGTTAAAGGACTGACTCAACCGGCCGCCCGAACACTCCGCGCCGGCGATACGGCGATGGTCTGGGTCGCGACATGGCTGATCATGGCGTCGAGGGTCACTTCCAGGGGGTGGACGTCGCGGTGGATCTGCGTGAGCAGGAGCCCACCCTGCAGCGCGGCCAGGATCGTCAACGCCAGTTCGTCCGGGCTCGCGGTCAGCTCGCCGCGGTCGTGCATGGCTTGAAGGCCGCCGCGGATCCCCGCCTCCCAGCGCAGGAACGCGGTGGACACCGCGCTGCGGGCCGGCGCGTCGATCTCTGCCAGTTCGCTCCCCAGCGATCCGATGGGGCAGCCGCCGCGGCACTCGAGTTCGCGCTGGTGCTGGACCACGAAGTCGCGCCAGGTGCGCAGCCCCTCGATGCTGTCCAGCTGGACGAACATCGGCTCCTGCCCGCCGACGACCGTCTCGTCCTGGTAGGCGATCACGGCCAGGACGAGGGCCTGCTTGTCGGCGAAGTAGTGGTAGAGCTGTGAGCTGCTGGCCCCTGCGGCAGCTTTGACGTCCTCCATCGTGGTGCCGGCGACGCCGTGCTCGAACATCAGCTGGGCCGCGGCGGCGACGATCCGCAGGCGCGTCTGCTCGCCCTTCCTCGTCAGGGGCTTCTGCTCGGCGCGACTCGTCATGCTGCGAGTCTAACCCAGTTTTTGGATTAGACAATCCATTTTTAGAGTTCGATAGTGGATTGCACAAGCCAATCCGGGGCTCGGGAGCTCGGCGGCGAGACCACCGCACCACCTCCTGCTCCACCCCATCCCTACAGAACGGCAGACCATGACCACCACCAGCCCCACCATCGCCGACCAGGTCGACACGATGCACCAGCAGCCAGCCGGCCAGCTCCCCGCGGACGTCGCAGACGTCTTCCACAAGGAACAGCGCGATCTGGCGGCCGGCGGCCTGCCCGCTGGTATCGCCAGCGCCGGAACCGCCATGCCCGACGGCAAGCTGCTGGACGTCCACGGCGGACCCACCACCCTGGCCGAGGCCCGAGCAGGAAAGCCGGCCGTCGTGGTGTTCTACCGCGGGGCTTGGTGCCCGTACTGCAACATCGCGCTACGCACCTATCAGACCCAGCTCCTGCCCGAACTCACCTCGCGCGGGATCGCCCTGGTCGCGCTCAGCCCGCAGACCCCGGACGGTTCCCTGAGCATTCAGCAGACCAAGGAGCTGACCTTCACCGTCCTGTCCGACCCGGGCAACCAGATCGCCGGAGGCCTGGGAATCCTCACCGCTCCCAGCGATGCGGCCCGCCAGACCCAGGCGAAACTCGGACTCGACCTCACCGCCGTCAACGCCGACCACACGCACGGTCTCCCCATGCCCACCGTCGTCATCGTGGACGCCGCAGGCACCATCCGCTGGATCGACGTCCACCCCGACTACAGCACCCGCACCGAACCTGCCGAAATCCTGGACACGCTGATCGCCCTCGACCGGCAGTGATTCACCATTCACCGCGCTGCAGGACGAGTCCCCGATCCTGACCACCGCGGCGGAAGGCGCATTGGAGCCGCTGGTCCGGGAAGCAGACCGCCCGCCTTGCGAGTCCAGCGGCGAGGGAGGCCGGGACAGCGTGTTCTTACTTGCGGCGCTTCGGTACGCGCAGGACCCAGATCTGGGTCCTGATGGATGCCCGCGTCCTTTCGGGCAGCGCCGCCCGCACGGGATTGAGTCCGGCCGCCGAGGGGGATGGGCGGCCGGACGTTTCAGGCGGACTGTGCGGTGTCGGTTACGTACGTCGTTCCGCTACAGCTCGGAGTGGTTCCAGTCGCCGGTGGGACTGGTGGAACCGGAGGTGCCCATCGCCAGGGCCAGGAAGCGCTGCACGTCGTTGAAGCTGGAGACGTTGCCCGCGTTAGGGCCGACGTAGAGTGGGGCCGGGTTGGTCCCATTCGACACGTTTATCGCGTACCGGCTCATCTGGGTCCAGTCGTTCTCGACCTCCTGTTGGAGAGCCGGCAGGCCGTTGTAGAAGCGGGCGGCGTTGCCCATGATGTCAGACATGACGCCGAACACGTCGTTGAAGCGAGCCGACTCGGACGTGTACTGGATCATGAAGAGCAGGTCCCGGGCGATCGCCTGGTTGGTGGCGGGGGTGCCCTGGTCTGCGTATGCCAGGTTGTAGAACGAGTTGAAGAAGTCGTTCCAGGAGATGGGCATGGCCGCCCGGTCCCGGCCGGCGACCTGGACGAGGTTGTTGTAGTTGGAGGAGAAGGGCAGCGTGATGTAGGTGCCGCCGGTGGCTGCTGCCGGGAGCAGGTCGGAGTTGCCGTAGGCGGTGGCCGGCTGCATGGCGGCCTGCAGGTTGAAGTCGTTGAATGAGAAGGTGGCGCCGCTGGTTGTGGTGAACCCTCGCAGGTACAGGTTGTCGGGGGTGAACCACAGGGCGATCCTTGCGTTGCCCTGCGCCAGATCCAGCCGGATCAGACTGTGGTCGCTGGAGCTCTGTGTCTGCATCACCCCGTCGCGCCACGCATGTCCCGCTGCGGCCCGCAGGCTCCCGATCAGCTGGGTGTACTGGGACGCCTGGGTCTGGCTGGCCGTGTTGCCGATGTTCATGTAGACGTGCGAGACCCAGAAGGGGGGCGTGTCCGCGCTGGCGCTGCCGGTTTCGGCCACTAATCCCGCGAATGCCATGAACAGGGCGGCGATCGCGGACAGGATCTTTCTCATGTGCGTGTTCCTAATGATTCTCGGGAGTGAGCCATCCGGCAGACTCCTGGGTGGACAGCCGCTGGCAGGTGAGCACTTGTGTGTCCAGGACTTCGAGTCCTGT
>NZ_JBGCCU010000007.1:300000-500865 GCF_041261445.1 Catenulispora sp. EB89
GTCGGCCGCGACATCGGGGTCGCGCATCCCGACATCGGTCGGCAGCCCGGCGGCGGCCAGCGCCGCGGCGTCCACGACCGGGTCCGGCGGCAGCTGCGCGTCGGCGTACGATCCATCGCTGGGTGCCTGCACCAAGGTCGGCAACCCCGAGCGGGACTCATCCTGCTGAGACCAGATGACGGAACGGCTGTCGGCGGACCAGGCCGTGTGCGCCCGGATCCCGGCCGCGGCCTCCGGGGCCGCGATGAGCACGCCGTGCGAGCCGTCCGCGTCCGCGGTGTAGACGCCGTCGTCGGCGCCGATGAAGGCCAGCCGCGATCCGTTGCCGGACCAGGAGACGTCACGCGCCCCGGCGGGCAACCCGATCACCCCGCCCCCGACCACATGGACCTGGTTGCCGACGGTGACGGTCACCGGGCTCGCCGGCGCCGGCATGCCGTAGGTGGTCGCCTGCGCGACGGTCGGGACGACCGCGGATATCGCGCTCACCGAGCTGACCAGGACGGCGCCGAGCGCCAGCGGCCTGCGTATCGATGGGGAGGTCATTGTGGGCTGCTCCAAAGCTGGGTGTGTGGGTGAGCGCTTTGCGAAGCGGTGTGCGAAGCGTAGCGGCAACTCTTCACCTCCGCGGCGAGTTCGCGGCGCACTTCGTCAGCCGACGCCGTCCGGCCCGCTTCGGTCGCGTGCTATCGGTCGATGCTCGCAGTGAACTCGGCGATGGCCTTGGCCAGGTCTTCGGGAGCCTCCATGGCGACGTAGTGGCCGACGCCGTCCAGCGAGACCGAGCTGACCTGGGTCGACGCGGCCTGGGTCATGGTGGCCGACGTGAAGGAGCCCGCGCGGGCCCCGATTGCGAGAACGGGCACGTTCAGCCCCGGCGCCTGTGCCAGAGCCCTGATGTCGGCACTCTCGCTGAGCATCGACCGGTAGAGGCCGGTCGCTCCGCGCCAGCCGTCGGGCCGCGCGTACGTGCGGACGAACTCGTCGAGGTCGGCGTCGGTGACCGCGCCCGGGACCGCGGTCAGCGCCGGGAACAGGAACCGCGCCAGGAACTCGCGCTCGCGGCCGGTGAGGAGCATCTCGGGGATGCCGGGGGCGGTGAGTGCCCCGATGTACCAGACGCCGCCGTGCGTGACGTCGGCCAGCGCCTCCATCCCGAAGCCCGGCAGCCCGGTCTCGATCGCGGTGAGGCTGAGCACGTCGTGCGCGTGGACGGTCGCGAGTCGGAACACGGTCGCCCCGGCGATGTCCTGGCCGGTGAGGTGGACGGGACCCACCCCCAGGTGCTCGATGAGCAGGTGCAGGTCCTCGGCGGCGGTGGCGCTGTCGTAGGTGCCCGGTCCGTTGCCGGAGTCGCCGAAGCCGCGCAGGTCCACGGCGAACACGCGGTGCTGCTCGGCGAGCAGCGGGATGAGCCTGTGGAAGGCCCACCAGGTCTCGGGGAACCCGTGGACCAGCAGGACCGGGGTGCCGCCGGAGCCGGCGGCCACGTAGTGCAGCGTGGTCCCGTTCAGCTCGACGCGGTGGTGGGTGACCTCGGGGATCGTCGCGCCGGTCGGTGGGATGGGTCGGGTCGATGGGCTCGATGGGCTCGATGGACTCGCCATGGCGTCTCCTCGAATAGGCAACCCGGTTGCTCAATAGTAGGCAACCGGGTTGCCTAACCGCAACCCGCTCCCTAGACTGCTGCAGTGTCCCGCTCCGGCGCCGATTTAGCGCTTCTCCTCCTGGGCGGTTTCCGCACGCTGGTGGACCGCGCGACCGAAGAACTGGCCCGCCGCGGATTCCCCGACGTGCGCCCGGTCCACGACTTCGCCATGCGGGGCATCGCCGCGGGCGCCGACGACGCCACACGGCTCAGCCAACGCCTGTCGGTCTCCCGCCAAGCGGCGGCCAAGACCATCGCGGTCCTGCAGGAACGCGGCTACGTGACCCGCGAGACCGATCCCCTCGACGCCCGCCGCAAGCGACTCCAGGTGACGGCCCTCGGCTTCGAGGTGCTGCAGCAGGGCGAGCAGATCTTCGACGAACTGCGCGACGGCTGGGAACGGCAGATCGGCGCCGCCGAGCTGGAGCGCCTGGAGGAGTTGTTGGCAGCGCTCGTCGGCGTCCCGGCGATCCGCTTCGACACGCCCGCCTGGCTCGCGCGCGACCTCGGCGAGTCGTCGTAGCGGCGGCGCGAAGGCGGCCGTCAGCCGGCGCTGCGGATCAGCGCCGTGGCCACCGGGGACAGGTCCGGGAGGCTGCCGTACACGTTGAGCGACCACAGCGACAGCATCAGGTTGCCGTGGCGCACCAACAGGTTCTCCTCGTCGATGTAGGGGCCTTGTGGCGTGACCTTGACCAGCAGCGCCTCGTCGCCGAGGCCGCTGACCGGGGTCGCCGAGACGGAGACGTCCACCGAATCGCCGCCGGTCATGATCTCGCGGAACTCGGCGCACGTCGCCGTGAGATTCTGGCGGATCTGGGAGAGGGACTTGGCCGCGTCGCCGGGGTGGTAGGCGTAGAGGGCCAGGCCGACCGGTGCGGTGCCGGAGCCCAGCGACTCGGAGGCGGTGGCCACGCTCAGGCCGCCGGCCAGGTCGAGACCTCCGGCCTCGGTGGTCTTCGGGTGGATCAGGTAGTCGCAGGTGTCGGCGCTGACCAGAGAAGGTGCCGGGGCTGTGGCGGCGGGTCCGCTGTCCGTCTCGTCCTCGGGATGTGCCGTCCACCCGGTCGGCAGTCTGGGACCCAGGCCCAGCATGGCTTCGGTGTCGGTGGCCGGTAGCAGAGTCTTGAGATAGCTGCCGGTCGACTGCGATACCGAGGCCGAGGTGGCGGGGGCGCTGGTCGTCGGCGCCGGAGTCGACGTGGGAGCCGCAGTCGTTGTGGTCGGGGTGGTCGGTGCCGGTGCGGTCATCTCGGCGGTGCTGCTCGATGTGGCGGTGCTCGTACTTGGCGAAGCCTGCGCCGAGTTCGAGCCGCTTCCGCTGCTCGAGCAGCCCGTCGAGGCCGCGGCCAGCATCGTCAGCACCGCGGATCCCACCGCGAACTGTGCGACACGTCCCGATTTCCCGCGTAGCATGCCCGTCCCCCTGTCCTGTCATCGCCACCAGCACCGCGCGCTGGAGCGGACAGTCCACCACCGTGGATTTGAGGCCGTCCACGGTGAAATCACTGAAACTGACACGGGTTTTGCCGACAGCCGAGACCGCCGAGACGGCCGCGCGGTTTCCCGCGCGGCCGCTTCTCTCAATGTTCGTACTCAGTGTTCGTACTCAGCGCTTTTGCCCACTGTCTCCTCAGTCGGCGTCGAACGTGGTGCCGCGCCGACGGCGGACGGCGAATCCGATGCCGTACAGCCCGGCCAGCACCGCCGCGCTCGCCGCGCCGACCGCGATCTCGGTGCTGCCGCCGCCGTTCGCGGCCTTCGCCGGGCCGCGGCTGAAGCCGCCGAGCAGGTGCTGGTCCGCGTACGCGGTGCCGGGGACCTTGTCGGCGTAGCGGCCGTGGACGAGGCGCTGGTAGCCCAGCAGCGAGATGCCGGTGGTGCCCACCGAGCGGACCGCGTCGTCGTTCAGCGGGGAGACGCGGTCCTTGAGCAGGCCGTACCAGGCGTGGATCTGCGGCTCGTAGAAGGCGATCGCGCCCGGGCCCAGCTTGGCGGCGGCTGCCGCCATGTCGGTCTCGGTGCTGCCCGAGGCGATGTTGAACTCGGTCCAGACATTCGGGTGGGCCGCGCTGCGGGCGGTCCAGACCGAGGCGCGTTGGCCGGACGCCGAGACCGCCGCGGTGGCCATGAACTCCTGCTTGGCGACCGCGGCCGTGCCGTACTTCGCCGTGACGAACGCCGGGTTGAGGTAGTACACCGGCACCGTGGCACCGACCAGGTGTGGCGCCTGGGCGGCGACGGCGGCCTGCGCCGGGGCGGCGGCGTGGACCGTCAGCGGGGTGCCGGCCGGGCCCAGTTGGGCGAAGAATCCGCCGAGCCGCTGGAGCACGGCCGGGGTCGCCGCCGCCTGACTCGCGGCGGAGACGTCCGTGCCGGACACGCCGGGGACGGCCGGGGTGGCGGTGGCCGCCGAGCTCAGCGGGGCGACGGCGACGACGAGGGCTCCGGCCACGGCCGAGGCGCCGATCAGGTTGCGGAGCGAGAACAGGGAGAACACGGTGGTGGCGCGCATTGTCGTCTCACGCTCCGATCTGGGAGAGGGTGTCGTCCCAGGTGAACTGGTCGTTGCTGACGTAGCTGTTGTAGTCCATCTGGTTCATCCGCTGGTCGTCCGGCCAGGGGTCGCCGAAGCTGATGGTCTGGCTCGCCGAGTCGTAGCCGTAGATCACCTCGGCGTGGCCGCCGCCGGCCGTCCAGGAGATGCCGGTCTCCAGCGGGTGGCCCGCGTCGATGTCCGACACGATCTGGTCGAAGCCGACCGCGCCGCTCTCCACGCCGGGCGATATGCCCAGGGACTGGAAGGCGTTCTGGTCCCAGGCGAGCTGCCCCGGCTGGTTCGGGCACTGCTGCGAGGTGTCCTGGCCGATGGCGAGGTCGCAGAACGAGTTCTGGTCGGTGCCGTGGCCCAGGAACGTGGCGATGGTGTCGCCGGAGGCGGCCCAGCACCACTCGTCCTGCTGCTGGACCTGCATGTCGATGCCCAGCTCGGCGGCCGACGCGGTGGTGGCGAACGCGAAGGCCAGGACCGCGGTGCAGGCCGCGACGAAGGTGCCGCGCCGGGTCGGCGCGCGCAGCGGAGTTCTTGCTCCCATTCCAGTCTCCTTGCGGTGGCGGTGGATGTGCTGTTGGGGGATCGAACGGTGGAAAGAGGCGGCCGCCTTCGACCGAAAGATAGGGACGCGCGACCTGCTCGAACAGGACCCTGCGGCGTCGCCGTTCACATAACGGGAACGCCTGTGAACGACCGCCTCCCGCGGCGAACCCCGGCGTCCGTCCCGACGTGCGCCAATGCACGGTTGATCAAGGCACGTGCATGGAAGGAGCACGGGTAGGCCGGTATATTCACACCGGGTCGGTAGCGCTCGCCATCTCGTCTGTGCCAACCGCCGAACGGCCGCGAACCGGAGGTCTGATGGCACCACCCGACAAGACCGGTGCCGTGGAGGCCGCGGTGGCGGCGGCGTTGAACACGGGGCCGTTCGACGTCGCGCTGCGCACGGCGATAGCCGCCCGCGGCCTGAGCCTGGAAAGGCTGCGCAACCGGCTCGTCGACAGCGGTCTGAACGTCGGCGTGACCACGCTGAGCTACTGGCAGCGCGGCATCCGGCGTCCCGAGCGCCCCGAATCGCTGCGGGCGGTGGCCGCGCTGGAGGGAATCCTGGGCCTGCCGCCGCACTCGCTGACGGTTCTGCTCGGGCCGCCGAAGCCGCGCGGCTTCGCCGTGCGCACCGGCCAGTGGCCGAACCCGTTCGCCGACATCGTCCGGGTGCCCGGCGACCTCGGCCGGCAGATCGCCGACCTGGACAGCCCGGCCGCCGGCAAGCTGGACATCGTCGCGGAGTACAACTCGGTGACGGTCGGGGCTCGGCGCGAGCTGGTCGAGGTGGAGGTCATCTGGGTGCTGCGCGCGCACTACGACGGTGTGGACCGGGCGCTCATGATCTACAGCGGTGATCCGGGGACGGTGGCCGACGCCATCGAGATCGAAGTCGGGGACGGCTGCCGGATCGGACGCGTCCGGCGGCACGCGCAGACTCGCTCAGTTCTGACCGAGCTGCTGTTCGACCGCTCGCTGAGGGCCGGTGAGACGCAGGTGCTCAGATACACGATCCGCCCCCACAGCGACATCGAATGCTGCCAGCACTTCAACGGGTACCGCTTCGCCGGCGGGATGTTCGTGCTCTACGTCCGCTTCCACCCGGACGCGCTCCCGGTGCGCTGCCAGCGGTTCGCGGCGCGTCGGACCGAGGGGCCGATCGACGAGAGCGCCGAGCTCACGGTCGACAGCCATCGCGCCATTCACATCGTGGTGCCCGACATCCGGCCCGGGATACTCGGCGCGCGGTGGGAGTGGATCTGAGGGTGGAGAGGCGGCGTCGGCGGTGACCGACGCCGGTCCCCAAGCTTCACCGCCCCGCCAGGGGCCGAGCCTTCTCCATGGTCGCGATCGCCGTCTGCGCGGTGCGCAGCTCGACCGGCGTGGTCCGTTCCAGCGGTCGCACCAGGGCGGCCACCCTGGTCGTGGCCGCCTCGCGCCCGCCCTGGACGAACCGGGTCTCGGTGTCGAACACCATCCGGTTCATGTCCTGGGTGTCCGCGCGGTGGGCAGTCAGCCGGATCCGGAGCGGCAGGGGGAACGCCAGCCGCTCGAAGTGGGTGTCGACCTGCGTCAGCAGGAACGAGAACTTCCGGTCCGGCCAGGGGCGCAGGTAGCCGAGCTCGCACACCGCCAGGAACATCTGGCGTGCGGCTTCGATCAGGACCATGCCCTGCAGGTGTGCGCCGGCCTGGTGGTCCTGGAGCAGTTCGTTGTCGTTGTGGAGGCGCAGGGAGGCCTCGAAGGTGTAGGGGCCGCAGTACTCGAAGTCCGCGAGGAGCACGTTGCGCGGGTCGTGCTTGTGCACCGCGCGCGCCTCGACCGGGGTCGGCAGGTCGCGAGGGTCGAGCAGCAGCCGTCTGGCCAGGCCCCGGCGCTCGACGGCCCCGCCGGCGTCGGCGACCGCGGCCTCGTCCAGGCCCTGCCCGAGGTGCACCTGGACCGGCTCGGCGAGGTCGTCGTACGCGCCGCGGCCCACGGCCTCGGCGAAAGCGGTGACGCCGACCCCTAGGCCGGCGGCGATGAAGTGGTCGAAGCGGTCGCCGACCAGGACGATCGGCGTTGCGGCGGACGGAGGATTCATGGTTCCTCGCTTCCTGTGTCTGGGGACCACGGGCATCCGGACGCCCCCACGGCGGTTTCCTCGGTCGAGGAAGCCACCCCGGGCCACCCCGCGCCGTCCCACCGCACCGGCAGCGCCAGCGGACCGCGGATGAACTGGCCTGTCGTCCACGGGATCTGGTCCTCGTGGACGGCCAGCCGCAGTGTCGGGAACTCCGCCAGCAGCGCGGACATCCCGACCTCCAGTTGCAGCCGGGCCAACGGCGCGCCGAGGCAGTAGTGGCGGCCGTGGCCGAAGGCGATGTGCGGGTTGTCCTCGCGCCCCGGGTCGAAGCGGTCCGGCGCGGCGAAGATCGACGCGTCCTGATTCGCGGCGGCGGTCAGCGGCACCACCACCTCCCCGGCCGGCACCAGCACGTCCCCGAGCTGGACGTCCTCCAGCGCCACGTGGGCCGCGCCGCCGGTCGCGATCAGCGAGCTCCAGCGCAGGATCTCCTCCAGCGCGGGCGTCAGCGCCTCGGGCTGCTCCCGCAGGCGAGCGGTCAGCGCCGGGTCGCGCAGCACCGTCAGCACCGCCATCGCGAGCTGCCGCGAGGTGGTGTCGAAACCCGCCATCAGCAGCCCGGCTCCGAAGACCGCGACTTCTTCGTGGCTGAGGCGGTCGGCGCCTTTGCCGAGGAGCAGCCGGGTGAGCAGGTCGTCGTTCGGGCGGCCGGTGCCGGTGGTGGCTTCGTTGTCGGCGTCGGCGTCGGCGAGGCGCCGGGCGACCAGGTCCCCGAAATACCCGTGCACCTCGGCGTGGGCCGCGGCCACCTCCTCGGGGGTGTGGCTGCCGAACGACATCATCACGGCCATGGCCGGACGGAGCTTGACCGCGTCGTCGTACGGCAGGCCGAGCTGTTCGGCGCCGGTGCGCAGGGCGAACGGGACGGTGAACTCCTCGACCAGGTCAGCGGGCTGAGGGAGGGTGCGCAGCCGCCGAGCGCTGGACGCGGCGAGTTCCCGCAGCCACGGCGCCGTCTCGCGGGCGCGCCGCGCCGTGAACTCGCTGGCGACAGCCTGCCGCCGGCGGCTGTGCACCGGCGGGTCGCTGGTGGCCAGCGCCAGCGATGCGTTGGAGCGCGCGAACATCGGCTTGCCGCTGAACGAGGCGCGGCTGAACCGGTCGTCGGACAGCACGGCGCGCACGTCCGCGTACCGGCTGACCAGCAGCGCCGACGCGCCGTTGGACAGCACCACGCGGGGCAGCCCCGGCTCGGTGGTCAGCTCGGCGAATCGCGCGGGCGGCCGTGAGCTGTGCGGATGGGGGAACGGGAAGAGCGGTGGCTTGTCGGGCTCGTCGGTCACGGTGCGTGCCTCTCCAAAAGATCGACGACGAGGAAGGCGGTGAACGCCGCAAGGAGGTAGAACCCCGCATCGGCCGCCGGCCAGCGCTCGGCGCCGTCGCGCCAGAACCGCAGCGCGCCCCGCGCCGGCAGCGCGGCCGGCAGCAGGACGAGCCATCCGGCCTCGGCACCGGCGCTCCACGGCCGGACCAGCAGCAGTGCGAGAACCGTCGCGACGGCAGCGGAGGCGAGCGCGGCGCGCGCCGTCGCTTCGACGCCGAACACGGTTACGTACGAGCGCTCGCCGGGCTTGGGCGCGCGGGTGGTCTTGCGCGCGAGTTCGAGGTGGGTGAAGACCGCGAGCATGGTGGCCAGCGGCAGAAGCGCGGCGGTCCCGGCGGACCGGTGGGTGTCGTGCAGCAGCGCGGTGTAGAGGTAGCCGCCGAGCAGCAGCTGCACCGGCAGGCTGATCAGGGCACTGACGACGAGCGCGTCCCCGGAGGGCCAGTGCGCCAGCCGGTCGGCGGCCAGGAGTAGGGCTAGGTAGAGCAGCGCCGAGGCCGCACCGGCCAAGGCCAGGCCGCGCGGGGCGTTGAGCAGCAGGACGGCGACGGCCCCGGCTCCGAGGAGCACGCCGAGGTCGCGGACGGCGACGGCGCCGGACGCCAGCGGCCGCCGCGGGTTGTGGATCCGGTCGTAGTGCAGGTCGCGCAGGTCGTCGACGGCGCGGACCATCAGGAGCAGGACCGTGAACGACGCCACTGTGGCGAGCGTGGCCCAGCCCGGCCGCCAGGTGTCGATGCGGGTCTGCAAGCGCTGGCCGAGGGCGAACATGGCGGTTCCGCCGAGCGCCCAGGCCAGGGCGTAGGGCAGGTAGAGCGCCGGAGGGAAGCTGCCTCGGACGTAGCGGCGCAGGCGGGCTATCAAGGCTCTGCCTCCTCGCCGCGGATTGCCGGGTTGCCTCGACCGGCTGCTTCTTCGCCGCGGGTCGGCGCACCGCCTTGGCTGGCTGCTTCCTCGCCAAGGATTGCCGGATCGCCTTGGCCGGCTGCGTGCTCGGGCGGGATCGGCGCACCTCCGCCTCGACCCGCAGTCTCCTCGGCCAGGATCCGCACGGTGCCCGCCGCGCCGTCGAGCTCGACCAGGGCGCCGTCGGGGATGCGGGTGGTGGCCCCGTCGACCGCGACCACGGTGGGGACCCCGAGAAGCCGGCCGGTGACGGCGGTGTGCGACAGCAGCGTCCCGCGCTCGACCACCAGCCCGCGGGCCGCGGTCATCAGGAATAGCCAGCCGGGGTCGGTCTCCCGCGCTATCAGGATCGCGTTGCGGCAGGTGTCGGCGGGCACGTCCGGGTCCAGCACCACGCGGGCCCGCGCCCGGACCACGCCGGCGCTGGAGGCCAGGCCGCGCAGCAGGTTCTCGTCGTCGAGGGCGTCGCCGTCCGCAGGAGTGGCGGTCGCCGGGCGCGCCGGGTCCAGCGGCCGTCCCGCCACGCTCACCAGCCGCGACGGCGGCACCGGCAGCGCCTCCCAGCGTTCCCGGTCGGCGCGGCGCAGGGCTGCGAGCGCGCGCAGGTCGCTGCCCGGCAGGGTCCCGTCGAACGCTCCCAGGACCTCTTCGACGGTCAGATCCAGGACGTCGCGCGGGTCGTCGAGCCGCCCGGCGCCGGCCAGCAGGACGCCGAGGCGCAGCAGCACTCGCCGGGAGAGGCCGAACAGCTCGGTACGGCAGAACCGCGTGTCCTCGCGGGCCTTGAGGTGGGCCCGCATCCGGGAGGCGAAGGCCCGGATGATCACGCGCCGCAGTGGGTTGCGGCAGTGCTCGCGCAGCTCGCGTTCGCCGTCGGCGCGAACCTTCCGCTCATCGGCGCGGCTGGCCTCGGCGCTCGTGCCTGCGTTGGTGCTCGTGCTTGAGCTTGCGCCCGTGCTCGTGCCTGAGCCCGTGCCTGAGCTCGTGCTTGTGCTCGTGTTCGTGCTTGCGCTGGTGCTCGTGCCTGCGCCCGCGTTGGTGCTGGTGCTGGTGCTGGTGCTGGTGCTGGTGCCTGAGCCTGAGCCTGAGCCTGAGCCTGAGCCTGAGCCTGAGCCTGAGCCTGAGCTAGTGCTCGTGCCTGTGCTCTGCCGCAGGTGCGGGCGCAGCATGTCGATCATCATCCCCGGCCGCTGGCGCGGCGTGAACTGTTCGAGCTTCAGGTCACCGACGGCCCGGTCACCGTAGAGGCGCAGCTGGCGCCGCGCCGCGTCCGCGATCTCGGGCCCGTATTCGCCGTCGACGATCTCCTGCCACACCGCGGCGTCCTCCGCAGCGCTCGCGGCGTTCAGGATCCGGTCGCGGGCCTCGGGCCGGGCGCATATCAGGTCCGACAGCTCCAAGGCACCGCGGAGTCCGGCCAGCGTGCGGTTCTCCGGGCCGCCGGCCAGCAGCGCGCCGAACAGTGCCCGGTGCTGCGACCCGGTCCAGCGGCGCAGCAGGCCTTCGAAGCCCGCGGCGGGGAAGATGCCCAGGACGGTGTTGGTCAGCGTGACACCCCACTGCGCGCCGACCTCCGCCCACAGGCCCCGGTAGAACGCGATCAGCGCCTCTGCGTCGAGGGATTCCAGGTCGCCGGCCTCGGCGGCGGTCCGGTCCCACCACGCGAGGAACCCACGTACCTGGCGGAAGTGGCGTGCGCTGCGGCGCACGGTGCCTGGCGCGGTGCGCAGGGCCCGGCCGCGCCAGCCGGGGGACAGGTCCATCCCCGGCTGGGGCCGCAGCCCCATCGAGTGCTCCCACCAGCCCCGGACGAATTCGAACTCGGACATCATGCCGTGCAGTGCGTACCAGGCGTCGAGCCGGTAGTAGACCCGGCCTTCGTGCAGGCCGACCATGCGCTCCAGGTGGTGCGCATTCTCCCGCAGCCGCGCCTCGGGGATGCCCATGCGGCGGTAGAGGTCGGTGAAGATGGTCTTGTAGAAGTCGCGCGCGAGCGAGTACGTCAGCGCGCAGGAGACTCCCGGATAGCTTTCGGTGATGTTGTGGTTGCTCCACACCACCTGCTCGGGAAGTTCCGCGAGCGGCCGGGACTGCACGATCCACAGCGCGCCGTCGGCGTCGAAGGTGCCTTCGATGTCCTGGGGACGGCCGAAATGCTCCTCGATCCGGCGGGCCGTCTCCACGACCAGGGCCAAGGCGTCGTCCGGCAGGACCGGCTGCTCGGCCAGCTCCGCCGGCACCTCGCACTCCGCCGGTTCGGCCGGGCTCTCGGGGCTGTCACTGTCCGTCAACAGGGGCGCGCCGACCATGCGGCGCTTGACCGCGATCTCCTTCTGCACCGCGCCGGTGGCCCGCTCGGTGAAGTAGTGGTCGACGTCGGCGCGCTCCTGGACGACGCCTTCGCCGATGCCGTACGCCGCGGCCACGACCACGCGGTCGGCGCCGTCGCGCGGATCGCGCGTGAAGGCGACGAACGAGCTGGCGCCGAGCACCATCCGCTGCACGCCGACCGCGACGCGCACCGCACCGGGGTCGCTGCCGCGCCGCAGCCGGTACAGGACGCCTTCGGCGTTGTAGGCGGACGCCCAGCATCCGACGATCCGCCGGAGCAGGTCGGCGCGCGGGACATACAGGAAGCTGTCACTCAATCCGGCGAAGGGATCGGCCGCGCTGTCCTCACCATGCTGGCCCGGCCCGGGGACGACGCACGCGCGGACGGCGGCGAGCCCGTCGGCACCGATGACGTCGTCGAACGCGGTGTGAACGGCATCGGCGAGTTCTTCGTCCACCCGGAGGGAGAGCACAGCGGCGCGCGCCTTCTCACTCCAGCGACGTACGTCTTCGGATACCGCGGCGGTCGGCGGCGCGTCCAGGTCGGCGAGCGCCGGTGCGAGCGCCCGGTCGAAGGCGGACGCCGGGACGGCGAACAGGTCGGGGACGGCGAATCCGGCGGTGCGCAATTCGGCGAGGCGGGAGAACTTGTGGCCGGCGGCGGTCGGATCGAGGAGGGCTTTGCCGTGGAGCAGGGCTGGGACGTGGAGTCGGGTGTCAGCGGGTGCCGTCACCGGTCCGCCTCCCCGGCCGTCGTCACGGGCTCGGGCTGCCAGCCGTCCACGTGCAGAACCTCCTCCAGCGGGCGCCGTCGGCCGGGCCCGAACGTCGTCCTGAGGGCGTAGGCGGTCGGGATGAGGGGCCCCTGGTGGACGTGCTCCGGTAGACCCAGCAGGTCGGCCATCTCCGCCTCCAGACCGAGGTGGACCGTGGTGAGCGTGGTCCCCAGCCCTCGGCTGCGCGCGGCGAGCGCGTAGCTCCACGCGGCCGGGAGCAGCGACGTCCAGACGCCGGCCTGATTGCCCGCCGGGAGCGGCTTGCCGGTCTGGAGACACGGGAGGACCAGCACCGGGACGCGATGCAGCCGATCGGCCAGCTCACCGGCGTCGCGCAGGACGCCGTTCTCCGCGGACGTGTCGCCGTACCTTCCGTGGAAGGCCTTCCGGTAGATCTCGGCGACCTGCTCGCGCCGCTTCGGATCGCAGATCAGCACCCAGCGCCAGTCCTGCCGGTTGGCGCCGTTCGGTGCTTGCAGCGCCAGGCGGATGCAGTCCTCGACGACGGCTCGCGGCACGGGACGGTCCAGATCCATGCCTCGGCGGACCGAGCGCGTGGTGCTCAGCAGCGTGTCGCAGACGTCCGCGTCCAGCCTGGGCACTCCGGTCGGCAGGCTCACCAGACCCCCGGCAGCAGGCGCGCGTGCTGAGCCGCGTAGGCGCTGTAGGCCGGGAGCACCAGCAGGGTGCGCTCCTCGACCCGGATCCGCCAGGACAGGACGCCGGCCAGCCCGGCCAGCAGCACCAGTGCCGGCCAGTTGAAGAAGAACACGATCAGGCCGGCGTGCCCGAGGAGCATGCCGGCGTAGGCCGGGTGCCGGATCAGCCGGTACGGGCCGGAGGAGACGATCGCGTGCTCGTCGTGGCGGATCACGTGGTGGGAGTAGAAGCGTCCCAGGGTCCTGATGGCCACCAGGCGCAGTGTGACGCCGCCGATGAACACCGCGGCTGCGATCGCCTCGCGGATCGGCGACTCGGTGCCCAGCGGCATGATGAACAGGGCCGCGGCGACCGTGGCGAACCGGGTGAGGCCGTAGGCGATCAGCGTGGCCACCTCGCGCGGCGGCGCGCCGGGCCGGCCCAGGCTGACCGGGGCCTCGGCGAGCAGCCACAGCAGGTTGGCGGCGATGAACACCAGCGCGAAGGCGCGGCCGGGCTCGTCGTGGTGGTGCAGGACGAGCGCGAACCCGGCGACGTTCACCACCAGGCCGATCCCGAACAGCGCGGGTGTGATCGCCTGCCGCCAGTCGAACCGTTGGCTCATGTCGGCCACCGGCGTACCTCCCCCCTTGCGGCGCGCGAGCGCGCCAAGCCAAGACCCCCCCCGGGTCGCACCATGGCCTGATTCAGGCCAGGACCTTATATCAGCTGGTGTGAATAAGGCTGCTGGCTTGATTCATCTCAGTACGCTAGCGTCTCAGCGAACTGATTGTCGATGCATGGATGAAAATTTCACGGACCCTGTCAAGGCGCTTGGCGGGGCGGCCGGTTCCGCGCCGGCCCGGGCCGGGGGGAGAAGGACGTGACGACGGAGGCACCTGCCTGGAATTCGGCCGGCGTGCTGTGGCGATTGCGGGAGCTGGGGGAGCAGCTGACCGCTTCGACCGGCCCCGGCGGTATGGCCGACCGCGCGATGGGGGACGCGCTGATCGGCTTCCTGGACCGGCTCGCCGCACGCGGCTCGGGGCCGGCGGTCGACGGCATCGTGGCCCTGCCGTTCCTGGTACACGGGCTGTCCTCCGGCGAGCCGGCGGCCGCGGAGCCCGCCGCGATGGCGCACGTGCTGTGGTGGGTGTCGGCGCGCTACCTGGACGACCTGTCCGACGCCGTGCCGGGGGCCGTCGCCGCCTCCGAGGCCGACCGGGACCTGCTCGCGGTGGTCGGCATCGCCTGCCACCTGTCGGCGACGGTCCTGGACGACGCCTGCCGCGACGATCCGGCGCGGGCGCTGCTGCTGCGCCAAGAGCTGTCGCGGTGCTGGCACCGGGCGATCGCCGGGCAGCTCGCAGACCTGTCATCGACCGCGGCGACGGCCACCGCCGAGGAGGTGATGGCCGGCTACCGCGGCAAGACCGGCGCGCCCTACGCCATGGCCGCGGCGATGGGAGCGGTGCTGGCCGGATGCGCCCCGGCGCAGGTGGACGCGCTGCGCGACTTCGGGGAGCGGTTCGGCGTCCTGCGGCAGCTGGCCAACGACCAGCGGGACATCGCATCGCGCCGGTACGAGGACCTGCGCAACGGCACGGCCACGTACATGGTGGTGCGGTATCTGGAGTCGCTGTCCGAGGCGGAACGCGCGGTGGCGGAGAAGCTGCTCGTGGGGTGTGCGGACTCGGCGGCGGCCCGGGAGGAGTTCGCGGCACGGTTGACCGAGCCGGGGTGGCTGCGGGCGTTCGCGGGGATCGTCAGGCCGCTGATCGACGGGCTCCACGCGACGGTCGACGAGATCGGCGGGGCTACTGAGTTCATCGAGTACACGGCCGGGCTGCACGGACTGATCGAGCAGACGGTGAACCTGTACCCGGAGTTCTTGCTGGGGCTTCCCGGCTGACAGGGCAATCGCTTCCGGGCTGACAGGGAAACATCAGTTCAGACCCGGCCCAGCGCGATGAACACCGCGAGCGCGAGGTAGACCAGGTTCACCAGCACCAACTTGTTCTGCCCGAGCCGGCCGTGCGTGATCATCGCGCCGATCATCAGCAGCACCCAGCACAAGGCGGTGACCGGCACCATGGCCGGCGCGACGCCGACCGCCCGCGGTGCGATCAGGCCGACCGCCGCCAGGATCTCCAGGACCCCGATGCCCTTGACGAAGCCGACGCTGGCGCCCTCGACCCACTCCCCGCCGTGCTGCGCGGCCAGCCTGGCCTTGGGCACGAACGACTTCAGCACGCCGCCGGTCAGCGCGACCGCCGCCAGCAGGACGGCGGCGATCCACAGTGCCACGTTCACGGGTCTCTCCCTCGATGTCTTGATCCAGCTCTTGGTCCAGCAGCTCTTGGTTCAGCTCTTGGTTCCGCTGGCCTCTTCACGACCCGAGTCGAGACAGCCCGCGACTTTGTGACACGTGCCTCGTCGGGGCAGGTCCGGCTGCGGCTGTCGCCGTCGGGCCTTATCGTCGTGTCCGTGCAGACTTTCGGCGTGGACATCGGCGGTTCGGGGATCAAGGGCGCTCCCGTGGACGTGGACAGTGGAGAGCTCGCGGCCGAGCGTTACAAGGTCTTGACGCCGCAACCGTCCGCTCCCGACGCCGTCGCGGACGCCGTCGCCGAGGTGGTCGGCCACTTCGGGTGGACCGGGCCGATCGGCCTGACGTTCCCCGGCGTGGTCACCGCGGGGGTCACCCGCACGGCCGCCAACATGGACGAGAAATGGATCGGCCTGGACACCCACGCGCTGCTCGGCGCCCGGCTGGGCCTGCCGGTGACGGTGCTCAACGACGCCGACGCGGCCGGCCTGGCCGAGATGACGTTCGGCGCCGGGCGCGGCCGGGACGGCACGGTCATCCTGCTGACCTTCGGGACCGGCATCGGCAGCGCGGTCTTCACCGACGGCCACCTGGTCCGCAACACCGAGCTCGGGCACCTGGAGCTGCACGGCCGCGACGCGGAGACGCACGCCTCGTCCAAGGCCAAGGAGGACGAGGACCTGAGCTGGGCGCACTGGGCCCGCCGCGTGCAGAAGTACCTGGCGCACGTGGAGATGCTCTTCTCGCCGGACCTGTTCATCATCGGCGGCGGGGTCAGCCGCGAGGCCGACAAGTTCCTCCCGCTCGTCGAGGGGATCAGGGCCGAGATCGTCCCCGCCACGCTTCGGAACAACGCCGGGATCGTCGGGGCCGCGATGACGGCCTCCAAGGCGTGAGTTCCGCAGCCTCCTCGGCTACCCGATCCACACCACGACCTACACCGTCACAGCAGCTCGGCGAGATCGGCGAACACCCGGCTGCCGGCTGACGCGGCGGCGGGGGAGACGAGGTCCAGGGTCAGGAATCCGTGGACCTGGCCGGTTTCGCAGCGGTGGCGGACCGGTACGCCTACCGCCCCAAGCCTTGCGGCGTAGGCGTCGCCCTCGTCGCGCAGCGGGTCGTGCTCGGCGGTGACGACGACGGCCGGCGGCAGGCCGCGGAGGTCGGCGAACAGCGGGCTGACCGCGGGGTCCGCGCGGCGGTCGGGCTCCGGCACCCACAGCTCGGCGCCCCAGGCGACGGCGTCCGCGTCCAGGCCCCAGCCGGTGGCCCTGGTTTTCACGCTGGGCTGGGACAGCGTCAGGTCAGTGTTCGGATATACCAGCACTTGGAGCGCGGGGACCGGGAGGCCTTCGTCGCGCAGGCGGAGGCAGGCCAGCGTGGCGAGGTTTCCTCCGGCGCTGTCGCCCATGACCACCAGCGGGGCGGCGGTTCCGGTGGTTCCGGCGGTCCCAGTGGTTCCGGTCGTTGCCGCGCCGCCGTCGTGGGCCCAGCGCAGGACCTCGACGGCGTCGTCCACGGCGGCCGGCCACGCGTGTTCCGGCGCCCGGCGGTAGTCGACGGCCACGACGGTGACGTCCGCGGCCTCGACCAGCCGGCGGCAGGCGCGGTCGTGGGACTCCAGATCGCCGATGACCCACATGCCGCCGTGCAGGAACACCACCGTGCCGCGCGGTTCGCGGGCTGGATCGCGGCCCGGTTCGTCGGTCGGCCGGTACACCCGGACCGGGACCTTGTTCGGGCCGACTGGCATGTCGGTGACTGTGCCGACCTCAGGACCGCGCGGCTGTGCGCTGACCCGCTGACGCTGGCCCTGTCGCACTGCGGCAGCGCCGAGTTCGCGGGCGGAAGGGCCGTGGTCCTGGCGGACCGCGGTGACGAACGCGGCCAGTTCGGCGTCGGCGAGGGCGCCTTCGTCGGACGCTCCGGCTTCGGGGTGCAGGCCTGCTTCCAGGTGGGTGGCGAAGCTTTCGAGGACAGACAGCCAGTTCGGGGCGCGGACGTCATCCGGATCCGGGTCGCCGCCCTGATCGGAGTACAGCAGTCGGCCCGGGACGCGGTCGGGATCGAGGTCGAGCACGACGTACGAGCCGTCGGGCTCGCCCACCAGAGGTACGCACGCGCGCCACTCATCGCTCCAGTCCATGGCATCGCGCATTTCGGGAAGCAGCGCGAGGCCGACGTGCATGCAGCCGTACCGGTCGGCGCCGGGGACGTCGATGCTGCCGTGGATCAGGCACGACGCGGCGAAGTCCGGCGGCAGCCGGGAGCCGAGCTTCGCCTCGGCGACTTCGAGCTCCAGCTGGGAGGCGGGAGCGCCGAGGCCGCTGAGAGAGTCGGGTGCGACGGCGGCGAGCGCGAGTTCGATACGGCGCCACGCCTCGGCGACAGCTGCGTGCACTGGTGATGCGCTCGTCTTTTCGTCGGGGGAGGGCGCGTCGCGTATGTCGAGAATCAGAGACTCGGCCTGCGTCCGCGAGGACGGCGGCAGCTTCGCGGCGGCATCCAGCCGCAGCTTCATGTCGTTGGAGCCGTCGCGTACCAGCGTCCAGAGCGCCGTGTCCACGTCCGACGCGTACTGCTCACCGGCCGCGCGCACCACGTCGACCAGATCAGGGCCCGACTGCACCGACAGGTAGGAGGCGGGGTCGAGGAGCAGCGAGGCGATGGCGACGCGTACGGCGACGGGAACGGCCTCGGGGGCCAACGCCGTCAGCGGCCGCGTTATCAGCCCGACCGGCACTCCACCTGCCGCCACGGCTTCCAGAGCCTGACACGCTTCCAGGTGGTACGCGGCGTCCAGCTTCGCCATCGCCGCCGCGGCCTGCTCCGCTTCTCCTCGTCCGCGTGCGGCGGCTTCGGCCAACCGGGCAAGCACCTCGCGGGCGTGGTCCGGGCCGAGGGCCGCGTAGCCGTCGCCGAAGTTCAGCACCATCCGCGTGTCCGCGGCGGCGAAAGCGGCGCTCGCGGCCGGGGCTTGTCCGGGATCCAGCAACCCCAGCGAGATGGCCAGAGCCAACTGCTCGTAGCTCTCGTTCGGCGTGTACCAGTCCGGATAGCCGGCCGGGACCGGATCGCTGGACCGGTCCGCCAGGTACCCGCGGACCCGCGCCGCGGCCTGCGGACGCATCTCGGGTACCAGGGCGGCGATCGCCCGCGCCACCTTCGGACGGTGGTCGGTGCCGTGGTCCAGCAGGTGCATCAGGACGGCGCCGATCTCGCCGTGCCGTTCCGGCTCGGACGCGAGCTGGTCTCGCGCCGCTGCGAGGGTCAGATCCACGTCGGTCACCGGGCCCTGCGGCAACAACGCGGTCACCGGGCACGTACCGTCCGGATGCGCAACCACGATCCACTCCGTTCGCAAAGAGGAACTACTCCCATCCCGTCTTCGGGATGACCTTCATCCTCTCGCGCCGGACCGTGGATGGAGGCCGGGCTCCCCCTGAGGAGCCCGGCCCCGTTCTCGTGTCCCGTCGGTGGTGCTGCCTGCTACTGCCTGCTACTGCACGCAGCCGCCTGCGGCGTTGCTCCACAGCGGCTGGACGGCGAAGGTGCCCTTCGACGTCGTGATGGTCGACAGGTTCTGCCAGGCGCACTTGTCGCCGATCTCCGAGCCGCTGCCGTCGTACCAGGCGTTGAGCAGCGGGTCGGTGATGGTCTCGGCCATCTCGTGGCCCTCGACGATGCTGACGCCGTCCAGGTTGCTGCGGACCGAGTTCGCGCCGCAGGAGCTGCCGGCGTCGGTCATGTAGGGCAGGTCGGTGTAGGTGACGTTCCGGTCGGAGCTGACCGCGCCGTGGTAGGCGCACCACTGCGTGCCGAAGCCGCTGGTGCTGTGGCCGGTCGGGGTGGCGACGACGACCTCGACGTTCGACGACGTGCCCGCGCCGAAGTGCCCGGCCGCCTTGGCGGCCTCGGACTGGATCGCGGAATCGCTGGGGTGGCTGGGCACCGAGGCGCTGTCCGACCAGGTCCCGGCCAGCAGCCCCGACTGGGAGCCGCCGCCGTACTGGTTGACGGTGGACAGCCACTGGGTGCCGCCGACGGAGGACAGGAAGTTGTTCAGATAGGCCTGCTCACCGCTGGTGTCCGACTGCCACCCCCAGTAGACGACGTAGACCTTGGGGGCGTTCTCGACCGGCCCGCCGTGGTTGATCAGGTTGCTGCCGGCGGCCGGCGCCATGTGGACGCTGCGAGCCTTCAGCTGGTGGGGCGCGGCGTTTCCGGACGGGCTCGCCGTGGCGGCCGAAGCGGTGGCGACGCCGACTGCGGCGGTCAGGGCGACCGCGCCGAAGCCGGCGGCCAGGCGCTTGCGGCCGGATCGGTGGTGGGGGAGCGCGGTGCTGGAGCTGATCGACACGGTTCTGTTCTCCCTTCAGCCGTCGGGGGGGCGGCTCGGCGCAGCGGTGGCCGGCGGAGGCGCCATCCGACGGGGTGACGGATGGTAGAGCCCTGATTTCATGGGTGTGGGCAGGGCTCTCCGGGCATGGAGGAACAAGCTGGCGCGAAGGTGGCGATGTATGGGGATCTGCTGCCCCATGTCCTGCAAAGGTGATTCTCGGGACAACTTCGAACCCTGTCAACGGATTCTCACGGCGAGTATCGGCGTGCCGCCGACGGTGAACGGCGCGGCGAGCAGAGCGGCCAGTCGTGTTCCGCCACAGGTCAGCAGGGGGTGTAACGGTGGAGCGCGTTCCGACACCTATATGACGGCGAGAAGGTGGCATCTCGTACAGCGTCCGGCTCCGGGACCCGTCGACCATTCCTGGCGGGGCCCGGAGCCTGACACTTTTTCAGCGCCGGATTTTCAGTGCCGGAGCCAGATTTCCTCGGCGCGCGTTGCCGGCCAGCGGTTGGTGCCGTCGCCGATGCAGGCGGCGACGCCGGTGCTTTTCGCGGGCGAGGCCGACCTGCGTGCTTTGTCCACGACCGCCGGTCCGGGGCGGACGCGGGCCGATCGTTCATAGTCGCCGGGCGCCTGGCCCCGGGGGCCGGGACGCTCCATGACCGACCCCCGCGCCTTGTGTGGCTCAGCCGGCTGTGGTGACGGGTATGTCGGCGCGGTCGAGGGTCTCCTTCTCCGCGAAGCGGCTGGTGTGGGTGGCCACTCGCCGGCCGAGGTGGTGGGCGGTGGTCAGATCGGCGTGGTGGACGGCCTCGGGGCCCTGGTCGTTCCAGGTCTGGGCGCCGGCGCCGAGGTAGAAGCCGAGCCGGTTGTGGTCGTGCTCGCTGGCGGTGGTGGTGTTCCAGCCCGGGAGCAGGCCGAGGTTGATCCAGTGCATGCCGTGCTGGGCGGCGAACATCGCGAAGTACTGCAGGGTGTGGAGCTTGTCACCGCTCATGGAGCCGGAGTTGGTGAAGCCGGCGGCGAGCTTGTCCTGCCAGGCGCGGGTCATCCAGCGTGCGGAGGTGGCCTCGGCGAAGGCGTGGAAGGCGCCCGAGGCGCTGCCCATGTAGGTGGGGCTGCCGAAGATGATGGCGTCGCAGTGGTCGAGGGTGTGCCAGTCGTCGTCGGTGATGGCGACGACGTCGATCAGTGCGACGACTGTGTCGGGCACTGACGCGGCGCCCTGGGCGACGGCGTTCGCCAGTTCGCGGGTGTGGCCGTAGCCGGAGGTGTAGGCGATGGCGATGGTGATGCCGGTCATGATCGTTGTTCCGTTCTTCGTGTTCGTGTTCGTGTTCTTGCTGGTCAGGCTTCGCGGGCGTTGGACGTCTCGGCCATGTCGGGGTACCGGTCGCCGGTGACCTGGGCGGCGATGGGTTCGAGGAGCGCGAGTTCGTCGGCGGTGAGGGTGAGTTCGAGGGCGGCGAGGTTCTCGTTCAGGCGGTTCGGGTGCCGCGTGCCGGGGATCGGCACGACGGTGAGGTCGTGGACGGTGCGTCGCTGGTGCAGCCAGGCCAACGCGACCTGTGCGGGCGTGGCCCCGCGGCCGGCGGCGATCGTGGTGATGGGGTGCAGCAGGGCGGTGTTGCGTCGGGCGTTCTCCCCGGTGAAGCGCGGGAATCGGGAGCGGACGTCGCTGGCCGTGAACTCGCCGGGGAGGGCGCCGGTGAGGAAGCCTCGGCCGAGCGGGGAGTAGGCGACCACGCCGACGCCGAGTTCGGCGGCGGCCGGGACGAGACCGCGTTCGATGTCGCGGGTGAACAGCGACCACTCCGACTGCACCGCGCTGATCGGGTGGTGGGTGTGGGCTTCGCGCAGTTCCTCGCCGGTGACCTCGGACAGGCCCAGGTGGCGGACCTTGCCGGCCTGGACGAGGTCGGCCATCGCCCCGACGGAATCGGCCAGCGGGACCGCCGGGTCGCGCCGGTGCATGTAGTACAGGTCGATGACCTCGATACCCAGTCGCGTCAGGCTGGCATCGACGGACCGGCGGATATGCGCGGGGTCGTTGCGGAACGACATCGATCCGTCGGCGGCGCGCACGCTGCCGAACTTGGTCGCGATGACCACGTCGTCCCGGTGGGCGCGGACGAACGGTGCGAGGAAGCGCTCGTTGTCGCCGTGGCCGTACATGTCGGCGGTGTCGAACAGGGTGACGCCGGCGGACAGGGCCGCGTTGAGGGTCTGGCGGGCCGAGTCGGCGTCGGTGTCGCCGTAGAACTCGCTCATCCCCATGCAGCCCAGCCCTTGCGCGCCGACGAGGGGTCCGTCGGAGCTGAGTCGGACGGTCGGAACGGGTGGGGCCATGGGATCTCCTAGCAATCGGCGACGTTCTCGCCTCGTGATGACAGTGTCAACGCTAAGCGGGTATCGCTGTCAGTGTCAACGTCACCCAAATCTTGGTACCATCGATACATGCGCAGCGACCTTGGCTCCGAGACGGGTGCGGACCGCCGTGACCAGCAGCAGGCGATCCTGAAGGCGGCGGCCGAGCTGTTGACCGAACACGGTCCGGCCGCCATCTCGACGCGGGCGGTCGCGACCGCCGCCGGGGTGCAGACGCCCGCGCTGTATCGCCTGTTCGGGGACAAGGACGGCTTGCTCGACGCCCTCGCCAGCTACGGGTTCGAGAGCTACCTGGCCGAGAAGCGGGCTCTGGAACCGGGGGAGGACGCGATCGAGGACATCAGGCGCGGCTGGAACATCCACGTCGAGTTCGGGCTGCGCAATCCCGCGTTCTACGCCCTGATGTACGGCAACCTGCGCCCGGGCCGCCGTCCGGCCGCCGTCCAGGAGAACGGCGAGATCCTGCGCCGCCTGCTGGAGCGGGCCCGCGAGCAGGGCCGGCTCCGGGTCCCGGTCGAGACGGCCGCGCGGGCCATCGAGGCCTCGACGACCGGCGCCGTGCTGCAGCTGCTCGCGCAGCCGGAGGACGAGCGCGACCCGGCCCCGCTCACCGGGCTGCGTGACACCGTCATCGATTCGATCGTCAGCACCGAACCGGCGGCCGACGACGCCCGGGCGAGGATGGCCGAGCGCGCTCTGGCGCTGCTGGCCGCCGTCGGTGACGGTCGCGGGGGCGACCCGGTCGTGGACGCCGGGTTCAGAGCCACCGAGGCGGCGTTGTTGCGGGAGTGGCTGAGCGTCCTGAGTCGGTGAAGACCCGATCACGACCCGATGACGACCTGATGCGCGTGCCGAGACCTGATGCGCGTGCCGACCCTCAAGCCGTGTTCTGCGACGCGGCAGCACGCGGATCGAGATCCGCGACCGTGAGCGGGTACGCCGGCGGGTCCGGGAGCGCGATCCGGCTCGTGACGCGCTGGTCCGGGCCGACGTGCACGAGTTCGCCGGGGCGCAGCGCGCGCCAGTCGGGGTTGTCGTCGAGGCGCTCGCTGGCCACGACGACGGACGGCAGCTCGGCGAGGTCGTCGGCGCGCACCCGCAGCCGTCCGCCGGTCCCGGACTGGTCGAGGTGGCGTCCCCGGTGGGGGCCGGCGCTGTGGCGGTCCAGCACGTACAAGCCGTGGGTGTCGGGATACCGCAGCGCCCACAGCTGGTCGGCGGTGGTCATCACGATGTTGAGGGCGAACAGCGGCAGATGCGCCGCAGTCCACTGAGCCGCTGACCGCAGACCCGCCGTCACGTCTCCGCCGGCGGCCTCCGTCTCGCGGTCGACCAGCGCGAAGAAGCGCTCTGAGTCGGTGTCGCCGCGGACCTGCTCCATGGCGTCGCCGAGATGCCGTTCGAGCTCGTCCAGCCCTCCGATGACGCCGTTGTGCGCCAGCATCCGCCCGCCGAAGCAGAAAGGGTGGGTGTTGCGCTCGGACAAGGCGCCGGTCGTGGCGTAGCGGACGTGCGCGATGAAGGTCGCGGACTCCACGCTCCGCGCCTCCTCGGCGAAGGCGCGGTCTTCGTAGGCCGCGATCGGGGCCTTGTGCAGCACGGGTTCCCCGTCGGGCCGGAAGTAGCCGAGCCCTGTCCCGTCCGGATCCCGCCTGCTCTGTACGGCGAGGCTGTCCTTGGCCTCCAGCAGCCAGAACGTCGCGCGCACGCGCTGCGGGGCACTCGTCATCGCGAACAACCGGCACATGGTCTGCGTCCTCCTCTTCGGCCGTTCCGGGCCGTTCCGGGCCGTTCCGGGCCGTTCCGGGCTGTGCGGGGCTGTTTGGCATGCGGCGCGCTGGACATAGCGAAGGGCCTGGAGCCGTGAACGAGGAGGAGCTCGCATGAACGCGTCCTTGTCTGGCCGACCCGGCACGGCGTCATGAGCCTCGGCGACCGTACCAGGGCCCTGACCCGCCGCATCGACACCTTCCAGCAGCGGCGTCGCTGGTTGGCATTCCCCGCAGCGGTGTGGCGCAAGCTCTCCGACGACCAGGTCGGCAACCTCACCGGGCTGCTCACCTTCTACGCCTTCGTCTCCTTGTTCCCGCTGTTGCTCCTACTGGTGACGGTGCTCGGGTTCGCACTGCGCCACGACCCGGCGCTGCAACAGTGGGTGCTGCGTTCGGCGCTGGCGGACTTCCCGGTGATCGGCGACCAGCTGCGCGGCAACATCCACGCCCTCGGCCGCGGCCCGGTCGGCCTGGTGGTCGGGCTGACAGGGTCCCTGCTCGGCGCGCGCGGGCTGGCCAACGCCGCGCAGAACGTGCTGAACCGCATGTGGGCGGTCCCGTACAACCGCCGGCCCGGCTTCCCGTGGTCCTGGCTGCGCAGCTACGCGTTCATCGCCGTGGTCGGCGTCGGCATGGCGGTCACCACCCTGGTGGCCGACCTGGCGGCCGGCCTCGGCAGCGGGCCGCTCGCGCTCGGGGTCCGGCTGGCGGCGCTCCTGGCGGCGGTGGCGATCGGAACCCTGACGTACTGGCTGGCCCTGCGCCTGGCGATCGCCGCCGAGGTGCCCGGCGGCCAGTTGTGGACCGGCGCGGTGATCGGCGCCGTCGGCTGGCAGATCCTGCAGGCGGTCGGCGGCTACTACGTCACGCACCAGCTGCGGCACGCCTCGACCCTCTACGGCGCCTTCGGCCTGGTCCTCGGCCTGATCGCCTGGCTGTACCTTCAGGCCCGCGTGACCTTGTACGCCGTCGAGGTCGACGTGGTCCGCGCCCGCAAGCTGTGGCCGCGCAGCCTGTTCCCGCCGCCGACCACCGCAGGCGACCGGAAGGCGTGGGATTCGGCGATGGCGGCGCAGGACCGGGCGCCGACCGGGGACTGAGGGGCGGACCGGGCCGCTCACATCCGGGCGCCCCGATCAGCGACGATCGCGTCGATCTCGACCGCCGCGCCGAGCGGCAGCGCCACGACGCCGATCGCGGTGCGCGCCGGATACGGCTCGGCGAACGCCTTCCGGTAGGCGTCGTTCACGGCGGCGTAGTCGTCCATGTCGGTCAGGTAGACGCCGACGCGCAGGACATCGGCGAGCGTCCGGCCGGAAGCCGCGAGCACGGCTTCGAGATTGGCCACCGCCTGCTCGAACTGGGCCACGACGCCTCCGGGCGGCAGCGCGCCGGAGGCCGGGTCCACGCCGACCTGGCCGCTGACGAACGTGAAGCCGGCGTGCGGGACCGCCGCGGTGAAGGGCAAGGATTCGATGCGAACGAAAGACACAGTGATCTCCTCCAAAGACGAACGTCTGGCCAGTATCAGAGTTCGCAGTCCGGAGATCACACGGCCAATCGGTAAGCGGTGGCCCGACCGTGGCCGATTACGGTTCCAGGCACGCCAGTTACGGTTCCAGCCACGCCGCTTACGGTTCGAGCCACTCCGCCGCCGGACCCACGGCCGCCGCGAGTACCGCGCTGTTGGGCACCAACACCGGCCCGGCGATGGTCGACACCGTCACGTATGTCAGCGTCATCCCGGACACCCGGCCGACGATGGGCCCGCCGAGGGCTCCGGAGCGGATTCGGAGCTCGTCGCCTATCGCGAACGGCTTGGCGAACAGGATCATGATCCCCGCGAAGACGTTCGCGAGGACCTGCTGCGCCGCGATGCCCAGGATCACCCCGGTCAGGACCCCGCCGAGGAGCAGGTGCCCCACCGGGACCTGCAGCAGGCTCAGCGCGCCGAGGACCACCAGGATGTAGCCGCAGAGCAGGCACAGGATGCGGAACGTGCTCGCCCGGGCGTCGCTGAGCCGGCCCGGGACGTGCACGAGCCCCAGGATGTCGTTCGTCGCGCAGCGCACGGCGATCACCGCGCTGACGAGGAACACGACCGCGCCGGCCACTGCGAGCAGGTGGTGCAGGACCTGGTGCTGGCTGGTCCCGATCAGGCCGCCGTAGTGGTAGGAGACGACCAGCCCCGCGACGGCGATCGCCGAGGCGAACGCCCCGCGTCGCAGCAGCACCTGCCGCAGGCTCCGGCCTGCCCGCCTGCGCAGGTCCGGCACCTGGGCGTCGGCCGGGACGATGAGGAGTGGTTCTCGCTCCCTACCGGTTCCCGAACTCACACTCCTGTCCTGCATCCCACTCTCCCTGTACAGCAAGTAGTCGACGTGTCACCGGCGATCCGGCTGCGCTGAGGCCGCACGTATCGCCGGTCGAACGCGCCGGTTATCCGCGATCCGGGATGGTCAAACCCGGACAGAGAGAAAGGTGATCAGCGTCGCCCGGGGTGGAGGCCGCCGGTCGCCGCGATGTCGGCCGGTCAGGCGTCGCCCAAGAACTCGCGCAGGGCAGCGCCGATGAACGCCGCCGCCTGCGGGTCGTCGCCGCCGCCGGCGAGATGGCCCCAGACACCGGGGATGACGCGCAGTTCGGCGCCGGGGATGTGCGCGGCACTCCACTCCTCGTCCTCGGGCGGGAAGTACAGGTCCTTCTCCGACGGCATGAGCAACGTCTTCGCGGTGATCGACGCCAGCGCGGCCCGGGTGTCGCCGCCGAAGCCGGGGGTCTGCCCGACGTCGGCGTGCTGCCAGGTCCAGATCATCGCGAGCAGGTCGTTGGCGTCCCAGTCGGCGAAGCCGTCCTCCCAGAACCCGGTGAGGAAGTCCTCCAGCGTGGCGAACCCCAGCTGCTCGTGCAGCCGCTGCCAGTAGAACGCCTGCGACAAGCCCCAGCCCGCGTAGACCCGCGCGAACGCCCGGAGCCCGGTGCGGGGCGGTTCGGCGTAGTCGCCGCCGTCGAACGCGGCGTCGGCCGTCAGCGCCGCACGGATGCCCTCCAGGAACACCTGGTTGTGCGGGCTGGTGTGGGACGAGCCGACGATCGGGGCCACCCGTTCGACCATCGCCGGATGGCTGACCGCCCACTGGTAGGCCTGGCCGGCGCCCATCGACGCGCCGACGACCAGGGCCAGGCGCGTGATGCCGAACCGCTCGGTCAGCAGCCGGTGCTGGGCCCTGACGTTGTCGTACATCGTCGTGCGCGGGAAGCGGGCACGGTCGTGGGGCGGCGGGGTGTTGCTCGGCGAGCTGGACAATCCGTTGCCGAACAGGTTGGGGACGATCACGAAGTACCGCTCGGTGTCCAACGCCTTGCCCTCGCCGATGAGCCACTCGTTGCTCTCGTGCGTGCCGGCGAACCAGGTCGGGAAAACGATCGCGTTGGATTTGTCGCTCGACAGCCGTCCGTAGGTCCGGTAGACCAGCCGGGCGCCGGACAGGAGGCCGCCGTGCTGGAGCGGGAAGTCGCCGAGATCGAACAGTTCATGATCAGTCACGTCTCAGCCCAAGGCGATGCGCGCCGGTGCTATTCCGTCTGCCCGAGCCGGCCGGATCAGGCGCCGGGGCGTCACCGCATTGCGGTGCGGCCGGACGTCCCAGGCCCGCGATTTCGTCAACCACCGGTGGGAAACCCCAGGTCAGGAGGCATCCCGTCCCGCGTGGCCGTCAATGTCGCGCGAGGTGGCGCGCTCGCGTCCCACCTGCGGAGAGACTTTCCGTGCCCCGGCCACACGGTCGCGGCGCAGTCTGGGTGTCCGTGCGTGCTTGGACTGCGCGCCGGCGCCGCGCGATGGAGGTGGCTCATGTTCCGCACCAGGTTGATCCAGGCAGCCGGTGTCCTTGTCGGTACCGCAGCTCTGACGATGTCGTTCACCAGCTCGGCGTCGGCGGGCGGCAGCACGATCCACCTGCACGACAAGGCGACCGGCCGTTGCCTGGACAGCAACACCTCAGGCAACGCCTACGCGCTTCCGTGCAACGGCGGCAACTTCCAGAACTGGCTTCCCATCAATATCGAAGGGACCAGCCGCGCTCTCGAGGACGCCCAGACCAACCTGTGCCTGACCACAGGAACGCAGGTCAACAGCAACCTCGTCCTGATGAAGACGGAATCATGCGCCGGTAACGCGGTGAACTTCAGCGTCATCAGCAACTCCGACGGCACCGACACCTTCAGCACTGGCACGTGGTGTCTGGACAGCAACACCGATGGTGAGGGGAATAACGTTGGTTCGGTCTACATAGACCCGTGCAACGGCGGGAACTACCAGAGGTTCGCGCTCGGGTAAAGGCTTCAGTTGCGGTATGGAACACCGGCTGCGGGGACGTCTCCGCAGCCGGCGTTTATCTTGCGTGTGTTGCAGAGCGCTTCATCGAGGCACCGGAGCCGACCGGCAAATCGAGGCACCCTGCACCGGCGTCCAGCACACCTGCAACATCTCTCCGGGCGTGACTGCGGGCACCATCAGCGTGACTACGAAGTTGGTGCTGTCCGAGGCGTCCTGAACGACCGCGGAACGGGTGTCCTTGCCCGCGACCGATATCGACACCCGGCTGCCGATCGTGCCGTGCCAGACGCGGCCCCACGCGGAGCGGCAAGCGGCGTTGTAGCGGAGGTCGAGCTCGGTGACGCCCTGCATCGCCCAGGTGCCCAGCGGGGTCGGGTCGCCGCCGCAGTACGTCGGCTGGGCGTCCAGGCCGTCGCACGACACGCCGACGCAGCTGACGCCCGAGGACGAGACCGGTTGGCCGGAGCGGGACTGGTACCACGAGCCGATGCCGAACACGGCGCTCGCCAGGACGACGCCGACCACCATCCAGACCCAGCCCGGCGGGTGGGAGAAGAGCTTGCGGCGTGGGGCCGGGGCCGGGATCGGGGCCGATGGGGCAGACAGGGCCGAGGTCGACGGTGCCGAAGTCGGCGGCGCGGCGTCCAGCTGTGCGGCCGTCGCCGGCGCGGCGGCTGCTGTCTGCGCGGCGACCGCCGGCAGCGGCAGGGTGCCGACGTGAATGGTGACGTCGGCATCGTCCGGCGCGCCGCCAGCGACCGCGCTACCGCCGACCGCGTTGCCGCTGACCCCGCTGCCGGCGTCCGCGGCACCCGCGCCGACCGCGTCCCGCCGGCTCCACTCCTGCTCCGCGAGCTCCCACATCGCGCGCAGCCGCGGCTCCGCCACTCCGGCGAGCTCGCACAGCGCCTGCACGGCCTTCCACGGCGGTAGCGCATCGCCGTTGAGGTACCGGGACCACGAAGACTTGCTGTAAAGCGTCTGCGCGCCCAGCGCCGCGAAGCTCAGCCCGGCGCGCTTGCGCAACGCCTTGAGCTCTTCGGCGAGGAGGACGCACGCGACCGGCGATCCGCTCACCCGCGCAGCTTCGCCCACGTCTGCGAGCCTACTTGGCCGTCAAGATCGATGTTCGCCGTGTACTGCTCCTGGATGACCGCACGCAGCGTGTTCGGGCCGAAGTCGCCGTCGATGACGCCGGGGGAGTGGCCGGCGTGCTGGAGGAGGCACTGGAGTTCGGCGACGTCCGGTCCGGACATGCCGTACGTGACCGCCGCCGAATTGGTGGTGCTGTTGCCGGCGTACCACTTGCCGTCGGTCTGGGTGAATCGGCAGTCGTAGTGTTTGGGCACGGTCTTGGCCACGGGGCGCAGGACCGTCTTCGTTCCGTGCCAGGGCTGGACGACGAGCAGCGTGAGGGCCGAGCCGATGAGGGCGGAGGCGAGCAGCGGGCCTATGGTCCGGAGGGAGGGGATCCTCCTGCCGACCGTGCTTCGCTTACTGCCACCGGCATCGGCACGTTTACCGTCACCGTCGCTGGCACTGTCAACGGTATCGCCGTCGCCGTCACTGCCGCCGACGGCGCCGCGCTGCCCGAGCTCCGCCTCGTCCGCCGGAGCCTGTGCGGTCGGCGGCTCCGCCTCCTCCTCCGCCTCCTCGGCGTCCTCCTCCACGTCCTCCGGCCGGGACGCGACCCACGCCTGCTGGGCCGTCCGATGCAGCACCAGAAGGTTCGTCTCCCCGGCGCCCACCGCCGCGGCCAGCGCACGCACCACGCTCTCCGGCGCGAACGCCCGGCCGCCGAGGTAACGCTCCCAGGAGGAGGCGCTGAATCCGGTCTTCTTCGCGAGCTGATTCAAGCTCAGGCCGCTGTCGTCCTTCAGCTTCCGCAGTTCCGCGACGAACTGGACCACCAGCGGGTCCAGCCCTTCGGGCAATGGCTTCCAACGCGCCACAGTCGAGTCCTCAACTTCAGATCGGTTCACCCGTTGGCGCGATGGTAATGCCGAAGGCTCGCCGATACTGCATCGGACTCAGTGATCACGCTCCGTCACGAGGAAGGCCAGCATGGCCGCGACGTCTTCGGTGTCCGGTATGGAGTATTCGGCCAGGGTTTCGCCGTGGCCGACTTTCACGCCGACGTCCGGTCCGGTGAGGCGGGCGAAGGCTTTTTCGTCGGTGACGTCGTCGCCGACGAACAGTACGGCGGTGGCGTCGGCGCCACGGCGCAGCATGTCCAGGGCTTCGCCTTTGTCGGTCTCGACGACGGCCAGCTCGATCACGGCTTTGCCCTCGGTGACGTGCACGCCGTCCCAGCGTGCCGGGCCGGTGCGGACTGCTTCCAGGACGGAGGCGCCGATCGTCGGTTCGGCCCGGCGTACGTGCACCGCGATGCTGGCCGGTTTCAGCTCCAAGGAGGCGCCGGGGCTGCGGTCAATGAGTTGTTCGAGGTCGGTCGCCAGTCGGCGGTGCAGCGCCTGCGCTTGCTGGTCCAACGCGTGGGCGAATCCGGCGTCGAATTCGGCGCCGTGGCTGCCGATCAGGTGTACGTCGGACGGTAGGCGGGACAGCGCGGCCAGGTCGCTCAGCGCCCGGCCGGAGATCACGCCCGCGGTCGTGTCGGGCAGCGTGGCGAGCGTCGCCATGGCCTGGATCGACTCCGGACGCGGGACCGCCTTCGCTGGATCGGCGACGATCGGCGAGAGCGTTCCGTCGTAGTCGCAGACCACGAGCAGCCGTGGCGTGCGGGCGAGGCCGGCGATGGCCTGCCGCAGCTCCGATGGCAGCGATTCGGCGGTGGTCACTGGTGCACCGCCTGGAGCTCGGTGGCGTTGGCGGTCGCGGCGTTGGGGTCCAGGAAGTCCAGGTACGACCGCGCCCAACGGCCCACATCATGCGTCATCACCTGCCGGTGCAGGGTCCGCATCCTCGCCTTCTCCTCGCCGGGGTCCATGGTCAGCGCCTGCTCCAAAGCCCGTGCGACACCGTCCGAGTCATGCGGGTTGACCAACAGGGCGCCGGTCAGTTCGGCCGCGGCCCCGGCGAATTCGGAGAGCACCAGTACTCCGTCGAGGTCGTGCCGGGTGGCGACGTACTCCTTGCAGACCAGGTTCATTCCGTCGCGTAGTGGTGTGACCACCATGACGTCGGCTGCGCAGTACAGCGCGACGAGTTCGTCGCGGTCCATCGGTTGGTGCAGGTAGTGCACGATGGGCCGTCCGACCCTGCCGAACTCGCCGTTGAGTCGTCCGACCTGTTCCTCGATGCTGCTTCGCATCGCCTTGTACTGCCCGACGCGTTCGCGGCTGGGCGTCGCGACTTGGACCATGGCGACGGACTCCGGATCGACCCGCCCCGACACCAGTAGCTCGCGCAGGGCTCGCAGCCGCACGTCGATGCCCTTCGTATAGTCCAGCCGGTCCACTCCCAGCAGCAGGCGATGCGGATCGCCCATCTCCGAGCGCATCTTGAGGGCGCGCTCCGAGGTGCGGGTGCTGCGGGAGAGCTGGTTGAAGCCCGCGGCGTCGATGGAGATGGGGAACGCGCCGACGCGTACCTGCCGGCCGTCGAACGGCACCGACCCGGGGCGACTGCGGACCCTGACAGCCGCCTTGGTGGGCTCCAAGCCGAGCAGCCGTCGCGTCAGCCACAGGAAGTTCTGGGCGCCGCCGGGCATCTGGAACCCGACCACGTCGGCCCCCAGCAACCCGCGCACGACCTCGGTCCGCCACGGCAGCTGCATGAACAGCTCGACCGGCGGAAACGGTATGTGGAGGAAGAAACCGATGCTCAGGTCCGGACGCTTTTCGCGCAGCATCGCGGGAACGAGTTGGAGCTGGTAGTCCTGCACCCACACCGTCGCCCCGGGGGCGGCGGCTTCGGCGGCGGCGTCGGCGAAGCGCTGGTTGACCGTGACGTAGCTGTCCCACCAGGACCGCTCGAACACCGGCGGGACGATGACGTCGTGGTAGAGCGGCCACAGCGTGGCGTTGGAGAAGCCTTCGTAGTAGTCCCGGACCTCGTCGGAGGACAGTCTGACCGGGTGCATCAGCAGGCCGTCGTCGTCGAACGAGGCCACGTCCATGTCGGCCCGTCCGGACCAGCCGATCCACGCGCCGTTACGCCGGCGCAGAAACGGCTCCAGCGCACTGACCAGACCGCCGGGGCTCGGACGCCACCGCTCGGTGCCGTCCTCCAGCTGCTCCAAATCGACCGGCAGCCGGTTGGCGACGACCAGGAAATCCGCGCCGCGCTCCGTTATCGCATCCACAAGCCAAACGCCTCTCGCTATGCCAATTGTCCTCGGCGCGCCGCTGTGGACACGTCGGGGGCGCTGACGGTCTTCACGGGCTCTCTGAAGACGAATCCGGACAACCGCAACGCGGACCTCTCAGTACCCATGATCCCGCCATTCAACCGGTGAAGATTAGGTTTGTTCGACACTTGTCGGACGAAACCCACGCGAAACACCGGTTCCGTACGATCGACAGGGTTTGGCCTGTGGATAGCTGGTCATACGGGGCAAGCGCGTGGGCGGCCTGGCCGCCTGCCCGGAGCGGTCATGAGGAGTCGGCCGTTCAAGCGGTGAGACTAGAAATTGAGGCCCTGGCAATGGATATGAACTCTTCTCTTCGTGATGCCGCCGATGTCGTCGACATCGTCGGCCGAGGAGTGGCGACGGTCCACTCGGAGCCGGACGCGGCGCGGGCCGCCGTGGTCATCGTCGGCGGTCATGAGGGCGGTGCCGAGGTGCCGGTCGAGCCTTTGGTCGAGCAGGGCCCGTTGCTGAGGGCGTCTTCGGCGGGACATTTGTTGGAGAACGCCGTACAGCAGGCTCTTGACGGTACTGATCTGCCGGTGTGCGTGGTGCCGATGACGTTGGGACGTGATCCGCAGCTGGTCGCCGACACCGCTCGGACGCTGACCTGGCTGACGCGCGGCCCGATGGCCGGCCGCGTGATGCTGGCCGAGCCGTTCGGCAACGCGACGCTCTTGACGGGATGGCTGCGGGTGGCGGTGGCGCGGGTCGTCGATCCCTTCGACGCTCCGGATGTCGCGGTTCTGTTGACGGCCAAGGCGGCCAACCCCTTCGATGACGCGGAGTTGTTCCGGATCGCGCATCTGGTCAAGTCGCGAGGCGATCTGCCGTGGGTCGAGGTGGCGCTCCGGGGCGGCGAGCCCGACGTCGCCGAGGGTGTCGAGCGGTGTGGGCAGCTTGGTGCGCGGCAGGTCGTCGTGGTTCCCGCGGACTTCGGTCCCGCTGTCGAGGCCCCGACGGCGGGGGCCGTGGACGGCGGACCGCTTTTGATGCCCTCGGAGGTCTCCGGGATGCTGGCGACGCGGATCTCCGCGGCGTTGCTCAAGCTCAGCCGGGGCGACGACGGGATCGCCGCCGGGCTCGATGCCGACCACCAGCACGGACACGGCGGGACTCCGTGGCGTGAGGCCGACTACGGCACCGACTGATCGACGGTCACACGATCGGCCTTTATGCGATCGACCTCTTTGCGATCGACCTTTACGCGATCGGCCCTCACACGGTTGCCGACGCGGTCGCGCCGCCGCTCTTGCCGCTCTTGCCGACAGCGGAGATCGGCGGCGCGACGTCTTCCAGGCCCTGGCGCTCGGCGTTGACGCCGAGGAACCAGCCGACCGCGCCGCCGATCATCATCACGACCGCGCCGATGACGTAGCCCCAGAACAGCGGCGTGCGGTCCGGGTGCGGGTTGTTCTGGCCGCCGATCAGGTGGCCGAACAGGAACGGTGCGACCACGCCGCCGGCGCCTTGGGAGAGCGCGAAGAAGAAGGAGATGGCCTGCGCGCGCAGCTCCAGCGGGAAGATCTCGCTGACGGTGAGGTAGGCCGAGGAGGCGCCGGCGGAGGCGAAGAAGAAGATCACGCACCAGAACGCCGTCTGGGTGGTGGCGTTGAGCACGCCGGCGTGGAAGAAGAACGCTGACACCAGCAGCAGGAATCCGGACAGGCCGTAGGTCAGCAGGATCATCTTGCGCCGGCCGACGGTGTCGAACAGGTGCCCCAGCAGCAGCGGTCCGACCAGGTTGCCGATGGCGAACGGGAAGAAGTAGTAGCTGGTGTGGGCCTTCGACACGCCGTAGAAGTGCTGGAGCACCAGGGCGTAGGTGAAGAAGATCGCGTTGTAGAGGAAGGCCTGGGTGACCATCATCGAGAAGCCCAGGATCGAACGGCGCGGATACTGTCCGAAGAACACCTTCGCCATCTGCGGATAGCTGATGTTCTTCTCGGGGACGATCTCGATCGCCTTGCTGTCCGGCACCTCCTCCAGACTCACGCCGTCGGCCTTCACCCGGGCCTCGATGTCGTCGACGACGCTCTCGGCCTCCTCCTGGCGGCCGTGGGTCATCAGCCAGCGGGGGCTCTCGGGGATGTGGCGTCGCAGGGCGATGATCGCGATGCCGATCGCCGGGCCGATGAGGAAGCCGATGCGCCAGCCGACGTTCTGCGGCACCTGGTCGGAGAGCAGGTAGAGGTTCGCGGCGGCGCCGAGGGCGGCTCCGCCCCAGTACGTGCCGTTCACGGCGATGTCGACGCGGCCTCGGTAGTGGGAGGGGATCAGCTCGTCGATGGCGGAGTTGATGGCCGTGTACTCCCCGCCGATGCCGGTGCCGGCGATGAAGCGCAGGATCAGCAGCGACCACAGGTCCCAGGAGAACCCGGCCAGGCCGCTGGCGACCAGGTAGACGCCGAGCGTGACCATGAACAGCTTGCGGCGGCCGAGCCGGTCGGTGATCCGGCCGAAGACCAGCGCGCCGGCCACCTCGCCGGCCAGGTAGACCGAGCCGACCGCGCCGACCTCGGCGGTGGTCAGGCCGAGGGACTGCTGGTAGCCGGCCTGCGAGACGATCTGGATCTCCAGGCCGTCCAGGATCCAGGAGACGCCGAGGCCGACGATCACCAGCCAGTGGAACCTGCTCCAGGGGAGCCGGTCCATGCGGGCGGGGACCAGGCTGCGGTGGGCGGCTTTGGCCGGGGCACCTTGGGTGGCGCTCATCGTTCAGTTCACCCCTTCGATCGACCGGCAGTGAGAATGATCGAGGGATGCCCAGCGTTCGGGATCCGAATCGGGTCGGTCGGCTGATTGACCCGGAAAGCGGCGTCGGGGGTGTTAGCAATTCCAGGGTCTGGACAACAGGGCCTCATGGACGATACATCCGCGAAGACTGGTCTTCCGAAGCAGATCAAAGCGTGTCTGTTCGATCTGGACGGTGTGCTCACCGAGACGGCGACGGTGCATGCCAGGGCGTGGAAGGAGATGTTCGACGCGTTCTTGCGTTCGCGTCCTGGGCCTTTCGTGCCGTTCGATCCGGTGGCGGACTACGACACATATGTCGATGGCAAGACTCGGGCCGATGGGACACGGTCGTTTTTGGCGTCCCGGCACATCGAGCTGCCGGATGGCTCTCCCGATGACCCGCCGAGTGCCGAGACGGTCAACGGGTTGGGCAACGCCAAGAACGAGATCGTCTTGCGGCTGCTGGACTCCGACGGGGTGCACGTCTACGCCGGTTCGGTCCGGTATCTGAAGGCTGTTCAGGCGGCGGGGCTGCATCGGGCGGTGGTGTCCTCCAGCGCCAACTGCGAAAGCGTGCTCAAGGCTGCGGGGATCGCTGACCTGTTCGAAGTTCGCGTCGACGGGGTCACCATCGAGAAGGAGCATCTGCCGGGCAAGCCGGCTCCGGACACGTACCTGGCCGCGGCGGAGGCCTTGGGTGTGAAGCCCGATGAGGCCGCGGTGTTCGAGGACGCCTTGGCGGGCGTGCGGGCCGGGGAGGCCGGCAAGTTCGGGTTCGTGGTGGGCGTCGATCGCGCGGGGCAGGCTCAGGCGTTGCGGGATGCCGGTGCTGACACGGTCGTGACCGACTTGGCTGAGCTGTTGGGCAAGGCGGATCAGTCGTGATTCAGCATCCGTCGTATGCGGTGGAGCCGTGGAGTCTGCGGGAGACGGAGCTGGGCCTGGATGTGCTGGGTCAGAGCGAGTCGGTGTTCGCTTTGGGGAATGGGCATATCGGGTGGCGGGGGAATCTGGATGAGGGTGAGCCGCATGGCCTGCCCGGGTCGTATCTGAACGGCGTGTACGAGTCGCGGCCGTTGCCCTATGCCGAGGCCGGATACGGCGACCCTGAAGCCGGTCAGACGGTCATCAACGTGACCAATGGCAAGGTGATCCGGCTGATGGTCGACGATTCGCCGTTCGACCTGCGGTATGGCCGCTGTTTGGGGCATGAGCGGGTTCTGGACTTCCGGACTGGCTTGCTGGAGCGGGAGGTGGAGTGGGAGTCGCCGGCCGGTAAGCGGGTGAAGGTGCGTTCGGCGCGCATGGTGTCGTTGGTGCAGCGTTCAGTGGCGGCGATCGTCTATGAGGTGGAGGCTGTCGATTCCGAGCTGTGGGTGGTCATCCAGTCCGAGTTGGTCGCCAACGAGGAGATTCCGCGGGCTGCCGCTGATCCCCGAGCCGCAGCCGTGTTGGAGGCGCCTTTGCAGCCGGAGGAGCACAGCAGTCGTCCGGCGGGAGGGGTGCTGGTGCACCGGACCGCGGTTAGCGGGCTGCGGGTCGCTGCGGCGATGGACCATCAGGTGCAGGCGCTGCCGTCGTTGCCGTCGCTGAAAGAGACTGTGGAGTGCTTCGAGGACCTGGCTCGGTACACCGTCACGGCGATGCTTCAGCCGGGGGAGCGGTTGCGGCTGATCAAATACGTTTCCTACGGCTGGTCTCAAGCTCGTTCAGAGCCTGCGGTTCGGGCTCAGGCTGAGGCCGCGCTGGCTGGTGCCGTCCAGACTGGCTGGGACGGTTTGGTCGCCGAGCAGCGTGCGTATCTGGATGATTTCTGGGCCCGCGCTGACGTCGAGGTGGAGGGCGACGCCGAGATCCAGCAGGCGGTGCGGTTCGCGTTGTTCCATGTGTTGCAGGCCGGCGCCAGGGCCGAGGGCCGGGCCATCCCGGCCAAGGGCCTGACCGGCACCGGATACGACGGCCACGCGTTCTGGGACACCGAGACTTTTGTTCTGCCGGTGCTGACATACACCGTCCCGCACGCCGCCGCCGACGCCCTGCGCTGGCGCTGCGACACCCTGCCCCAGGCGTTGGAGCGCGCCCGGCAGTTGGGCCTGAAAGGCGCCGCGTTCCCCTGGCGCACCATCACCGGCGCCGAATGCTCCGGATACTGGCCGGCCGGCACCGCCGCCTTCCACGTCGGCGCCGACATCGCCGACGCCGTCACCCGCTACATCAGCGCCACCGGCGACACCGAATTCGAAAAAACCACCGGCCTGGAACTACTCATCCACACCGCCCGACTGTGGCGCTCACTAGGCCACCACGACCCCCAAGGCCGATTCCGCATCGACGGCGTCACCGGACCCGATGAATACTCCGCCATCGCCGACAATAACGTCTACACAAACCTGATGGCCCAACACAACCTCACCTGCGCCGCGCAGGTCGCCGAACGCTACCCCGACAAAGCCCTCCACCACGGCGTCGACGCCGAAGAAGCCGCCTCCTGGCGCGACGCCGCCACAGCCATGTACATCCCCTACGACCCCGCCACCGGCATCCACCCCCAATCCGACGGCTTCACCACCCACGAAACCTGGGACTTCACCAACACCACCCCCGAGCAATACCCCCTCCTACTGCACTTCCCCTACTTCGACCTCTACCGCAAACAAGTCGTCAAACAAGCCGACCTGGTCCTGGCCATGCACCTCCGCCCCGCCGCCTTCACCGACGAGCAGAAAACCCGCAACTTCGACTACTACGAAACCCTCACCGTCCGCGACTCCTCCCTATCAGCCTGCAGCCAAGCCGTCATCGCCGCCGAAGTCGGACACCTCCAACTCGCAGGCGACTACCTCGCCGAAGCCGCCCTCATGGACCTCGACGACCTGGAACACAACACCCGCGACGGACTCCACATGGCCTCCCTCGCCGGCTCCTGGATCGCCCTCGTCGCAGGACTCGCCGGCATGCGTGAACACAACGGCACCCTCTGCTTCAAACCACGACTCCCCGCAGGGATTACGCGGCTGGCTGTCAACCTGTGCGTGCGTGGCAGTCGACTGCGGGTCGAGGTGACGGGGGATGCTGTCAGCTATCAGCTCGTTGAGGGGGATGCGCTGCATCTGCTGCATCATGACGAACCTATTGAGGTTGGCGAAGGCGCGTCGGTTACCAGGGCGATTCCGCGGATAGCGCCGACCACGCCGCCTCGCCAGCCGGTCGGGCGCGCGCCGCTGCGTCGGGAGGCGACGGGATGAACTGGGCGGGGGCTGGTGTGGGGGTCTGTGTTGGGGTGCGGTGAACCGCTCCGGGTTTGGTCCGGACTCGATCTTTTTGGAAGGATCGAGTCGTTATGTCGAACAGGAAGCCATACCCCGCTGATCTGCGGGATCGGGCGGTACGCCTGGTGTTAGAGACCGAGGACCAGTACCCATCCCGGGACGCGGCGGTCAAGTCCATCGCGGCCAAGCTCGGGATCGGGACGGCCCAGTCGCTGCGGAACTGGGTGCGTCAGGCCGAGGTCGATGCCGGCGCCAGGCCCGGGGTCAGCACCGCGGAAGCTGCCCGGATCAAGGCGTTGGAGCGGGAGAACGCCGAGCTGCGCCGGGCCAATGAGATCCTCAAAGCAGCAGCCAGTTTCTTCGCGGCCGAGCTCGACCGGCCACATCGACGCTCGTGAGATTCATCGACGAGCACCGGGACCGCTTCGGCGGCGTCGAGCCGATATGCACCACGCTCACCACGCACGGCTGCCCGATCGCCCCATCCACCTACTACAAGTTCAAGAAACGGCCTGTCTCGGCCCGGGCCCTACGCGATGCCGAGCTCAAGGCCCTCATCGCGCAGGTCCATGCCGACAACTACGGCGTGTACGGGGTGCGCAAAGTGTGGCGTCAGCTGCAGCGGCAAGGCCACCAGGTCGCCCGCTGCACCGTGGAACGTCTGATGCGCGAGCTGGGCCTGTTCGGTGTGGTGCGCGGCAAGAAGGTCCGCACCACGATCTGCGATCCGGCGGCCGAACGGGCCCCGGATCTGGTCAAGCGGGCGTTCGTCGCCGCAGCCCCGAACCGAGTCTGGGTCGCGGACTTCACACACGTGGCCGCGCACGCCGGCATCGTCTATGTGGCCTTCGTCGTGGACACCTACTCCCGCCGGATCGTGGGCTGGTCTGCGGCCACCAACAAGCGCACGCCCCTGGTGCTGGCCGCCTTGGAGATGGGCATATGGCAGCGTGACCGTGCCGGGCAGGAGCGCAACGGCCTCATCCATCACTCGGATGCTGGATCGCAGTACACCAGCTTCCGCCTCGCGGCCCACCTTGCAGGCGAAGGCATCGCCGCCTCCATCGGCACCGTCGGCGACGCCCTGGACAACGCACTCATGGAGTCGACGATCGGGCTCTACAAGACCGAACTGATCAAACGCCTCGGTCCCTGGCGCACCCTGACCGACGTCGAACTGGCCACCGCCGAATGGACCGACTGGTACAACAACCACCGTCTACACGGTGAGATAGGCCACGTCCCACCAACTGAATACGAGACAGCCTTCTACCAAAACCAGCAAACAGCCAAGCTCACAACCCAAACCTAGAGTCTGGACCGAAGCCGGGGCGGTTCAGCGGTGCGGTGCGGGTTGTCTGTGGTTTTACAGGCGGTTTTTACGGCCTCGCCTAAGCCTAGGCAAACGCGATCCGCGTCGCGCCGACCAGAAACACCGCTGCGAGGAAGGCGAACCCGAACACCGCCGGCGCGACTCGATCCGGACGAGAGGTCTTCCCTGTGGGAAACGCAGCTGCTGCCCACATCCCGCACAGCGTGAAGAAGCTGAGGAGTATGAGGAAGTAGACGGCAATCCCGGTCCCTTGCCGCGAGTTCCGGCCGTCTGCGGCAACCAGGGTTGTCACACTGGTGACCAGGATCGCGATGGTCGCCACCAATGGCACTGCCCACCAGCGCGGCGTTCGCGGGTAGTCAACGGCCGGCGATGTGTTTTTGAGGACCATGAGACCCCTCCCACGTCTTGACCATGAGCGCAGACGGCACCGCCGTCGCTCAGCTCATGGCGCAGATTGTAACGGCACGCCCCCATCCGGCGCCGGTGGCGCTGCGGAGGACTCTGAACCGCAGCCGCTCGGCAGCCTCCTCGCAACCTGATGGGAGCGCATGCCGGGAAACGATCACAAGGGCCCGCGCGACGCAGCGGGGCGGCGTCCGGGCCGGTGGCTCCGGCCAGCCGCCCGCGCGGCATGCGGCCTTTGGCCGGTCCGCGCGACCGAACTACACGCTCACCACAAGGGACAGCCGCTTGCCAGCCGAACCTGCCAGTACGGGCGGGCCCGGTACCGGTCGGTGCGGGCATGCAGATACCTTCACCGGGAACCAAGCCGCCTGCCACAGATCAGTAGAGACGCAGCACGCCGTCCGGGTCGGCCTGGACCACGAAGTCCTGGAACCACATTTTGGTACTGGTCAGGTTGTTCTCGATCATTTGCACGGCCGACGGGATGATCCGCAGCGTGGCAACGGGTGGCTGCGTGACGTCAAGACCGATGGCGACGAGCGGATGCTCGGGATTCCGGATGGTGACCGCGTCGACAACGAACAGGACCGAGTGCCTGTGGCGGTTGGGAAGGTGGGCTGTGAGCCGGTCGGGAGGCAGATCCGCGAACGCGCGATCCTCACAGATGTCGATGTGCGCTGTGAAGCCTTCCACTGTTGGCGCCCGTACCGCAGCGATCACCGCGAGCCAGGCATCGTCGTCGGAGAAATCGGTGCGGATGAGCAACGCTCCATGAAGGAAATGAGGCAGTAGTGGAAGCGCGCGGCCCTGGTCGTCGGGAATCCGGTCGAGCCCGTGTGCCCGCTCGTACCGAGCTATAAGATCGCTCGGAATGCGACCGCGATCCGAGATCTCCACACCATTCCGCCTCAGCCAAGCTCGCACAGTGCGGGCGTCTAAGCGGGTATCTGTCGGCTCAGGCATGCCGCGAGCCTAGCCATCGCCGCCGACAGCCTGGCCCGCCCTGCACACAGCACTACCGGACAAACCGCGCATCGGCCGGCTGCTGGCCCAGGTTGCTGAGGCGGCTACTAGTATCGCGCCCCACCCACCGCCCCACGCCTGCCCTGGGCTCAAATCACTTCTGCTGCGTCGCAGCTTGTCCAACGGACCAACCCTCAAGCTAGCGCCATCTTGTCGGCTCCATCGCCACGTACGCCCCACGCGAAATCTCATGCAGCGGCACCGGCGCACCACCGTTCAGCAGGCTCATGAGCCGTCCCCTTCCGGACAGTTCACCCAGGTCCGATACGCCCGCTCGTACTCGGCCTTGCCGAACATGCCGACCTTGCACACCCGGTTGATCCGAGGAGGGTCTGCCTCTTCAGGGCCCGGCCTGCAATCAGTGCAATTGCGCGCATGAAGGCGCAACCGGGCGTAGTCGCGGAGCGCGATGCGGCGTGCTTCCGCCTTTGGTGACATCACCACTGGTTCAAGCGCTCCGATCGAACCAGCCGGACGCCGCCTCAGCACACTCGCTTCCGGACCCGTTTCCATGCCACTAGCATGATTTGGATCAAGAGCAGCCAACGGCGCAGAATAGTAGGCAACTTAGGGCGTGGATCAGTAGCCTGATGGTGATGACCAACGAGCGACTTGTTGCCCTGAGACTTCGCTCCGGCTGGACACAAGCCGAGGTAGCTGAGCTGGTGGGCGACGCGGTTCAGCAGGCTACTGGCCGCAGGCCGGCCGTAGACGCTCAGGCAATCAGCCGCATGGAACGTGGCGAGGTCACTTGGCCAGTTGCGGCTACACGCCTAGCCTTGCAAGCTGTCTTCGGCGTCAGCTCAGACGCAGATCTCGGGTTGTTCCCCAAGAGACCCGTCGAGACGTTGAGAAGGTGGCCGCCACGAAGCGAAGAGATTTCCTGGCGCTTTCAGGTCTGGGATTGTTGGAGACCAGCCCCCGCTGAGTTGGGCAGCCAGATATCGAGGGCCTGCGAAGTCGGTCCGCTCGGCTCCGTGACCTGGATAACTACTTGGGTGGTGCCGACACTTTTCGGCTATACGGCACAGAGCTCGCCCACACGGAGCAGCTACTCAACGACGGCAACTACAGCGGCGCTACGCGCGTTGCGCTAACCGAGTTGGCAGCCGAACAAGCACAACAGGCGGGCTGGGCGGCTTTTGACGCAGGTCACGCCGTTCCCGCCCTTCAGTTGTTCGAGTACAGCCGTCGAGCTGCCGACGATGCCGGGAGCACCGACCTGGTGGCGAACTCATTCGTTCACATTGCCTATGCAACCGACGCGAGAACGGCGACACACGCGGCTGATGCCGCGTGTCAAGTAGTTCCGGTAGATGCTGCTCCTGCGACTCTCGCACTTGTGGCTTCCCGCCGAGCATGGTCGTACGCGGTCGCTGGAGACGTCGGCGGCGCAGAACACGCGTTGGAGCAGGCCTGGACCTCTTTGGAGTCGCGCCCACTAGCAGCTGCTCCGCACTGGTCAAGCTGGATAGACTCGACCGAGATCGAAATTATGACCGGGCGTGTATGGGCCGTGCTTCACGCTCCGGAAAAGGCTATTCCTGCGCTTGAGCGTGCGCTCCTGACCTACCCGGATCAATGGGCTAGAGACAAAGCGCTGTATTCAACATGGTTGGCGGATGCCTACATTGATGCTGGAGAGGTCGATCAGGCGGCATCAACGCTGGGTCGTGCCGTTACGCTCGCGAACCCCGTTGCTTCTGCCCGCCCAGCGAACCGGATCAAAGAAGTGGCCCAGCGTCTCACTGCCTATGGCCTTCCCGAGATGTCGCAACTGGCCGAACGGGTAGCGAAGCTCACCCCGCCGCTTCCGGCTGAGCTGTAGTGCGCTCGACCCAGTCGGCGTAGCTCTCGGCACACCAGGCCACCGGCGCCGCTGAGACCTCCGGGCTGTCCCACGGGTGCAGGTCGGCAAGACGTGCGGCCAGCGCATCACGCGACGACGAAGAGGTACGCAAGGTCACGCGCCATTCTTCGCCCTCGCCGAGCTCGCCGAGGTGCCAGAAGACGGAGATCGCGGGACCCGTGATCTCAGCCCCAGCGGCAAGTCGCTCGTCCACGGCCACACGCGCCAGCGTCAGGGCGTCGGCCTGGGTGGGTGTCGTGGACGTGACGGACCACACTCGCGCAGCTGTCATGTAGGCAGCCTAGACGCAAGTAGAGCCTTGAGCTGGGTCGGGGCACGGCTATTGCCGCCGCTACGGTGGCGCCTTCTCCGTGCACGGGGACGCCACCTGAAGCACTACGAGGGGACCCAGAACCAACACCCCACATGGTCCTTCGGACCCCCTCACCACGCCACCGGCCGGTCTGTCCTGTCGCCATCCGCAGCCGCCAAGGCGCCGGTTCTCACCGGAGCCGGCAGCCCGGCCACACCGGCCCGCTTGCCGTGCCGCTGCCGCCAGTCGCCAGCCGCCAGTGCATTGAGCGCACCGGTTCTAGTCGGAGCAGGTAGCCTGGCCGCGCTGCGGCGTCACCGCCCACCGTTGCCAACCGCGGGCCGCCGATGTTTCGCGCGGTCGTTTCGGCCGGTGCGCGGTCGTGTCCGCGCTCGCCGCCGGCCGCCAGTGCGAAACGAGTCGCTGAACCGAACTGCGTCCCCCTGCGAGGTCACCAAACCTTAAGCGAAGCCGTAAAAATCGCCTGTAAACCACAGCCCAACCGCAGCCGCCCCCGCCTACAGCGTCGCGCCCCGCAGCGTCGCGATGGCCTGCAATGTCGCGTATCCGCGCCACTCCAGGGCGGCGGCGGGGGAGTAGGCGCGGAACGTGACCTGCCATCCGCCGTCGGCCTGTTGCTGCGAGGCCAGGCGATGCAGGTCGGTGGTGATCGCGGCTTGGTCGAAGCGTGCGCGGGATCGGGAGTCGGCGTAGGCGCTGAAGTCCAGCAGGTGCAATACCTCGCCTTCTGCTTCCGGTACGGGGGTTGGGCCGTCGGTGGCCACGAATTCTTGGACGCGGTCGAACAGTTCCTCGGCGCGGGGGTCGTGGTCGGCGATGGCGTCGAGGAAGAGGAATACGAACATCAGCTCGTAGGGGTGGGGGGCCTCCTTGATCTGGTCGATCGCGTCCAGGCAGAAGTTCGTGGCCCCGGCCAGCCATGGGTGGTCCGCGAGGTCTTTGCGGTGCCGCGCGAGGCGGTGGGCCTGGGCGGCGAGTTGCGCCGTCATCTGCAGCGAGGATGTTCCCGTGTCGGCGCCGAGCCAGTGCGGGGCGCAGCCCGTCGTGTCGGAGTGCCGGAGGCTGAATGCCACGCCGCCGTCGGGCAGGGTGTGCTCGGCGAGCCAGTCGCAGATCTGCGGGGCGCGGTCGCTGTTGTCGCGGATGGCGGCGAGCGCCTCCAGTGCGTGCATGGCCGCGACCGGTTGGCTCGTGGACGAGCGCTGGTCCGGTTCCAGGCCCCATCCGTAGCCGCCGTCGGGGTTGCGGTAGGCGTCCAGGGCGGCCAGGACGCCTGCCGGGGAGCCTTCGTCGAGCAGGAACTGTAGGCGGCGCCTGTCGATGATGCGGGCGTGCGTTGCGACGAAGGACACCGCGGCGTCCAGGTCGATCTCCATGGCCTGCCTCAGCCCTGCTCGGGGGCCAGTGCGGCCAGAACGCGCTCGCGCAGCAGTTCGTACTCCTCGCGGCAGCGGCGGGGGCCGTCCGGTGGGCGGTGTACCACCTGGCCGTTGGTGACGGTGGCGCCGTCGAGGAAGCGGAACTGGTCGGCGGTGAGGTCGACTTCGGCGCCGTCGGGCAGCCGGTTCCAGTAGTGGTTCCAGACCATGGCGCCGTTCATGTGCACCTCGCCGTGGATCAGGTCGCCGCCCAGCAGGTCCTGGACGACGAGCGCCGTCACGCCGCACTGGCTCCCGGACGGATTGTCCGGCCGCCACTCGTCGCGTCCCACCGGATCGCACGTGTCCCGTCCCCAGGCGGCCTCGACCAGCGGCCGCAGCGTCTCAACGTTCAGCATCATTGGAGAGTCGCACAAGGGTCTGACAGCTACGACAATGACTGGAGTGGAAGCCGGTCAGGGGGAGGCGCGATGCGGCGTTGAGTCGAAGGTGGCTCACACGCCGCGACCTTCCGTGCATGAGCGCCACCAAGCTGCTCGCAGGGTTGTAGAGGCCGCAGATCAGATACAGATCTCTGCGGCCTCCGTCGCCTGGCTATCCCTTCTCAGCTATCGACCTCGTCGGTCACGGATAGGACGTGACGTCCGAAGGCGTCGTGTTTGACGGCGTCGCCGCTCCCGTCCCGTTGATGACGTGCTGGATCACGCCGACTCCGCCGAGCGACACGGTGAGCAGGTCGTGGAACTGCACGCCCGGGGTGTTCGGCGCCTCGAACGCGTGGTCGTTGACCACCGCCGGGTTGACGTTGAAGTAGCAGTAGCTGCCCATGCCGTACGCCTGGTGCGACGTCACGCCTGGCGCCACCTGGTACGCCGGGTACCCGTTGGTCGAGCCGTTCATCCAGGCCGCCTGGTTCGGCGGGTCGTAGGGGTTCTCGTTCTGGAAGAAGATCGTTTCGCCGCCCTGGCCGTTCCAGACGACTTCGCTCTTCTGGTAGTGCTCCACGAACAGGCCGGTCGCCAGCACGTTGTTGCCGTTGACGGTCAGGCCGTTGTCGGCGGTGTTCGTCGTCCAGCCCACCGTGCCCGCGTTGCCGTGGTCGGCGCGCCAGGCCCAGATGTCGTTGATCAGCGTGTTGTTGGCGTTGACCACCAGGCTGTCCGTCGCCTTGCCGGCGATGTCGCCGCCGATGCGGAAGAACACGTCCTGGACGGAGGTCGGGTTGGCGCTGTGGTTGGCGGACGACCCCTGCGTCCCGACGGTCAGCAGGGACGGGGAGTTGGTGGTGCCGGCGTCCAGCAGCAGGCCGCTGATGCGCACGCCGTCGACGTCGGCGGTCTGGATGGTGGTGTTGCCGTTGGTCGGGATGAGCGTCGGGAAGCCGGTGCCCAGCAGGACCGTGTTCGGGTTGTTGACGTTCAGCGTCTGGTCGATGTTGTAGACGCCGGGGGTGAAGAACAGGCTGCAGCCCTGGGAGAGGGCGGCGTTCATCTGCTCGGCGGTGTTGTTCGGGGTGACCACGAAGAACTGGCTCATCGGCAGCGAGGTGCCGGGAGTCGGGCCGTTCGCCCAGCTCGGGCCGGAGGCGTTGGTCCGCAGCGAGGGCAGGAACACGTGGTAGTTGCCCGAGGAGTCGACGTACAGGTACGGCACGTCGCGCGACGTCGGCGTGGTGGCCAGCGTCGTCATCGGCGGGGTCGGGAAGCTCTGCGCCGGCGCCCCGGTCACTCCGGAGAACACCATGTTCCAGACCGATCCGCTCCAGCTGCCCAGGTTGCTGTCCTGGGTGTACCACTGCTGCTGGGAGACGCTGGAGGCCTGTCCGGAGATCTTGGAGTCCGCGACGTAGCCGCCGCTGGCGTAGCCGTAGCTGGCCGGGTACATCTGGAGCCCGCCGTGGATGTCCATGCGGCGGAACGGCCCGGCCTGCGCGACCGCCCAGCGGGTGTTGCCGGCCGACGGGTTGACCGCCATGTTCTCCGCCGAGCGCCAGAAGTTCTGGGTGGCGTTGCCGGTCCCGTCGAACGCGTCGACCGTGACGTCCCCGTTGATGGTGACGTCGTCAGGGTTCTGACCCAGGCCCTGGATCGAGGTGTAGTAGCCGATGTTGGCGGTGTTGCTGTAGGTGCCCGGCTTGAACAGCAGCGAGTAGCGCTGGGTGCCGAACTGGTTCAGCTTCTGGGTGTTGAACACCGAGTCGAGCGTGGACTGGATGCTCGCGCTGGACATGCTCGGGTCGAAGACGTAGACGTTCGGCCCGAAGTTCGGCGTGTTCGACTGGTTGGTGCAGCCGGTCGCGACGCCGGTGACGGTCCAGGTGAAGGACGCGGTCCCGCTGGCACCGGCGCCGTCGGTGGCGGTCACCGTGGTGGTGAAGGTGCCGGCGGCACTGGCCGTGCCGGTGATCAGACCGGAGGCGGCGTTGATCGACAGGCCGGTCGGCAGGCCGGTGGCACTGTAGGTCAGGGTCTGCCCGGAGGCCGAGTCAGAGGCCTGGATCTGCAGGTTCGCGGCGGTGTTGAGGGTCGTGGTCTGGTTTCCGGGGCTGGTGACGGTGACGCCGGTCCCGCCTGTGGAGCTGCCGGTGTGGACCTGGAACTCCCACAGCGAGTAGCCGTAGGCGGTGTTGCGGGCCGTGCCGTACATCCGGATGTAGCGCCCGGATCCGCTCACGTTGAGCGTCTCGGTGCCGCCGGGGCCGGTGGTGGTGGAGTAGATCGTGGTCCAGGTGGCGGCGTCGTTCGAGGTCTGGATCTGGTAGGCCTTGCCCGAGGCGGCCTCCCAGTTCAGGACGACCTGGCAGATCGACTGCGTGCTGCCCAGGTCGACCTGGAGCCACTGCGGGTCGGAGAACTGCGAGGACCAGCGCGTGCCGAGGTTGCCGTCGACCGCTGCTGACGCCGGGAAGGTGGCGTTCTCCAGCGAGGACGCGGTGGCCGGCTGGTTCAGCGCGGCGTTGGCGGTGCTGCAACCGCCGCCGGAGCCGAGCGTGCCGTAGACCTGGAACTCCCACAGGGAGTAGCCGTACTGCGTCGCCCGGGCCGTGCCGTACATGCGGACGTAGCGGCCGCTGCCGGCGACCGTCAGGGTCTGGATGCCGCCGGTTCCGGTGGTGGTGGAGTAGATCGACGTCCAGGTGGTGCCGTCGTTCGAGGTCTGGATCTGGAAGGCCGTGGCGTAGGCGGTCTCCCAGTTCAGCACGACCTTGTCGACGGTGGCGGTCGCGCCGAGGTCGACCTGGAGCCACTGCGGGTCGCTGAAGGCGCTGGACCAGCGGGTGCCGGTGTTGCCGTCGGTGGCGTCGGCCGCCGGGGTGCCGGCGTTCTCCTGGGACGAGGCGGTCGTGGGCTTGCCCTGCGAGAGCAGGCTGTCGGCGGCGTGCGCGGCCGACGGCGCGACGACTGCGTAGGCCGCCATGCTCAGGACGAGGAGGAGCAGGAACGCGGCGTGCAGGGGGCGGATCAGGGGTCTCCGATGGAGTGTCCCACCGGAGGAGAAGGCCTTCATGACATCTCCTGCTTGGTCAGGGGTTGTTCAGGCGGCGCGTCGCGGGGTTCGGCGGCGCGGATGGTCCCCGTCGTCGTGCGTGGAACACGGAGAGCGCTCTCTCGCAAGGGCGATCGTCGCGCTGAAGTTTCCGGAATGTCAACGGATTCTGCGACCGAAACTCGGTGGAAGGGTGCTGAATCGGTTCAGTCCCCGGGTCGGAGGGAGAGCGCTCTCCGCCCGTGCTATAAACGAAACATGGCCGCCGACGAGGGGATACCGCGCGCACCGACGCTCGAGGACGTCGCGCGGGTGGCCGGCGTCTCGCGGGCGACGGTGTCCCGCGTCGTGAACGACACCCGCAACGTCGACCGCCGCATCCGGGAGGTCGTGCAGGCCGCGGTGGCGCAGACCGGCTATGTGCCGAACCAGGCGGCCCGGTCGCTGGTGACCCGGCGGACCGGTTCGGTGGCGCTGGTCGTGTCAGAGGCCGAGCACCGGAGCTTCGACGACCCCTTCGTGGGCCGGGTGTTCACCGACCCGTTCTTCGGCCGGGTGGTCAGCGGGATCATCAGCGTCCTGCGTCCGCGCGCGGTGAGCCTGGTGCTGATGCTCGCCGAGACCGACGACTCGCGCCGCCAGCTGATCGACTACCTGCGCCAGGGGCACGTCGACGGCGTGCTGCTGATCTCCACGCACGCCGACGACCCGCTGCCGCCGATGCTGATCGAGTCCGGCCTGCCCGCGGTGCTCTCCCGCCGCCCGACCACCCCGATCCCGATCAGCTACGTCGACGCCGCCCAGCACGCCGGCGCGGGCCTGGCCGCCGACCGGCTGGCCGAGCGCGGCTGCCGCCAGGTGGCGACCATCTCCGGCCCGCTGGACATGCCGGCCGGCCAGGACCGCCTGCACGGCTTCCGCGAGGCGATGGCCCGCCACGGGCACGCGTTCGTGCCGTCGGTGGAGGGCAACTTCACGCGCGACAGCGGCGAGCAGGCGATGCGGGAACTGCTGGATCGCTACCCGGACATCGACGGCCTGTTCGCGGCCAACGACCTGATGGCGCAGGGCGCGCTGCTGGCGCTGCACGACCGGGGGATCGACGTCCCCGGGCGGGTGGCGGTCATCGGGTTCGACGACAGCAGCGCGGCCACGGCGTGCCGACCGCCGCTGACCACGGTGCGGCAGCCGATCGAGGATATGGCAGCGGCCATGGCGGAGCTGCTGCTGGCGCAGATCGACGATCGGGAGCCGCGGGTCACGTCGCGGATTTTCGAGCCCACGTTGGTGGTTCGGGAGTCGGCGTGACGGCGTGTCCTTGGCTCACCGTGGGATGACCTCGGAAGGCGCGATGATCTATCTTGCTGATCGAGTCGATCCCGGACGCATGGACCCGAACGGAGGACCACTACCGTGACGGTCTTCGCCTGCTCCTGCAAGCAGCCTCTCAGCGCTGACCTGCGTGAAGTTCCTTTGCCCCCGCCCGTCATCGAGGAGGCACCCGGCGTCGATACGTTCCTCCCGCCGTGGATGCCGCGCGGGACCTACGCCATGAATCACCACACCGGCGAGTTCGTACTGCACCCGGACGATGTCACCTCGATGGCGGCTCACCCCGAGCCCCGACGCAGTCGCGGCTGCTGTGGCCTCGACGGTCTCAGCGGCCCCAACCTGGTCTGCGACAGCTGCGGTGCGGAAGTGGCGACCCAATATTCAGACTGCTGGTCCCAGCAATATGTCGGACTGGTCCCGGAGTCTGTAGTCATGACCACCGCGCCACCAACGTGACCCCGTGAAGTTCCGGCAGCCCAAACTATACTGATAAGTTGAGTTCATGGCCGAAGGACGACAGCTGCGCGGCGCGGCGCTCAAGGAGCGGATTCTCGAGGCGGCGCGGGTGACGTTCCTGCGCGAGGGGTTCGACGCGAGTATGGACGAGGTCGCGGCGGCGGCGGGGACCACCAAGGTCAGTGTCTACGGGCACTTCGGGACCAAGGAGGCGTTGCTCGCGGCGGTCGTCCACGACCAGTTGGGCCGGGCGTTGGCGGAGCCGATGCGGCTGGTCGTGGAGCGGTTGGCTGATTCGGCGGATGTGCGCGGGGACCTGACGGAGGCGTGCCGGGCCTGGGTGGCCGGGATCGCGTCGCCGGACATGCTCAGCCTGCGCAACCTGGTCGTGGGGGAGCAGCGGCGCTTCCCGCAGCTCGGCGAGGTGTGGCGGGAGCGGGGGCCGGCGCGCTTTCACGCGGTGATCGCCGATGCGCTGCGGCGGCAGGTCGACGCGCGGCGGCTCAGCATCGCCGACGTGGATCTGGCGGTGCTTCAGCTGTCGGGGCTGGTCGTCTCGCCGAACCTGATCTACGGCGCCTACGGGGATCCGGTGGATCCGGACACCCGCGAGCGCCTGATCGTCGCCGGTGTGGACATGTTCGTCAACGAATACCGGTACCGCGCCAACGCCTGACGACGGCCCTGAAGACGGCCCCTGACGCTGTCCGAGGGGTCGCTCACCCGATGCCGAGCACCCCGGCCGCGTTCTGGTCGAGGACCGCCTTGGCCTCGGCGGGGTCGATCTTCGGGTCGTTGATGTAGTCGATCGCGCGCACGAACACGTCGCCGCTCTCGTACGGGAAGTCGGTCCCGAGCAGCAGCCGGTCCGCGCCGAAGGAGTCGATCGCGGCGCGTAGGGCCGGGACGTGGCCGTGCCCGACCGTGTCGTACCACATCCGGCGCGCGATCTCGCTGGGGAGGCCCGGGGTTTCGGGCGCCTCCCACTGGTACTGGTTGTCGGCCCGCTGCAGCAGCATCGGCAGTGCCCCGCCGAGGTGCGAGTTGATGATCCTGATGTCGGGGTAGCGCACCGGGATGCCGTGCGTGATCAGCTGCATGATCGAGATGGTGTCCTCGATCGGCGCGCCGACCATCCACGTCAGGTGGTGGTCGGCGATCAGCGGCGAGCAGGCGTTGTTGCCGGCCGGGTGCAGGAACAGCACGGCGCCCCGGCGGTCCAGCTCGGCGAAGACCGGCTCGAACTCGGGCTCGACCAGGGCCCGGCCGAGGACCGTGGTGGTCATCGTCACGCCGGCCATCCGCAGGTCGCCGAGCGCGCGGCCGGCTTCTTCGAGAGCTGCGTCGACGTGCGGCAGCGGGAGCGCGGCGAAGGCGCGGAAGCGGTCCGGACGCTGCGCCACCAGCTCGGCGTACTGGTCGTTGACGAACCGCGCCGCGGCGACGGCCTTGTCCCGGTCCTCGCCGTACGGCAGCTGCGGCGACGCCGAGAGCACCTGCGTCTCGACGCCCGCGCGGTCCATCAGCCGCAGCCGGGCTTCCAGCTCCTCGCCGCCCCCGGCGCCCATGCCGCGCTGCGTGCCGGTGTCGGTCTTGCCCAGGGCGACCAGCAGGTCGAGGTAGTCCTCGGTCCAGTAGTGCGCGTGTACGTCGATCCTCATGGTGGATCTCCTCTCCGGCCTGACTGCGTCCAACTATACCAGCTAGTATAGTTAAGCCACGGCGTGCCGGGACCTGCTCATGACGGCGAAGCCGATCGTCGCGACGATTCCGAAGACGGCCGGGAGGAGGAACACGTGCGGCAGCCCGAGCCCGTTGACTCCGAGGCCGCCGGTGACGCCGCCGACGGCGCTGGCGATCGCCGGCGACGTCATGAAGATGGCCGACGCGGTGGCGACGGCCTCCGGCAGCAGCCGCTGGGCCACGATGATGCCCAGCGCCGCGAACACGCCCCACACGCAACCCATCAGGATCTGGCCCGCGAACATGCCGGCAGTGTTTCCAGTCAGGGCGAAGCACAGATTCGCGCCCACGCCGCAGCCGGCGCCGAAGATCATCAGCCGCATCATGCCGATGCGGCGCGCGGTGATCACCGCCACCGGCATGAGGATCAGCTCGATGAGAGGCTGGATCGCGATCACCGCTCCGCTGACCGCGGTCGGCAGGTGCATGTCGGTGCGCATGTAGATGGTGAGGTAGCCGTACTTGATCGGTTCTCCGGCGTAGACGAAGCAGTACAGCCCGGTGAACGCCAGCAGCGGCAGCATCGCGCGCAGCCCGGGACGCCGCGGCACGTGATCGGCGTGCGGACGAGGCGGATGAAGCGAATGAGACTTGACGGCGACCGCCGGACCTCGCGCGGTACTTGCCGTGCGCGCGAAGCCCATCGGGAAGATCTGGGCAAGCGTGCACAGCCCCGTCGCGCCCAACATCACGCGCGGCCCGGCGGTCGCGGCCAACAACGAACCCAGCACCGGCCCGACGATCCACCCGGCCGTCAGAGCCATCCGCACGATCGAGACGACTCCGTCCCCTGCGGTGCCGACGGTCCCGACCGTCTCCTGGAGGCTGTCATGGAGCTCGGCGAACAGTTGCGACCCCGCAGCGCCTGCGAAGGCCAGCACGAGCGCGCTGATCACGAACGGCATCCACACCTGGTTCGAGGCGGCCATGCCGAACCAGCCGACGGCGCTGGCGACGGCACACGCCCGGAACAGTCCCAGACGCTTGCCGGTACGATCCGAGCGCGTCCCGATCAGGTAGCCGGCCAACGGTGCGGTGATGTTCGTCAGGTAGTACAGACCGGCCGTGGTCAGCGACGTGTGCAGATCGTCGACCAGGAACAGGGTGATCTGCGGGGCGGCGGCGGAGACCCCGAGCCCGGACAGGAACAGCGAGACGGTCGCGCCCCGGTACAGCGGTGAGGCGAGCACCGTGCGCAGCGCGGACGGGGCGGCCGCGACCTCATCGTCGGCGAGTGCTGATGCCACGGTGGGATCCCCCTGGAGAACGGCGCATTGTGTACGTTCGTACGTATCGCGATACGTACGAACGTACACTGACGGCTTCGCCGCCGGAAAGGGGTTTCCGGTTCCGGAACTCAGCCCGCGGTGATGCGGCGCACGGCCTCGGCGGTCCGGGCGCGCTCGGGCGGGATGGTGTCCAGCGCGGCGTGGAGGAAGAGCCCTTCGATCAGCGCGTCGAGCATGTGCGTGGTCGGCTCGTCGAAGAACGTCCGCAGCGCGCGGCGGCTGCGCGCCATCCAGTCGCAGGTCAGGGTGCGGAACTCCGGTTTGCGCGCGGCCAGGGTGTAGAGCTCGGTGGTCAGCACGAGTTCACGCTGCGAGTCGAGCAGGTCGGCGTGGATGAGCCCGACCACCGCGGCGCGCGCCTCGTCGGCGGTCGCGGCCTGCCGGAACCACTGCTCGTAGCGGGTGGCGATGGTGTCGGCGAACTTCTCGAAGGAGACCCGCAGTAGCTGGTCCATGTCGTCGAAGTGGTAGGTCATCGACCCCAGCGGCACGTCGGCGTGCGCGGCGACCTTCCGGTGCGAGACGCCGGCGACCCCGACCTCGGCGATCACGTCGAGCGTGGCGTCGATGATGCGGCCGCGCCGATCGGGATCGAAGCGGCGGCTGCGGGCGGCGGCCGGTCGTCGCGCGCCTGAGGGTTTCACGCCGGAGGGTTTCACGTCAGAGGGCTGCGCGCTGGAGGGTTGCGTGCGTCGCGCGCTGGAGGGTTTCACGCCGGAGCGCCGCGCGCCTGAGGGTGTCGCGTCTGCGTCCATTGCGCCCATCGTATTACCGCGCCGGCCCGGGCTAGAGCTTGCGGACCACGCGGGCCGGCGAGCCGAGCGCCAGGCAGCCGGCCGGGATGTCGCGCGTCACGACCGCCCCGGCGCCGATCACGCTGTCTGCGCCGATGGTGACCCCGGGGCAGACGATGACGCCGCCGCCGAGCCAGACGTTGTCGCCGATGGTGATCGGCCGCGCGGACTCCAGCCGGTCCTTGCGCGGCTGCGGCTCCACCGGGTGCACGGGGGTGAGGAGCTGCACGTTCGGGCCGATCTGGCAGTCCTCGCCGATCACGATGGGGGCGACGTCCAGGGCGGTGAGGTTGTAGTTGATGAAGGTACGCGCTCCGACCGTGAGGTAGGTGCCGTAGTCGACATAGAGCGGAGGCCTGATGTGCGCTTGCTCGCCGAGGCGGCCGAGCAGCTGCTCCAGGATCGGGCGGGCCGCGTCCGGGTCCTCGACGTAGGCGGCGGCGTACTGCGCCTGCAGGCGTACGGCCCGCTTGAACTGCTCGAAGCTGTCGGGGTCGTCGGCGATGTACCAGTCCCCGGCGAGCATGCGCTCCCGGTTGGTGCGGTCGTCCCCGGCGAAGTAGTCGGTCATGCGGCTGATGCTACCCGCCGATGCGTACGATCGTACACATCGGCTCGGGGCGATCAAGGAATCATGCCGGGCGCGATCCACGGCTGTTTACTCTCAGGCGGGCCGGGCAGCAGGAGGCTTCGCGGTTCAACCCCGCGATCCGCGCAGAGCCGTATCGGAGGTGCAATGTCAATGACCGACGACGCTCCCGACGTCATCGCGGTGCTCAGACATGACCACCAGCACGTCGAGGAACTGTTCCAGAAAGTCCAGGACCATGCCCGGTTCCGCGACCGCCGCAAGGAACTCGTGGACCAGGTCACCATCGAACTGGTCCGGCACATGGCGGCCGAGGAGGAGTACGTCCACCCGATCGTCCGCGACGGCGCCGACGGACCGGCGGTCGTCGACCGCGTGGTGGCCGCGAACGCCGCGGCCGAGGCGCTGATGAAGCAGCTCGAACCCCTCGCGCCCACCGACGAGACCTTCGACCGGGTGTTCATCAAGCTGATGGCCGCGACCCGCAGCCATGCCGCCGACGACGAGGCGCGGCTGTTCCCGCACCTGGCTGAGGCCTGCCCTCCGGCGGAGTTGCGTGATCTCGGCGCGAAGGTGCGGGCCGTCCAGTCGATCAGGCCGACCCGGCCGCGCCGGCCGGTGTCCGTGGCGGCTCCGGACGACCCGCTCGCCGGACGCGTGCCGGGGCTGATCGACCGCGTCCGCGACGCGTTGGCAGGAGGCCGCTGATGGCCGGCACCGGGACGCCCGGCCGTACGGGCAACGCCGGCACCCGGACGCGTGGAGCCGGCACCGGCACGCCGAAGCGCCGGAACGGTGCCCGTTCGCGGGTCCTGCGGCTGCGGACGCCGGGGGACGACATGGAGGGCTGGGTCCAGCAGGGCGCCTGCCGGACCAGCGAGCCGGAGCTGTTCTTCCCCGTCACGCCGCCCGGGTTCTCGCGGCAGCAGCGCCAGCTCGCCGAGGCGAAGGCGGTGTGCCACCGGTGTCCGGTGATCGAGTCCTGCCGCGGCTGGGCGATGGCTCATCCGCAGCTGGCCCAGTACGGGGTGTGGGGAGCGATGTCCGAGGAGGAGCGCCGTTCGGCCCGTCGTCGCGGTGATCGGGCGAGGTCCCGTCCTTGATGCGCGAGCACGCACACGCCCAAGCGCCGGAGACCGGAGCGTGACCGGCCGACGCTTCAGCTCGGCGCGGACGAAACTGCTGGTCTCGGCGGTCGCGGCGACGACCGCGGGCGTGGCCGCGGCGCTGGTGGGAGCCGGCCGCGCCGCGCCCCTGATCGCGTGGGACGTGCTGGCGGTCGTCTTCTGCGCGTGGGTGTGGTCCACCATTTGGGGCCTGGACGCGGAGGGCACCGCGGGTCACGCCAAGCGCGAGAACCCCAGCCGGGACATGGCCGACCTGGCTCTGCTCGGTGCCGCGGTCGCCAGCCTGGTCGCCGTCGGGGTCGTGCTGTTCGGAGCCGGCCACGCGAGCGGGAACACCAAGTACCTGCAGGCCGCGCTGGCGCTGTTCTCGGTCTTCGTGTCCTGGACGCTGGTCCACACCGTGTTCACGCTGAAGTACGCGCGGCTGTACTACTCCGGCCGGGTCGGCGGCATCGACTTCAACGAGCCGGACGACCCGCAGTACAGCGACTTCGCCTACCTGGCCTTCACGATCGGCATGACCTTCCAGGTCTCCGACACGAACATCGAGACCAAGGAGATCCGGCGGACGGCGCTGCGGCACGCCTGGCTCTCGTTCCCGCTGGGCGCCGTGATCATCGCGACGTCGATCAACCTGGTGTCCGGGTTGGCGAAGTGACACCAGGGGTCCGAACCCGCCGCTGACAACCCCTGGACCTGCGGTGTTTCATTCGCGCCGATCTGCGCACAAGGGAAGAATCGAACGCAGGGGCCGAGGCGGCTCGCGCCATCGGCCCGGTGCGAGAGGAGCCCCGATGATCCAGGCAGCGGACCTGCGGGAGTGGCGGACCAGCGATGTGGTCGACTCAGGCGGGCACAAGATCGGCTCCTTGGAGGCGGTCTACGTGGACACCAGCACCGACGAACCCGCGATGGCCACCGTCCAGGTGGGCCTGCCCACCCGGCACCGGCTGGTGTTCGTCCCCCTGGACGGGGTGATCGTGGGGCCCGGCTACGTCAAGGTCAACTACGCCAAGTCGCTCGTGAAGGGCAGTCCGGCGATCGGTACTGACGACGTCCTGCCGTTCGAGGACGAGGAAGCCGTGTTCCAGCACTACGGGTTGCAGTACGAGCCGGGCGCCGCCGGGGAGCGGCAGCTCGCCCGGCGCTGACCGTTCGTGCTCGACAGGAAGGAGCATCATGGTCGTGTTCTTGCTCGTGATCCTCGCGGCGATGGTGCTCGGCATCATCGGCGCCGTCGCCCACGGGTTGTTCTACCTTTTGCTCATCGGCTGCGTGCTCGTCGCCGCGGACATCGTCTATGGCGTGGTGCGGCTTCGCCGGCCGCGGCAGCCGCAGCGGTGAACGCGTTCCGACAGGCATCACCGGTGTCAGGCGGGCCCGGACTCCTCTGACCGAGGCGCCGGGTCCTCCTCGGACGTCTGCGCCAGAACCTCCAGCAGGGGCCCGACGACAAGCCCCTCCTGCGAGCTGTGACGGAAACCGCGGTCCCGGTGCACGGTGTACGTCGTCCGGCGCCCGGTGCGGTGGCGGCTGATGTAGCCGGCCGATTCCAGGTCGTTGATGATGCCCAGGGTCGTGCGCTCGGTCAGGCCGGCTTCGCGGCTCAGGTCGCTGACCCTGGAACGGGGGTTCTTGGCGATCGCCACCAACACGTGGCCGTGCCCGGTCAGCAACGTCCACACGCCGTCGGAGCCGTGCGTCATGGCTAGTCCTCCGCGACCGGCCCCTTGACCGAGAAGAGCTCCGCGACGCCGGCGAGTTCCAGGACCCGCAGCACCGGCTCCGACGGGGCCGCGACGACGAGGTCGCGGCCGTTGTCGACGGCGCGCTGCCGGGCGTGCACCAGGACGCGCAGTCCCATGGAGTCCAGGAAGTCGACCTGCGAGCAGTCGATGACCAGGTCCGTCGAGCCGTCCCAGGCCTGGTCGAGGTCGGCCTGGAAGCGGGCGTGCGCGGCGAGGTCCACGTCGCCGGCGACGGTGAGCACCACGCGGCCGTCGTCGTGTCTGGTGCTGGTGGAGAAGTCCATGGCAGGCTCCCGGTGCTCCGCGCTTCTCCGGCGTCGAGTCGCCGGTGATGTGGCACCAGCTTTCGGCAGCGGCGGGGGCTCTGTCAACTGATACGTGAAAAGTTTCTCGTGTTATTTGTTTCCGCTGATGTATCCGCCGGTTTGAGGTGCGGGGCCGGGGTATGCCTCGCCGTCCGACACGAAGGAGGATTCGTTCATGCGAGAGGACATCGAGCCCACCGACGGCGCGGCGATCGAGCTCACCGACGGCGCGGCGGTGGATGGGGAAAGCGGATGAGCGCGCCGGCGTCTTTGCGCCGCACCGTGCACGAACGCTTCGGCGCGCGCCTCGGGCTGACGCTGTTCGTCGCCGTCCCGGCCGCCGCACTGGCCGGGCTGCTCGCCGTCGCGGTGGAGAGCGCCTGGGATCCGTTCCGGCAGCTCGACCAACACACCGCGTCCTACCTCCACAACCACACGTCCGGCCATCCGCTCGCCATCAAGATCCTGCTGCGGGTGTCGGACTACGGCGGGCCCACCCCCGCGCGCGTCCTCGTCGCGGTCGTCGCCATCGTGCTGTGGCTGCGCGGTGCGCGCCGTCTGGCGCTGTGGGCGGTCGCGACGATGGCGGCCGGCGCGGCCCTGGACACCGGGCTGAAGGCGCTGGTCGACCGGGCCCGGCCGCACCTGCCGAACCCGTTCGCGCACGCCCCCGGCGCGTCGTTCCCCTCCGGCCACGCCATGGCCTCCGCGCTGGCCTGCGGGATCCTGGTTCTGATCGCACTGCCGCTGGTCGGCAGGGTGGGCAAGGTCGTCGCGTGGACGATCGCGGCGCTGGTCGTGTTCGCGGTCGGATACAGCCGGGTGGCGTTGGGCGTGCACTGGGTCACCGACGTGGTGGGCGCCTGGTTGCTGGCGCTGGCCCTGCTGGCGGCCTCGGTCTCGGCGTTCCAGACCTGGCGGGTCGAGCACGGCCTGCGGCGGGCACATCCGGTGACCGAGGGCGTGGAACCCGAGGAGCCGAACGAGCCCGGGGAACTGAACCAGCCCGAGGAGCTGGACGAGCCCGAGGAGCCGACCGAGTACGAGGGCCGAGCCTCTGCCGAGCAGCAGCCGTTGCCCGCCGAAACCGATGGGAGCAAGCGGTGACCGCGACAACGGCCCACGCGGCCTCGCGGCGCGACGTCCGCAGCGCCGCGATAGGCCTGATCCTCGGCGCCGGCGCCATCCTCGCCCTGCTGGTCGCCGTCGGTTGGCTGGTCACCGGTCCGTTGGCGCACGTGTGGCCGCTGAGCGCCGAGGACGGCGTCAACCGCGCCCTGGCGCGGCACCGGAATCCCGCTCTGAACGGCGTCTCAGGGTTCTTCTCAACAGTTGCGAACACCCCGTCGGCCATCGCGCTCAGCGCCGTGGCGGTCATCGCCATCAGGGTCCTGACCCACCGCTGGCCCGCGGCGCTGTTCGTCGCCACTGCCCTGGCGTGCGAGGTCAGTGTCTTCCTGGTGACCACCTTGGTGGTCGATCGCCCGCGGCCGGCGGTGCCGCACCTGGACGTCGCCCCGCCGACCTCCAGCTTCCCGTCCGGCCACACCGCCGCCGCGACGGCCCTGTACGCGGCCGTCGCCGTCGTGGCCTGGCGGTGCGGCGCCTCCTGGCCGGTGTGGCTGCTGATGGCCGTGCCCTGCGCGGTCGGCTTCTCACGGCTCTACCGGGGAATGCACCACCCCAGCGACGTCGTCGCCGGGGCGATGCTCGGAGCGCTGTGCGTACTGCTCGCCGATCGGGTCGTGCTCGGCGATGGCTCCGCACGGCGCGAGCCGATCAGTCGCCGGGGTCGGCGGTGATCGGCGAGCGGACCCCGGCGCGGCGGCTCTCCAACTGCGCGGCGAACGCGATCCCGTAGAACAGCGCGATGGAGCTCAGGTTCGCCCACAACAGGAACGCCAGCACCGCGGTCAGTGGTCCGTACGTGGCGCCGAAGGTGTGGCTGCCCTCGACGTACCACGCCAGCAGCGCGGTGGCCGCGGTCCACACCACCAACGAGACCGCGGCGCCGAACACCAGCCAGGTCGCCGAGGGCTGGCGGCGGCGCGGCGCCTTGCGGAACAGGATGCCGGCGGAGACCAGGGCCAACAGGATGCCGATCGGCCAGCGCGCCAGGTCCCAGGCGTGCAGACCGCTCGGCGGCCAGCGGTACGTATCGGCCAGGGCACTGCCGAAGGTCCCGCCGAAGACCAGCAGCGCCAGACCGCACGCGATGGGTATTCCGGCGAGCACCGCGCGCAGGAACGCGCCACCGTACTTGGCCAGGGCGGGACGATCGCGCTGCAGACCGTAGATGCGGTTGGCGCCGCGCTCGATCTGACCCATGGCCAAGGTCAGCGACAGCAGCGCCGCCGCCAGGCCCAGCGCCACCGCCGTGCGGCCGCCGTCCCCGGCGTTCTCCAGGGCCTGGTGCACGGCGGCGCGGCTGGCCGGGGGCGTGACCCGTTCGATGGTGTCCTGCAACGCCTGGCCCCACCGCGCGTCGTGCGCCGTCTGCGCCAGGCCCACCAAGGCGATCAGGCCCGGGATCGCGGTGAGCGCCATCTGCAGCGCCAGGGCGCGCGCGTGGCTGAAACCGTCGCCGTAGCGCAGGCGCAGGAACGCGTCGCGCAGCAGGGTCCCGGTCCCGGTACGGCGCAGGGTCCGCCAGGCGTCATCCGCGGACAGCTCCTCGCCCGACATCGTCCGGGTCTGCGGTACTTTCGTCGTGGTCGACATGGCGCCCGGATGTCCAGGCGGCGCGGAAACATGCGCGGTTTGGACGACGGGCCGAGGGCACCAGGGGGCCATGAACCAGGTTGCGGTCGTGGTCCACGAAGGCAAGCTCGCGGCGCTGCACGGCGACGACCCGTGCGATCTGCTGCGCTGGGCGCTGCGGGCGCGCGGGGAGCCGGCGCCGAAGCTGTATCCCACCAGCAGCGGGGACGCCGGGGGAGAGGCGGCGCATGCGGCGCTCGCTGACGGCGCGCGGCTCGTGGTGGTGTGCGGCGGTGACGGCACGGTGAGCGCGTGCGCCGCCGCGCTGGCCGGGAGCGGCGTGCCGATGGCGGTGGTGCCGATCGGGACGGGGAACCTGGTGGCCCGGAACTTCGGGATCCCGCAGGATCCGGCGGGAGCCGTGCAGATCGCGGTCAACGGCGTCGATCGGGCCGTGGACGTCGGGCGCTTGGACGTCGGGCGCCTCGACGGCGCGGTGATGGTCGGCATGGCCGGCGTCGGGCTGGACGCGGCGATGGTGCACGACGCCCCGCGCTGGTTGAAGCGCCGGGTCGGCTGGCCGGCGTACGTGGTGTCGCTGGTTCGGCATCTGGCGGACCGGGGATTCACCGCGACGGTCGAGGTGGACGGCGAGCGGACCCGGTACCGGCACGTGCGCACCGTCGTGGTCGGCAACGTCGGCGGCCTGCACGGCGGGTTGTCGCTGTTCCCTGATGCCCAGCCGGATGACGGTGTTCTGGAGGTCGCGGTGCTGGCGCCGCGCACGGCGTTGGGATGGGTACCGGTCGCCGGCCGCCTGCTGCGAGGTCGGGGGCGGGGGTCGTCGTCGGCGCTCGACCGGCGCCGAGGCCGCCACATCGTGGTGTCCGGACAGCATCCGCTGCGGCGTGAAGTGGACGGGGAGCCGCTTGCCGACGGTCCCGTGCTCGACGTCGTGGTCGAGCCGAAGGCGCTGCTGCTCAGAGTCGATCCGGGAGTCGATCGGGGAGTCGATCCGGTCGGCGTGCCCGACCCGGCATGACCCTCAGGCCGGGCGTGAAGCTCAGGCCCGGCGTCCGCGGCCGCTGAACGCGTCGCGGACGCGGTCGATGAGGCCGAGGGCGGGAGCTGTGAGATTGGCGGGCGGGGTGTTGGGGGCGCCGGGATGCGGCCGGGTGGGGGCGAGCTTCTTGGCCGCCGTCACCATCTTGCCGATCTCCACGAGGTCGTCGGCGGTGCAGACGGCCTCCAGCTGCGGGAACAGGGTCCCTTCCTCCTCGGCGATGTGCGCGTTGACCAGCTCTATCAGGTGCTCGAGCGTCGCCTCGAACGGCTCGTCGCCGGGTTGCATCCCGTTGAGCTCCTTCAGGCTGCGCTCGATCTGCGCGTGGTCGCTGAGCTCGTGGTCGGCCAGTTCCGCGCCGCCGTCCACGTTCAGGCGCACCGCCGGGTAGACCAGCTGCTCCTCGGCGGTCGCGTGCCGGACGAGCTCGATCGTGGCCCGGTCCACCAGGTCCTTGCGACGCTGCGGATCGCCGCTGCCGCGGGTCCGGTCCAGCTCGGTGAACAGGGCCTGGACTTCCCGGTGGTCGTGCGTGAGGACGGCGATGACGTCGTCGTGTGCGTTCCGGTCCATTGAAGCCACTCCTTCCGCTTCGCTGCGTGTGCGCCGGGCTCGTCGGAGCCCGCGGGGCACTCCGAGTGTCCAGTCGGACCGGCGGCAAACGAGTGTTTGGCGCCGGATGCCCGGGGCACCAGGACGCTTCCACGAGAGCAGAGGAGCAGCACATGGTGATGCATCACACGACGTCAAGGGTCGGATCCACCGGTGTCACATCCCGGGTCCTGGTCACGGCGCTGGGCGCCGCGGGCCTGATCGTGGGCGCGTTTCTGAACTGGACGCGGAACACGCAGGGCACGCACGTGTCCTGGCGCTCGGTGTACCAGGACTCCTTCGCCGGCACCAACGACATCGTGCAGTCGATCGGCGGAGCGTCGATCCTGCTCGGTCTGATCGCGGTGCTCGGCCTGGCCGACGCGAGCGGCTGGCTGGTCCGGCTGGCCGGTGCCGTGGGCATCGTCGGTTCGGTCCTGTTCATCATCCAGGTCCAGCGGTCGTCCGAGCACAGCATGCAGATCGGGCTGTGGTTCGCGCTGGCCGGCTCGGTCCTGTGCGTGCTGGGCGGCCTCTCCGGCTCCGAACGGCGGCCCGTGATCATCGAGGAGTGACGCCGCGCCGGCGCCCGGCGTCCCGGCGTTGGCGAGCGGCCGCGCCCCCGGCCGCTAAGTTCGTTCTCAACGCCTTCACGACAGAACTGGAGCCGCCCTGTGGACGCTGACGTCATCATCGTCGGAGCCGGCCTGGCCGGCCTCACCGCCGCGCACGAGCTGACCTCGCGCGGCCGCAAGGTGGCGCTGGTCGAGCAGGAGAACGCCGCGAACCTCGGCGGCCAGGCCTGGTGGTCGTTCGGCGGGTTGTTCCTCGTGGACTCCGCCGAACAGCGGCGGCTGCGCGTGCGGGACTCCTTCGAGCTGGCCTGGAACGACTGGCTCGGCAGCGCGCAGTTCGACCGCCGGGACGACGAGGACTCCTGGGGCTACCGCTGGGCCCGCGCCTACGTCGAGTTCGCGGCCGGGGAGAAGCGCTCCTGGCTGGTCGGCCACGGCCTGAAGTTCCTGCCGACGGTCGGCTGGGCCGAGCGCGGCGACCTGCGCGCCGACGGGCACGGCAACTCCGTGCCGCGGTTCCACGTCACCTGGGGCACCGGGACCGGCGTCGTCGCCCCCTTCGTCGCCTCGGCGAAGCGCGCCGCGGCCGCCGGGCTGCTGACATTCCACCACCGGCACCGGGTCGACGGGCTCGTGGTCACCGACGGCGCCGTCACCGGGGTCCGCGGCACCGTGCTGGCGCACGACGACGCGGCGCGCGGCGTCGCCTCGAACCGCGCGGCGATCGGCGAGTTCGAGCTGGCGGCGCAGGCGGTGATCGTCACCAGCGGCGGGATCGGCGCGAACCACGAGATGGTGCGGCGGCTGTGGCCCGAGCGGCTGGGCCAGGCCCCCGGTTTCATGGTCACCGGCGTCCCGGCCTACGTGGACGGCCGCATGCTCCAGATCAGCGAGCAGGCCGGCGCGCGGCTGGTCAACCGCGACCGGATGTGGCACTACACCGAGGGCCTGCGGAACTGGGACCCGGTGTGGTCCGGGCACGGGATCAGGATCCTGCCGGGGCCGTCGTCGATGTGGTTCGACGCGATCGGCCGCCGGCTGCCCGCGCCGTACCTGCCGGGCTACGACACTCTCGGGACGCTGCGCCACCTGCGGACCGATCCGGAGATCGCGCGGTACGACCACTCGTGGTTCGTGCTCACGCGGCAGATCGTGGAGAAGGAGTTCGCGCTGTCCGGGTCGGAGCAGAACCCTGACATCACCGCGAACGACCGCACGGCCTTCCTGCGCGAGCGGCTGGTCGGCAAGGGCGCTCCGGCGCCGGTCGCGGCGTTCGTGGAGAAGGGCGCGGACTTCGCCGTCGCGCACCGCCTGGACGAGCTGGTCGCGAAGATGAACGCGATGACCGACGAGCCGCTGCTGGACGTGGCCGCGATGCGTCAGCAGATCGAGGCGCGCGACCGGCAGATCGCGAACCCCTACAGCAAGGACGCGCAAGTCCAGGGCATCCGCAACTCCCGCCGCTACATCGGCGACCGGCTGGGGCGCACTGCCACGCCGCACCGCATCCTCGACCCGGCGGCCGGTCCGCTCATCGGCGTGAAACTCAACATCCTGACCCGCAAGACCCTCGGCGGGATCCAGACCGACCTGGACTCGCGCGTGCTGGCTGCCGACGGCTCGCCGATCGCGGGCCTGTACGCGGCCGGCGAGGTCGCCGGGTTCGGCGGTGGCGGGATGCACGGGTACAACGCGCTGGAGGGGACGTTCCTGGGCGGCTGCCTGTTCTCCGGGCGAACCGCCGGCCGGGCCGCGGCGGAGTCGACGGCGGGCTGACGGCGCGCTGACGGCGGGCTGACGGAATCCAGACGGCAGTTTCTGCCACGAACGCAGGAGGTCCCGTGCCCGAGGGTGATTCGGTGTTCCGCGCCGCCGCGCAGCTCCACGAAGCGCTGGCGGGCGACGAGCTCGTCGTCGCGGATCTGCGTGTCCCGGCGCTGGCCACGTCGGATCTGACCGGGCGCCGCGTGCTGGAGACGGTGGCTCGCGGGAAGCATCTGCTGACCAGGCTCGACGGCGACCTGACGCTCCACACGCATTTGCGAATGGACGGACGCTGGGCCGTCTACCCGGCCGGCGAACGCTGGAGCGGCGGCCCGGGGTGGCAGATCCGCGCCGTCCTGGGCACCGCGCGCAACACCGCGGTCGGGTATCGGCTGCCCGTGGTCGAACTGCTGCCGACGACCGAGGAGTCGACCGTCGTCGGACACCTCGGCCCGGACCTGCTGGGCCCGGACTGGGACGCGCAGGAGGCGCTGCGCCGGCTGTCCGCCGATCCGCTGCGGCCGCTGGGTCTGGCCCTGCTGGACCAGCGGAATCTGGCAGGCGTGGGCAACGTCTACGCCAACGAACTCAGCTTCCTGGCCCGCGTCCCGCCCTGGCGGCCGGTGGGGGAGGTGCCCGGCTTGGAGAAGGTGGTGGACACGGCGCACCGGCTGCTGACGCTCAACCGGCTGCGCGTCGGACACGTCACCACCGGCGACACCCGCGCCGACCGCCGGAACTGGGTCTACGGCCGGGCCCGCCAGCCGTGCCGGCGGTGCGGGACGCGGATTCTGACGTCGAGCCTGGGGGAGCCGCCGCAGGACCGGGTCGTGTACTGGTGTCCGCGCTGCCAGCCGGAGCGGTGAGTCGGAGCAGTGAGTCGGAGCAGTAGCCGGTCGCGGTCAGCGAGGCGTCAGTACCGCCACATCCAGGCCGAGACCGATCGCCAGTGATCCGTCGCGTTGACCAGTTCCATCGGTTCCATTGGTTCCACCGGCCCCATCGGGTCCCTCCCGTCCGCCGGGATACGGGATCACCGCCGACACCGGCGACGGAAAGACCCGTGTTTCCCCCACCAGCTCGCGGGTGGCCAGGTCCCAGACCAGCAGCGTTCCGCGGCCCTTCGGGATGATGCCGCCGGCTATGAGGCAGAGGCGTCCGTCGAGGACCGCGACCGTGAGCGAGCCGACCAGCATGCGCGATTCCGGATCTTCCATGATCTCGGCGATCAGCGTGCGGGTGACCGGGTCCCATATCTGGATCCTGGTGCCGCCGGACAGGCGGACCCGCGCGGTGAGGATGACGGTCCGGCCGTCGACCTCCTCGGCCGCCAGCGCGATCACCGCCCCCTCGGTCGCGATCTCGCCCGGCAGTTCCCCGATCGACGCGCCGGTGGCGAGGTCCCACAGCCCGACTCTGCTGGGGCCGCCGGCCGTGACGGCGATGGTTCGGCCGTCGACGTCCGCCGTCACCACCTGCATCACGAAGTCCTCGGTCAGCGGTTCGCCCCTCGCCTCGCCGGTGGCCAGATCCCACACCTGGGCTCCGTCCGTGCCGCCGACCACCGCGACACCGCGGTCGCCGACCTTCGCGGTCGCCACCGCGAACAGGTGATGCGTGCTGCCGGAGAAGGCGACCGCCAGCCGCTCCGCGAGCGGGATCGCCGTCAGGTCCGCGGCGGGATACCTGCTCAGGCAGGGCCCCACCTGGCGCCCGGTGGTCAGGTCCCACAGCCGCGCGGTGGCGTCCATGCTGGTGGTGACGGCGTGCGGTCGGCCGTCCAGCACGATCGTGGCGACGCCGTTCACCGCGTCGAGGTGACCGGTCAGAGGCGCGCCGACCAGCTCTCCGGCGGCCGGGTCCCACAGCCGCAGGGTGCTGTCCCCGCAGCTGACGATGACCCGCCGGCCGTCCACGACCGCGGTGGCCAGATCCGCCACCTCGCCGGCGTGCGCGGTGATCCGGCCGCCGGGCTTCTCGCGCGGAGCCAGTTCCCATGCCCACAAGGTGGCGTGCGTGTCGTCGCCGCTGGTGGCGACGACCAAGTGCTCGCCGTCCACCACGGCCGTCGCCACCGCGGTCACCACCTCGGGAGCGACCCGGAACGGCTCCACGAACTGCTGGTCGGTGCCGGCGTCGCACACCCGCACCAGCAGGCCGTCGCAGCTCACCTTGAGGTCTCGGCCGTCCACGGTGACGGGTGCGACCGGCTTGTCGGTGTACACCTGACCGTCGAATTCGAACGTCGAGGGCCCGGGCCGGACCACGTCGGCGAAGTCGGACGCGGGCTCGTCCCGGCCGTCGCCGGTGGCCAGATCCCACACCCGCACCGTCTCGCCGCGAGGCTCGGCCACGACCAGCGTGCGGCCGTCGACGACCTTCGTCCCCAGCGTGTCCGGGGCGTCGGCGATGTCCCACGCGAAGCGGAGGCGGGGGTCCGGCGACGACGCCGTGGACCACGCGACCGTCCATCGGCCGTCGTCTTGTGCGTTCTCTGACATGCCCAGCACGCTACGCCTGCGCGGCCGTGAAGGCGGTGGCGAAGGCTGCGGCGCAGGCGGCGACGAGACCGGTCGCGCTCGCGACGCGGGGCGGTGTATCGTCGCTGGCGGTGGTCACCGGCCGCACCTGGGTCCGCGGGTAGAGCTCCAAGCTCACCGGTTCGAGTGTGTACATGCGTCGGCATGTCTTTCCAGCCCGATGAACGCGGATCCGCGGGCGACGAGGAAGGACTGCCTTGTCCCACGAGTCAGGGGCTGCTGCCCGCGACGAATTCCGTGACCTCCCGCAGAACCCGAGCGTTCGCCACCTCAAGCTTGAGGCGAAGCGTCGGCTGGCCGCCGGAGAGTTCACCACCCTGCACGATGCCCAGCTGGCCGTCGCCCGCGAACACGGGATGCGCAGCTGGGCGGCGCTCAAGCAGCACATCGAAGCTGCACAAGCTGCACAGGCCGGTCAGACTGGTCAGGCCGGTCAGCCCGCCGAGGCCGAAGCCAGCCACGCGCTCGACCAGGTGCGCTGGGTCCTCCAGCGCTACGCCACCTCCGACGACGTACCGGGCTGGACCCCGCCTGCTCCCGGCGAGCTGGCCGAGCACTTCACCGAGCACTTCCTGGACCTGGTCCCGCCCGAGACGCTGGCCAAGACCCTCGGCGGGGTGGCGGCCAAGCTGCGGCAGGAGCTGGTCCCGGTCGGCGTCGCACCGGACCGTGCGCGCGCTCGCGTGGCGGACCTGCGGGTCGAGGCCACGACCGAGCAGGAGCCTCCGTACCGGCTCACCGGCCTGCGCGTCTACCCCGACGGCGGAGCCGTCACCGACGCCCGGGTGAGCCGGGACGCCCGGCCGCCGGCCGCGAGCCTCGGCCCGGTCCCCGAGCCGGTGCCCGGCCAGATCGGCGAGTCCGCCGCCGAGCTCGGCCTCGTCGGCGTGATCGCGGCCGGCGACTGGGGCACCGCGCCGACATCCACCTCGTGGGCGCACGCGCACGGCTGGGCCGACCTCGACCAGGACGTGCCGCTGCGGCCCGAGCACGGTTTTCCGGCGCGCGCCATCACCAAGCTCATCACCTCCACTGCGGTGCTGCGGCTGGTGGAGCGCGGCGTCATCGGACTGGACGATCCGGTGAACGCTCGGCTGCGCTCGCTCAGGCTGGCCGATGACACGGTCAGTGTCAGGGAACTGCTTTCGCACACCGGAGGCGTCGACAGCCCGGCGTCGATGTGGGCTGATTCCGTCTCCGATCCCGTCGCCGTGCTCGGGGCGGTGGTCGGCTGCTCCGGGCCGCGTGGGGAGTTCGCCTACAGCAACGGCGGCTACGCGGTGCTCGGGCAATTGATCGCCGACCTGACCGAGTCCTCCTTCGCCGAGGCGGTCACCCGGCTGGTGCTCGAACCGCTGGGGATGGCCGACTCGTGGTTCCCGCAGGAGCCTCCGACGGCGGACTCGACGGACGTGGCCGACTCGACGGACGTGGCCTCCGGGTATCGGTTGGCGCAGGACGGCACGTTCGTCCCCGAGCCGCTGCCGATGTTCACGCTCCAAGCCGCGGGAGGACTCTGGTCCACCGGCCCGGATCTGGTCCGCTTCGGCTCGGCCTGGTCCACGCTGCTGCCCCGGGAGCTCGCGGACGAGGCGCTGCGTCCGCAGGCCTCGCGCGGTGAGACAGGTGCGGAGATCGGGCTCGGCTGGCTGTTGCAGTATCCGAAGCAGGTCGTCGGCCACGCCGGGAGCGGCCCCGGGTCGTCGGCCTCGCTGATCGTGAGCGTGCCGGACGGGCGGACCAGCGTCGTGCTGACCAACCGGTTGACGACGGTCGAGGCGGTCAACGTCGCGCTGATCCGGCCGCTGGCATGAGCCGGGGGAGAGCGATCCTCCGGCCTGATTGAACTCGCGGGCCGCGGAAGCCGTTTTGGGCGGAAAGGGCGATTCGGCCACTACCGGCCGCCCGAAGCCAGTGCTCCGGAGGTGCGTCATGTCTCGTTCGGTTCTCGTCGGCGGCGGCCTGGCTGCCGTGGCTCTCCTGCTGGCCGCCTGCGGCGGATCGTCGAGTTCGTCACCTTCCCAGCCCGCGTCGCCGCCGTCGTCGTCTTCCCCGGCGACCGGTGCTGCGACCGGCGCTTCCGTATCCCTGAGCTCCACGCCGCTGGGCCAGGTACTGGTGAATCCGCAGGGCTTCACCCTGTACCTGTTCCAGGCCGACACGGCCGCCAAGTCGGCGTGTTCGGGAGCCTGCGCCGCAGTGTGGCCGCCGGCCGCCGCCACCGGCACGCCGGTGGCGGGCCCCGGGCTCACCGCGTCGCTGCTGACCACGCTGACCCGCGCCGACGGGACCAAGCAGCTGGAGTACAACGGGCATCCGCTCTACACCTACGCCGGGGACAGCGCGGCCGGGCAGACCACCGGCGAGGGCAACACCTCCTTCGGGGCCGGCTGGTTCGCGGTGGATGCCGCCGGCGGCAAGGTGTGATCGCGCCGGGGGTGCGCGGGGGCCCGGCGGCCTCAGGGTCGGGCTGTCATCGATGCCTGATTCCCTGAGTCGCCGCCGGGTTCCCTTCAAGAAGCTCGACCAGTCCTCTGACCAGCGCGTCTCATCAGCCGATCCAGGTGCTGAACCGCAGCCGTCCGGGCCCCGTTTCGGGGCGGCGAGGTCCGGCCCGGCCGCTCGGCGGGAGTGTCCGCCGCAGCGCGCGCCGGCCTCGCTTCGTGTCCGAACCGGCAAGGTTGACCGAAGGAGGACCACGGTGAGACGCATGGTGAACGCCACGCTCGCGCTTCTGGCGAGCACGGTGAGTACGGTGAGTACGGCGGCGGTGTTGGTGGGGGTGGCTGCCGGATCGGCGGCGGCCAAGGCCGACACCGCCTACCCGCCCCCGAGTATTCGACTGCAGTGTCCGGCGGCCGACGGCGAGGCGCTGCACGGCAGCGTCTGCGCGCTGCCGCCCGGAGTCACGACGGCGCCCGACGGCTACTCCGCGACCGTCGCGGTGGCCAAGGCCGGTGCCGCCGGAGCCACCGTCACGTACGCCCTGACCGCCGGCAGCCTCCCGCCCGGCCTGACCCTGCCGGCCCAGTCTTCGAGCCTCGGCACCGTCATCAGCGGGAACCCCACGCAGGCCGGAACGTTCGACTTCACCCTCAAGGCGACCGACGGAAACCTGACTTCCACGCTTGCCTACCAGATCACGGTCACCGTGCGGGGCCTGCCGGACCAGTTGCAGTGCGGCACCGCCGACGGCAGCTTCCTGATCAACGGGGCCTGCGTACTGCCCGACTCCATCGCGGGCCGGGCCTACCAGGGCCACCTGCCCACCAGCCACAACGCAGGCGGCACGATCGGCATCGTTAGCGGCGCGTTACCAGCCGGGCTGTCCCTGTCCTCCGCCTTCGGACCGTCCGGCGCGCTCGTCAGCGGGACGCCCGCCACGGCGTCGAACGTCAACAACACCTACAACTTCACCGTGCAGGGCACCGGCGACCTGGGTCAGCCTCTGTACCAGGCGTATCAGATCACTGTCGATCCCGACCAGCCGCTGAGCATCGTGCTGCCCGGCATCGGCTCGACGCTCAGCTCGGGGACGGTCGGCGAGGCGTACGCGCAGAACTTCTTCCTGTCCGGCGGGGCCGCGCCGTACACCTGGGCCGTCGTCGGCGGGCAGCTGCCGCCGGGCCTCGCGGTGCAGACGTTCAGCGACCCGCGTGACGCCGACGACGAACTCGCCGGAACGCCGACGACGGCGGGCACTTACACCTTCACCGTGCGGCTCACCGACTTCATCGGGCAGCAGGCCACCCAGCAGTTCAGCCTGACCATCACTCCTTGAGCTGACGGCGGATTGCTCAGAGCGTCAGCCGGCCGGGACGATCACATCGATCCCAGGCGCGACGGCGACGTCGAAGTGGTCGATCGCGGAGGCCGGTAACGCGACGGCGCCGGGCACCGTGACGGTCCCGCCCTGCGCGCCGGAGGTCCAGGTGGAGGCGGTCTCGATGCGTCCGTCCTTGGCCACCGCGGTCAGCGTGCAGGTGTAGTCGGCCGGGACGTTGCTCATCGTCACCTGCATCGAGGTGCCCCAGGACTCGGGGTGGAAGCGGATCGAGGCGGTGATGCCGTTCACGCCGGTGGCCGCGACGGCGCGCGTGCCCGGCGGCGTGCCGGACTGGCCGCCGGTCACGCCGCCGACGCTGCCCACGTTGCCCAGGTTGCCCAGGTCGCCCAGAAGGAAGCCGCCGATCCCGGCGGTGCCCGCCAGCACCGCGCCGGCCGCCGCCAGTCCGAGACGGCGGCGTCGCCGGTGTCGGTGCGGTGGGCGGGACTGCCGGGTTCGGCGGCGGTTCGGGGCCGGAACGGTCGGCTGCGGTGCCGCGCTCGGTGTGGCGTCGAGGAAGGACCACGCGCCGAGCGCCGACGTCGCGCGGGCGTGGTCCAGGACCATCCGCACTTCGACCAGCTCGTCGTACTCGTGCTGACACGGCAGGCACTCCCGCAGGTGTTTGCGCACCTGCTGCGACTCGGCCTCGTCCAGCGCGTCGAGCACATACGCGCCGAGCGAGATCCGCAGGTCCTCCTGCTCGCAGTGGGCCTGCCGCGGTGCGCCGGGTCTGCCGTTGACCGTGTTCACGGCTCGAACCCGCGGTGGTCAGGGGTAAATGTGGCCATCGCCTCTGCCACCTCCCAACCTGGCGTCGCGATCGCAACGTCCGCACTGTGGACACGGTTGGGGGAGGCTTCCGGTTCGATCTCCGCCGAAAGGTCAGCGCATCGGGCAGGTGTGGACGTTCAGCGGGCAGTAGTTCATGCTCGCGACGGCGACCGCGGGCTCGGCCGCCAGCACGAACGGCACCACGATCAGCGCCAGCGCCGCGACCAGCCCGAGCCGCGAGCCCCAGCGCGGCAGCGGACGTGGTCCGTCGATCAGGCGGCGGATCCGGTCGCCGACGTCGCCGCCGGCGGCCAACGCGGCGACCGGGCCGACCGGCGCGCCGGCCCCGGCCATCGACAGCAGCGCCTCGGCCAGCGTGAGCTCGTCAGTGCTCGCACACGCGGCGTCGTCGGCGGCCAACTCCACCAGGCGACGGGTCTCGGTCGCCGCGGCGGCGAACAGGCCGACGCGCGGGAACGCCGCGGCCATCGCGTCGGCGTAGGCCAGCGCCAGGTGATGGCGTCCGCGGACGTGCGCACGCTCGTGGGCGATCACCGCCGCCAGCTCGCCCGGCCCCAGTTTCGCCAGCGCCGCCGAGGTCAGCACGATGCGATGCCCGCGCCCGGGCAGGCAGTAGGCGGCCGCGCGGCCGTCGGGGACCACCGACACGCCGGTGTCGCCGTGCACCGCCCCGACCAGGGCCAGGGTCTGCCGGTGCCGCGTGCGCTCGCGGCGCGCCGAGGCCAGGCTGCCGCCCAGGCACCACAGCAGCCGCGCGGCCACGGCCACGGCGAGCCCGGCGCCGATGGTGCTGACCACCGCCCCGCCCGGCGTGGCGTACTGCGCACGCAGCGCCATCCCGCAGGCCCGCAGCAGCATCGCCAGGCCGCCGCTGATCCGCATCGTCGGCACCGCGAGCGCCAGCCCGGCCAGCAGCACCGAGGCCACCACCGCCGCGCACAGCGCCTGCCAGGCGGCGATCGCCAGGCGGGGCGCGCGGGTGGTCCACGCCGCGCGGGCCATCAGGCGCGGCCCGGCCACCGCGAGCAGCGCCGCGTAGGCGGCGAGTATCAGCGCGATCTTCACGAGGCCCCGCCGCTCTGGGTCCCGCCGCCCTTGGCCCCGCCACGCTGGGCCCCGAAAGTCTGGGCCCCGGAAGTCTTGGCGGCGGCCAGCGCGGCGCGCAGCTCCTCGGCCTCGGCCGGGTCCATCTGCTCGACCAGCTTGACCAGGGTCGCGGTGCGGTTCGCGCCGGACTCGAAGACCTGGTCGATCAGGGAGGCGGCGTAGTCCTCGCGGGAGTGCACGGCGTTGTAGCGGAACGCCCGGCCGTCGCGGGCCCGGGTCAGCCAGCCCTTGCGGTGCAGGATCTCCATCACCGTCTGCACCGAGTTGTAGGCGATCGGCCGCTGCTCGTTGATGGCGTCGCGGACCTCCCGGACCAGCGCCGGGCCGTCGGCGGACCAGACGAAGTCCATGATCTCGGACTCCAGCTCGCCGAAGCCGCGCACTGTCTCACCGAGCGCCATCCCACCACCTCCGCATGTCCTAACCGACTTAGAACCACGGCCACGATAGCGCGCCGGACGCCGGGCGGACGGTGGCGTGCGGACCCGTGTACCGTATTCTCCCAAACTACTTAGGTGGATTGGAGTTCGGTCCGCCGCGACCCCGAGGAGTCTCCATGGCCCGTCGTCGATCCCGGGCGATACCGCTGGTGGCGCTCGCCGTCGGCCTCTTCGGCGTCGCCGCGTGCTCGTCGGCCACGTCGACGCCCGCGGCGGCGGCCGGCGCCACCGGGGCAGGGGCGGGTCCGGTGCGGATCGCCGTGCAGATCGCGCACCACAAGGTCAGCCCGGCCGACGCGGTCCACGCCGTCCACCTCGGCGACCAGGTCGTGCTCACCGTGACCAGCGACGCCGACGACGAGGTCCACCTGCACGGCTACGACAAGGAGATCGAGATCGCCGCCGGCCGGCCCGGGACCATCGACTTCACCGCGAACCTGCCCGGGATCTTCGAGGTCGAGACGCACAAGTCGAACCTGCAGCTGCTGCAGATCGAAGTGAAGTGAGCCCGGCGTTGCCGGCGGGCATATCCGCGCCGACCGCATCCTCCATGTCCCCGTCGAACGTCGTCATCCTGGCCCACGGCGTCGGCGGACGCCGCGACCTGCCGATCCCGTTCAACTCGGTCCTGGTCGGGGGCGGGCTGGCCGTGGCGGTGTCCTTCGCGGCGCTGCTGGTGCTGTGGCCGACGCCGAAACTGCGCGGGGCGCGCGCCGGGCGGGCGTTGCCGGGCTGGGTCACGATGGCCGTCGACGCCCCGGAGACCCGGTGGCTGCTGCGCGGACTGGGACTGCTGCTCGGCGGGTTCACCGCGGTCGCGGCGCTGTTCGGCCGCGTCGACGACCTCAACCCGACCGCCACCTTCGTCTTCGTCGTGTTCTGGGTCGGGCTGGTGCCCGCCTCGCTGCTGCTCGGCCCGATCTGGCGGCAGCTCAACCCGCTGCGCACGGTGCACCTGGCGATCTCCGCCGCGCTGCGCCGCGACCCCGATCAAGGATTCGCCGGGCTTCCGGCGGGCGTCGGCTACTACCCGGCCGCGGTGGGGCTGCTGGCGTTCACCTGGCTGGAGTTGGCCGGTCCGAACCGCGACGATCCGCGCGTGCTCGCGGTGTGGTTCGGCGTGTACGGCGTCGTCCACGTCGGCGCGGCGACCGTGTTCGGCTCGGGCTGGTTCGACCGTTGCGATGCCTTCGAGGCCTATTCGACGTTGATCGGACGCCTGGCCCCGATTGGTAGGCGCGACGACGGCCGGATCGTCCTGCGCAATCCGCTGGACGGACTGGCCTCGCTGCAAACCGCGCCGGGGTTGGTGGCGATCGTCTCGGTGATGCTCGGCTCGACCGCCTTCGACGGCGCCTCGGCCGCCCCGGCCTGGGCCGCGCACGTCCAGTCCGGCCCGCTCGGTGTGACGTGGGCGAACACGCTCGGGCTGGTCGCCGTCGTGGCGTTCGTCGCGGCCAGCTTCAGCGCGGTCATGTATCTGTCGACCCGGCTGGCCGGGACCGGCGACGTGCCCGGACGCGCGGCCGCCGGACGGTTCGCGCACTCGCTGATCCCCATCGCGGCTGGCTACGTGATCGCGCACTACTTCTCGCTCCTGGTCTTCAACGGCCAGCAGGCGCTGATCCTCGCCTCCGATCCGCTCGTGGACGGCGCGAACCTGTTCGGCACCGCCGGCCGCGTCGTCGACTACCGCCTGATCAGCCTGAGCACGATCTCCCTGGTCCAGGTCGCCGGCGTCGTGATCGGCCACATCATCGGCACCGTGTCCGCGCACGACCGCGCCGCCGAGCTGTTCCCCAAGTCCCTGATCCGCAGCCAGCTGCCGTTGCTGGCTCTCATGGTCGGCTACACCCTCGGCGGCCTGGCGCTGCTGTTCTCCGCGTGAGCCGTCCTCGGCCCGAGCCGGAGGCCGGCGTAGCCGCCGCCACCACCAATCGACTAATCTTCTTAGGAGATTAGGTAATCGGCCGCGACCACGGTGCGGCCCGGCCGTTAGGAGCAGGTATGGCCTCCGGGAAGAACGCCAGCAGCAGGGCCAAGAGCGCCGCCGCGGCCCGTGAACGCGTGGCCGCCGCGCAGGCCGAGGCGAAGCGCAGGGCCCGGCGCGGCAAGATGATCTTCCGCGGGATCCTGGCCGTGCTGACCGTCGGCGTCGTCGGCACCGTCACCGCCGTCGTCCTGGCCTCGCAGGCCTCGGCGAACATAGCCGGGGTGGCCTCCTTCAGCGGCCTGAGCCGCAACCACGTCACCACCCCGGTGACCTACCCGCAGACCCCGCCGGTCGGCGGCGACCACGCCCCGGTCTGGCTCAACTGCGGCGTCTACACCGCGCCGGTCGCCAACGAGAACGCCGTCCATTCAATGGAGCACGGCGCCGTCTGGATCACCTACCAGCCAGGCATCGGCGCCGGCCAGATCGCCACGCTCGCCTCCGACGTCCACGGCAAGGCCTACACCGTCCTGAGCCCGTACCCGACCCAGCCCTCGCCGATCACCGTCACCGCCTGGGGCAAGCAGCTCAACGTCGACTCGGCCACCGACGCGCGGATCGCCAAGTTCATCAGCAAGTACATGCAGGGCCCGCAGACGCCGGAGCCCGGCGCCGCCTGCACTGGCGGCACCGGGACCCCGAGCGGTTCGTGATGCTTGAGCGGCGCTATCCGATCAGGATCGTGCTCTGCAGCTGCGGATCGGCGTAGATCTCAGCCTCGGAGAACCTTTCCGTGACCCACTGCTTATGGGAGAAGAGAACTGTCTGGTCGGTGTAGTGCGGTGACGAAGGGTTCGACGACTCGGAGTAGGTGAGGATGGTCCGGGCGTGCGGGCCGGACGGCGTCAGCTCGACGGTCATGATGAAGCTGGATCCGAAGGCGCCGTCGGCGACCGAGGAATTCTGGCCGGAGTCGGGGGACGCCCCGACCACGTCGAAGCAGCCCTCCTCGTCGGAGCAGCCGTTCAGCGGGACGCGGTCCCATTTCTGGACGTCGCCGGGTGCGGCGTCCACCGGGATCTTCCTGGCCGAGAACATCTGCACCGCGTCGGCCAGTGCGTGCCGCACGTTCGGGTCGTCGGCGACGAACCCGCCGGGAGTGGTGACCGGGTGCGCCGGGTCGAAGGGCACCCGCCACCAGGTCTGCTGATTGAAGTTGTCGACGAGATGCGTGAAGAACGCCTGCCACAGCGGCTCGCCGTGGCTCCCGGCGTCGCCGCGGCCGTCCCAGGACGCGAGCGCGGAGCAGGCGGCGGTGACGTCCACGCGGGTGCCGTCGTCGGCGGTCAGGACCGGGTTCGCCTTGCACATCGCGACGACCGCGTCGCGGGCCGTCTCGCCAGTGAGGTTGCGGTCGTTGAGCTCGACGGTTTGCAGATCGCTCAGGGTGAACCCGGGAGCGCCCAGGCCGTCGGTGCCGGCCAGCCGCTGGCCGATCATGGTCAGTCCGAGCCGGGTTCGGAACGAGCGCGGGGTGGCGGTGTCGCCGTAGATGGCGGGGTAGCCGGTGATCGGCGCCGCCGGGTTGGTGAGCCAGGCGCTGTCGTTGGAGTTGGCGACGTAGTCGCTGCGGGTCAGCTGCGGGTAGTGGGACGGTCCGAAGATGCCCGGCGTGATGGCGTCGGGGTCGGTGCCCCAGGCGCAGGCGGAGGTGGAGCCGTCCATGATGTACGTCTCCGGGAATGCCTGCCGGCCTGCCGGGGTGTCGATGCAGCGCGCGGCTTCGGCGTCGGTGACGTTCGGGACCACGCCGGCGTCGCCGTAGAAGGCGGTGCCGCTGGCGTCGGTCGCGATGGTGTTGATGAACGGAATGGCCTGATACGTGTCCTGTGCCTTGTGGAGCTGGTCGAGGTTCTGCGAGGTGTCCATCGCCAGCCACTCGTTCATCGAGCGGAGGTTGTCGGCGTTGGCGTCGTCGAGGGCGACGGCGCTCGTGGCGGTCCAGCCGTCGGCGAGTACGGGGCCGTACTTCGTTCCGTAGAGGGTGCGGACGACGGTGGAGAGCTTTCCGTCGGCGCCGCGCACCGTGACGGACACCTTCTGTCGCGTCATCGGCACGGCCTTGCCGTCGACCAGGTAGCTGGTCGGGTCACCCGGGGCCAGGGTCAGTTGGTAGAGGGTGAAGCGGTTCGCCGTCGACACCGTGTGGGTCCAGGCCAAGCCGTTGGTGTGGCCGATCTCGACCACCGGGGAGCCGTAGAGGCTGGCGCCGGTCACGTCGATCTTGCCGGGGATCGTCAACTGGATCTGGTAGAAGCGGGCGTAGCCGGCCCAGGGATAGTGCGGGTTGGCGAGCAGCATGCCGTCGTGGTCGGCGGTGGCGTCCTTGCCGAGGGCCCAGCCGTTGCTGCCCAGGCTCTTGTTCTGGGCTTGCGTGATGCCGTCAAGGAGGGCCGACAGTGGTGGAGCGGCATTGGCAGCTGCATTGGTCGCGGTCGCGGTCGCCGTCTTCCCGGCGGTCGTCCCCGCGGTCGGCGGAGCCGCGTCGGCGATCGGGGCCTTGAAGTGTGAGCTTCCGGCGATCCGGTCGACGTCGAGGATGTTGTCCCACAGGTCCAGCGCGGTGATCGGGCGCACCCACGCCTGCCCGCGGCAGGTGGCGTCGGGCAGATTGGCCACGCCGGTGTCCCGGAGGTAGCGGTTGTAGCCGGCGACGTAGCCGTCGACCAGCTGGCGCACCTGCGCCGTCGGGCCGAGCGGCGCCGGCTGCGCGAGCAGGCGCTGCACGAGGCCCGACTGCCGCACGCCCTGGTAGTAGAGGTCGCTGTCCAGATTGGTGTTCCGGCCGCTGAGCGGATCGGAGACGGTCGCGGTCGGCCCGAAGAACTCGGATCGGTCGCCGCTCACGGTCAGCATCCGGTCGGCCATGACGCAGATGTTGTCCTGGGCGAACGCGTAGCCGTACCCGTAGCCGAGGCTGGGGTAGTCGCCGGCGAGGATGTGCGGGATGCCGTATTCGGTTCTGCGGATGTCGACTGCGAAGTGGGCGCCGTTGGCGGACAAGGCGGCGAGGGTGGTCGTGGCGGTTGTAGCTGTGGCTGCGGTCGTGGCCGGGGGACTGGCGGCCGACGCGGATACCGAGGCTGACGCCAGGGTGCCCGCGACGATGGCCACCGCGGCGAGCGCGGCGGCCATTCGTTTGGTGCGCAAAGGGTTACCGGTCATGATCACTACGTTAGGCAGGTATCAGAGGCATGACATCCGCCCGCGGGAGGGTTCTCGGAGTGGATCATCCGCCCCCAGGCTGAGTACGCAGGGATGAGTGCGCTGATGTACTCCGCTTGTCCGTGCTCGCGCCCGCCCCCGCACGCGTTGTCGACGTCTTGTCTGAGGGTGCGCTCTCATCAGGACCTGGACTGCTATACTTGAACTCGTTGCGGTTGTGGTTCCAGAAACCTGTGTGCACCTACCGGTTGGAGACGATAGGTGCACTTCATTTGTGCCGACGCCATTTGGCCCCGCTGCCGTGGGTGTGCACCGACCGTAGGTGACGTGCCGAACGGTTCCACCGTCCACGCCCCACGTCTTTCCGGCTCGTTCGCGTGACCCCTCTGCGGTCCGGTGCGGCCCGGCGTCCTAGTGCCACGTGCCTCTTGAAGAAGGTTTTATGACCCGCTCCAACCGTTCTGACCGTTCCAGCCGTTCTGACCGCCCGAACCGTTCCGACCGTTCTGACCGTCCCAGCCGTCCCGCGCGCCGGGGCGGGAACCCGTCCGCCGGCCGCCAGGGCTCGCCCTCGGGCGGCGAGTTCGCGCTCCCGGTCAGCAACACCCCGGCGCTGCCCGCCGTCGAGGACTTCAGCGAGCTGGACATGCCGCAGGCGCTGCTCGCCACCCTGACCCGGCAGGGCGTCGTGACCCCGTTCCCGATCCAGGCCGCGACCCTGCCGAACGCGCTGGCCGGGCGGGACGTGCTGGGCCGCGGCCGGACCGGCTCGGGCAAGACCATCGCCTTCGGCCTGGCCGTGCTGGCGCGCACCGCCGGGCGCCGGGCCGAGCCCCGCCAGCCGCTCGCGCTCGTCCTGGTCCCCACGCGGGAGCTGGCCCAGCAGGTCACCGAGGCGCTGACGCCCTACGCCGACGCGGTCAAGGTGCGGATGGCGACCGTCGTCGGCGGGATGTCGATCGGGCGCCAGGCGCAGGCGCTGCGCAACGGCGTGGAGGTCGTCGTGGCCACCCCCGGGCGCCTGAAGGACCTGATCCAGCGCGGCGACTGCCGCCTGGACGAGGTCGCCGTCACCGTCCTGGACGAGGCGGACCAGATGGCCGACATGGGCTTCCTGCCCGACGTCACCGAACTGCTCGACCAGGTCGCGCCGGGCGGGCAGACGATGCTCTTCTCGGCCACCCTGGACCGCAACATCGACCGCCTGGTGCGCCGCTTCCTCACCGACCCGGTCACGCACTCGGTGGACCCGTCGGCCGCCAGCATCAGCACCATGGAGCACCACCTGGTGCACGTCCAGCCCGGCGACAAGAACGCCACGGTCGCGCACATCGCCTCCCGCGACGGCGGCCTGATCATGTTCACCGACACCCGGCACGGCGCCGACCGCCTGGTCCGCGACCTGCTGGCCAACGGCGTGAAGGCGGCGGCACTGCACGGCGGCAAGTCCCAGCCGCAGCGCAACCGCACCCTCACGCAGTTCCGCAACGGCCAGGTCACCGCCCTGATCGCAACGAACGTCGCGGCCCGCGGCATCCACATCGAGGGCCTGGACCTGGTGGTCAACATCGACCCCCCGACCGACCACAAGGACTACCTGCACCGCGGCGGCCGCACCGCCCGCGCCGGCGAGTCGGGCACCGTGGTCACCCTGGTCCTGCCCACCCAGCGCCGCGACATGACCCGCATGATGGCCGCCGCCGGCATCACCCCGCACACCGCCCACACCCAGCCCGGCGACGAGGAACTGGCCCGCATCACCGGAGCCCGGGTACCCACCGGCATCCCGGTCACGATCCCGGACCCGGTGGTCGAACGCCCGCGCCGCCCCAGCTCAGGCGCCGCGAACGGCTCAGGCCGCGGCCGGCGAGGGCGCCCCGCGCACGGCAGCCGCAACGCGCAGGGGAATCCCGGTTCCCGCGGTCAGCAGCCTCGGCGGGCTCGGGGCGCTGCCTGAACGGCGCGCCTGCTTCAGGCACTGGTGTTGGTAGCGCCGGCCGGGTTGTGTCCAGGTGCTGGTCTCGCTGAGATCCGGTGCCTTGGCGGGCTTGGGCGCTGTTTAACCGGCGCGCCTGCTCTAGGTACTGGTGCTGGTAGCGCCAGCCGGGCTGTAGCCGGGTGCCGGTCTCGTTGAGATCCGGTGCCTCGGTGGGCTCGGGGCGCTGCTGAAACGGCGCGCATGCTTTAGGCACTGGTGCTGGTAGTGCCAGCCGGGTTGTGGCCGGGTGCTGGTCTGGTTGAGATCCGGTGCCTCGGCGGGCTCGGGGCGCTGTTTGCCCGGCGCGCCTGCTTTATGCGCGCTGGGTGCGTTGGCCTGCGCTTCGCAGGCGGTTTCAGCAACAGGCCAACCGCACTCGCGCAGCACACTGAACCAACCCCCTACGCCTCCGCGTCGGCGACGCGGCCGAGCCAGTCCCCGAACAGTGCGCGCTCGTGCGGTGTGAACATCGCGAGGTCCGGTAGTGCGGCGCGCAGGGTGAGGGCCGCGGTGGCCGGGACGGCGGGCGCGGTGGTGTGGCCGCCGGTCAGGATGGTCGCGCACACCCCCTCCCAGGCCAGGTCGGACAGGGATTCGTCGCGGGTGTCCGGGGGCTGCTCGATGAGGGCGAACACGACGCCGGTGCCGGCCGCGTGGATCAGGTCCACCGCGCGCCGCTCGGGGACGCGCAGGCGTCCGGCGCGGGCGACGCGGGTCACCCGCTGGCGCAGGACGTCGGCGCCGGCCTCGATGGCTGATCGTCCGTCGGGCGTCAGCATCCCGGTGTGGATGAGGCGGAACAAGGCCGGGTTCGCCAGGCCGAAGCCGATGTGCAGGTTCCAGCCGGCGCGGAGGCCTTCGACCGGATCGTCGTCCGCGTCCACCGGGTGCTTCTGGGCGACGTAGTCCGCGAAGCCGCTTTCGGCCACGGCCTCCAGCAGCCCGTTCTTGTCGCCGAACAGGCGGTAGATCGTCGGCGCCTGGACGCCGGCGGCCAGGGCGACCGAGCGTGTGGTCACCGCCTCGGGGCCCTGGGCGGCGAGCAGGCCCGCGGCGACGTCGACCAGGCGGGCGCGGACGGCGTCGCGCGACGGCGGCACACCGGGATCACTCATGTTTCCCATGATAACGCATGGTTGTTATCGCTGATTTATCGATGATAACGTCGAAGGCGAATCACCGATAACACGGTCATCGGTGCCCCGAATCATTAACACCACCTGGAGCCGACCATGCTCGTCATCACCGGAGCCACCGGCGCACTGAACGGCGCCACCGTCGAACACCTGTTGGAGCGCCTTCCGGCGGAGGAGATCGTCGTCGTCGCCCGCGACGTCGCCAAGGCCGAACGCTTCGCGCGCCGCGGCGTCGCGGTCCGGCGCGGCGACTACGCCGACCCGGCCTCGCTGCCCGCCGCCTTCGACGGCGCCGACCAACTCCTGCTGGTCTCGACCAACGACCCGACCGCCGACGCGGTGAGCCTGCACCGCACCGCGATCGACGCCGCCGTCGCCGCGGGCGTCGGCCGCGTCCTCTACACCAGCCACCAGGCCGCCGGCCTCGGCAGCGCGTTCGGTCCCGCCCACGACCACGCCGTGACCGAGCAGCTGCTCGTAGACTCGGGCCTGCCCTGGACCTCGCTGCGCAACGGCTTCTACGCCCACAGCCTGACCTGGCTCGCCGGTCCGTGGCGCGAGACGGGCGTGATCGCCGTGCCCGGCGACGGGCCGGTTTCCTGGACGGCGCGCGAGGACGCCGCCGAAGCAGCCGCCCTCATCCTCGCCTCGGACGGTGCGCACGAGGGCCCGACGACGCTGACCGCGAGCGCCGCGCCGACGTTCCAGGAGATCGCCGCCATCGCCTCCGAGCTGACCGGCCGCACCGTCGAGTGCGTGGCCGTGGACGAGAGCGAGTGGGTCGCGGCCCAGATCGGCCGCGGTACGCCGGAATACATGGCGCGCCTCCTGGCCGGGTTCTACCAGGCGGCGCAGCAGGGGAGCTTCGCCGGAGTCGACCCGCTGCTCGGCAAGCTCCTCGGCCGGGAACCGCGGACAGCGCGCGACGTCCTCGCCGAGACTCCCGCCGAGACCCCTGCCGAATAGGCGGCGCCTGCGCGCGGCGACGTGGACGAAGGTGCGCATCCGGTTTCGAGCGCGACTTCTGGCTTGGGCACGCTGCGGTGGGATCCTGTTCCTCGACGGCCGTGAGTCGGTTGCCTTCATCAGGCTACCGCCAGGCATGCGGACGGCCCGGGCGTCCCGGGCCGTCGCGAACTGCCTGACCGGTCTCGCTTCCGGCCCCGGTCAGCCGAGCTGCGCCCCGTCGCTGAGCGCGCCGAACTCCTCGGTGGACAGCATGCGGGGCTCGCCGACCTTGAGGTGCAGCCGGTCGGCGGTGGCGTTGCCGTTGATGCGGTACTTGACGGTGTCGGCGATCAGGTAGGTCTCGCCGTTCGCGCTGCCGATGTAGCCGGCCTGGATGGCGCCGCCGTCCGGGAGGTCGTCGACGTTGATCTCGTCGATGCCCTCCCAGTCGCTGAAGATGTTGACGTAGGACGGTTCGTCCAGCGCGCGCCGCTTGCCGTCGAGGACGACGTACACCATGGGGTTGTCCGCCGCCTTGACGCGAGTGCCGTTCTCAGCCATGAGCCGGTTCCTTCCGCACGAGTCTGCTAGGTCTGCCGCCCCCTGTTGGATGCTAGGTAGGCGCGGGGCGGGGCACGCGCGGGCGTAGGCCGATGGGATGATCCGGCGCCGACGGGGTGTGTCCGGGGCGAGGTCTGCCTCGCGAAGCAGTCGGAGCCGCACGGTGTCCCCCGAAAGGCGGTACTCGACGAGGCCGTTGCAGCGCAGCCCGAGATTCCAGGCCTCGGTACCGGCCGGTGTGGGCCCGAGCGCCGGCGCGCCGACGAGCAGGGCGCCGTGGCTGTGGAGGACGACGTGCTCGTGCAGGTGTCCGGAGCCGATCAGCTTCACGGTGCCCGACTCGGTCAGAGCGAGTAGGCGGCGGCGCGATTTCCGGCCGATCGATTTGTTGACGTGCAGATCTTCGTCGAGGGAGGCGATCGCCGGGGGCTTGTGCATGAACAGGCCGACCGGACGGCCGTCTGCTTCCCGGAGGCGTTGCTCCAGCCAGTCCCACTGGTCGGCCTCCTCGGCGGCGAGGTGGTTGTCGAAAAGCAGTGAGTTCAGGCCGATCAGCTGCCATCCGCCGATGGTGACCGACCACCGATCGGGGCCGAAGTGGCGGCGGAACCGCGCCAGCCGTTCGGTGCTGACCAGGCCGCGGAAGGGGTCGGGCGGGCTGTCGCCGATGTCGTGGTTGCCCGGGACGATCCGCCACGGGGTGGTGAGGCGGCGCAGCTGGAAGGCGGCGTACTCGTGGTCGCGGTCGTCGTCCGGGTCGTCGTGCACGGCGTCGCCGGTGTGGATGACGAGGTCGGGGCGGGTCCGTTCGACGTAGCGCACTGCTGCTGTCCACATCTCGGTGCTCGCGGCGAAGTCGGGGGACAGGTGGGTATCAGACACCTGCAACACCGTCGTCTGGCTGGGCAGGTTCATGACTCGGCTCCTGGAGATGGAGATGGAGATAGGGTCGGGACCGTCGGGCAAACGCAGGCTAAGCAGCTGGCCAGTGTCCACTGGAGCCGGAATTGGATTCTTCGCGCGCTGTTTCCGGCCACGAGATGCCGGCGCTTTTGGGGGAGTGGCGCAACGGTGCGGGCTCGCTCGCGCAGCGCCTGGCCGACGCCATCGAAGGCGCTGTGGAGCGTGGGGAACTGCTCGCGGGTTGGGCCTTGCCCTCGGAGCGGAATCTGGCGGCGGTGTTGGATGTCAGCCGGAGTACGACGGCGCGCGGTATGGAGCTTCTTGCCAAACGCGGCATCGTCCGCTCTGTGCAGGGTGCCGGCACCTTCGTCGTGGGCCGGTCCGGAGTAGCTGCCCGAACGCCGTTGCCGCGCGGGCTCCGTGGGAAGTACCGGCTCGGGAGCGGCACCGGCCCGGGCGTCGCCGCCGCCACCTTCCCCGACGTCGCAGGCCTGCCGCGCGAGGCGTTGACCCTCAGCGTCGACGATCTGCTCGCCGCACAGCCGAACGGCGATGGCCCGGGCAGCGGCTACGCCATCGCAGGCCTCGATGTCACGCGCGTGGCCATCGCCGCGTCGCTGAGCGGGAACGGCCTGCCGACCAAGCCGGAAGCGCTCGTGGTGACCACGGGCGCCACGCAGTCGCTCTCGCTGGCGTTCGAGATGCTGCTTTCGGCCGGCGACGTCGTCATCGTCGAATCGCCGACGTACCCCACCACGCTGGACCTGCTGCGCCGCGTTGGCGCGCGCATCGTGCCGGTCCGCACCGGCGACGGCACCGTCGGCGCCGACGCGCTCGTGCGCCTGGCCCGTCGGACGCGCGCGACGCTGGCCGTGGTGATGGCCACCTGCAACGTCGCGACCGGCCGCAGCCTCACCGACGCCGACCGCTCGACGCTGGTGCGCCTGGCGCGGGACGGCGTCGTCGTGCTCGACGACCGCACGCTCGCGGACTACCACCCGCCGCCGGCCCCGACCCCCGTCGCGGCGCTCGCCGAGCACCGGAACATCGTCACGGTCGGGTCGTTCAACAAGATCTACTGGGGCGGGCTGAAGATGGGCTGGATCCGCCTGCACCCGAGCCTGGTGGAGACCGCGGTGCGTATCAAGTCACGAACAGACGCCGGATCATCGGTGCCGAGCCAGATCCTCCTCGCCAAGCTGCTGCCGCACCACGGCCCCATCGCCGCGCACCGCCGGTCCGAGATGAAGCGCCGCACGCACCTTGCCACGGCGTTCCTCCACGACGAACTGCCCGACTGGCGCAACGAGGCCGCCGGCATCGGCCCATCCCAGTGGATCCGGCTTCCGCTCCGCGACACCGCCGAGTTCGTCGGCTTCGCCCACGCGCACGGCACGACGGTCGGCTACGGAGGCATCTACCGCAGCGACGGCCGCCCTTCCGCGCACCTTCGCACGACCCTGACCTCCGGCGACGAGGAGATCCTGGCGGCGCTGCGCAACCTGCGCGAGGCTTGGTCCGCCTTCCCCGCCGGCCGCGGTCACCGCCGGTAGCGGCACGTGGCGGCGCCGTGACTCCGTTCCACGGAGGTTCGCGTCCGGTTCATCTCAGTCCGCCCGTTCATGGGTAGAGCACGATCGTGGGGTATCGAGAGCGAAGGTCGCTGCGGAATGCGGCCGAGAGCGGGGACGTGGAAGCTGCGTTCACGCTCGGCATGCGCTACGACGCGTGGTCGCACAATCACAATCCGATACATCTCCATTCGGTTGAGTGGCTGGAAGAACGCGCCCGTCTGTATCTACGCCTCGCGGCGGATGCGGGTCATGCCAGGGCAGCGGTGCAGCTCGCCTTCGTGTTGGCCAGGGCGAGATCGGAGCCTTACGCGCGCGATGAGGACCAGTTCTGGTCGGACGAGGAGCTGCGCTATCTTACGGCGGCCGCGGAATCAGGGCACGTACACGCCGCGTTCATCGTCGGTGCGGTGGGCTTGCGGTACAGCGGGCAATTGCCTGACACGTCAGCTGCCGAGCGTTACCTCCGCCAGGCCGTCGACGGGGATCACCCGAAAGCGGCTTTCAAACTCGGCGAATGGCTTCTTCGCCAAGCCGGCCGGCAATCCGAAGCGCTGCGTTACCTGAAGCTGGCCGGCGAGCGCGCCGACGAAGACGTCGACCCTCAGGACTACATCGACCTCGCTCGAATACTGACCCGTACGCAGCGTTCCGACATCGCCGAGCCGTTCGTGCGCGCGGCTCTCGCCTCCCCCCGCAAGTACAGCGGCGCGAACTACGACCGGGAAGCCGATTGGATGGAGCTGCTCGGCGACGTGCTGAACAGAACGAGGCGCCGCGCCGAGGCGAAGGAGTGGTACGAGTCGGCGCGGGCCCGGAGGACGGCCCCGAAGCGACCCGATGATTGGCCGGATTACGACGCCGACTGATCGGTGGATGAGGCGGACCACCCGGCGCTCCAGCACCGGTTCTCCCGCCCGCGATCGCGCGTGCATGTTCCTTGAACAGGCGGGTAAACGTCAGCCCTTGTAGCCGAACCAAGCCAGGAGGCTGAGCTGACTGTGAGCGGCAAGAAGGTGCGCGAGGTGATGACATCGATGCCGATCCAAGTCCCGCCCGCGACCAGGGTGGGCGACGTGGCGAGGCTGATGCGCGAGCGGGGCGTCGGATCGGTGCTGGTCGTCGACGGTACCGGGGTCGTGGGGCTGGTCACCTACCGCGACCTGATGATGCGCGTCCTCGCGAACGACCACGGCCCGGACACGCAGGTCGGGGGCGGCGCGGCGGCCCGGCCGCTGTGCGTGGGGCCGTCCGACGAGGCGGACGCGGCCGCGGAGCTGATGCGGGCGAACTCGGTGTCGCGGGTTGCGGTGCTCGAGCGGGGGGTCGCGGTCGGCATCGTCTCGCTCGGCGATCTGGCCGCGGCGCGGATCTGGGCCTCGTTGCCGGGGGACGTGGGGGTCGCCGGCCCGAACCGCTGATCTCCCGTTCGGCTTCCTTCGCTTGTCTCCGGCAGTCCGGAGTCCCCCGCCGGTCAGGCTTGTTCGACCACCGACTCCTCACCTAGCTGCGACGCCTCGGCCTCGGCCTCGTCACTGAGCCGCTCGACGAACGTCTTGAACCTGGCCGTGTCGTCCCGGACCTGATGCCCGTCCATGCCCAGAAGGTGTCCGGCGCGCTCCGCCAGGCCGCTCGGCTGCCAGGTCAGCTGCACGGTCACCCGGGTCAGGTGGTCGCCGAGGCTTTGGAACGTCACCATCCCCGCGTGGCTGGTGTCCCCGCCGGTGCTCCGCCACGCGATGCGTTCGTCGGTGCGCTGCTCGGTGATCTCGGCATCGAACTCGCGCTGCACGCTGCCCATCGTGATCACCCAGTGCGTGCGGCGGTCGTCGATCCGGCTGACCGCTTCCACGCCGTCCATGAACTGCGGGAACGACTCGAACCGCGTCCACTGCTGGTACGCGGTGCTGATCGGCACGTTCACATCGACCGACTCGATGACCTGGCTCATACGTTGTCCCTCACCTGGTTTCCGGGGCGAGGCCTCCTGCTGCCCAACCTTCACGAGCGCAAACAGGCCAGGACAAGCTGGGAGAGCCAGCCGAGAGTGAGCAAGGCCCGCAAACTCCGTATGGACCGGTGCCGGGACGCCGATCCGTCACGTTTCACCGGCACCCATCCGCGGCTCGGGTGCTGGTCGAAGAACCGGTCGTCGGCTCGGCGGTACATGCCCCTGAGCTCGTGGTCCAGCGCGTCACGAGCTTGTTCGTAAGCACGTGCCGCGATGCGGGCGCTGACGAGCCTGCCTTCCAGATCGGCGTAGGCCGCGGCGATCGTGTCGGGATCGCGCCCGAGCAGAGCGGCGGCGAGGCGGCGCCGCGAGGTGTCGCAGCGGACTGACGCGGCGTGCATCTCGGCTCCGGTGTAGTCGCACTCGCCGTGCAACATCTGAAGCCACGCGTCTTGCATGAGGTTTTCGGCGTGCGCCACGACGTCGAAGGCCGACCAGCATGATGTCCTGCGGTGCTGACGAGGTCTGTTCGGGAAAGGACCCATGGAATCCCCAGCGCTGTCGCCGACTGAACCGACGTGTCGACCGATGCACGGCGCCGGGGGCTGGGGCGTCGCAGAACCGTGGCCAGTGTAGCTCGACGTCCCTGATGCGGGTACCCGAGCGATCCCGCTAGTGTCCAGATCCGGCCGCTGCCCGCATACAGCGGGCCGCCGAGAAAGAAGGTGCTCCCATCATCTCCGTTCCCCCAGAACCGAAATCGGCCGGCCGTATGCGGTTCTGGCGCGACGCCGACGGCAAAGTCGTCCTCGCTCAGGCGCCCAATCTGCCGCTGATCGGCTGGCTGGTGTTCGCTGCCCTCGCCGGGATCTCCGGCGGCGGCCACTGGCGGAGCGCAGCGGGCTTCGCCAGCTCGGCCTTCTTGTTCACCTGGGCCTACCTGGAGCTGACGCAAGGCGTGAACTACTTCCGGCGGCTGCTCGGATTGGTCGTCCTGGTCGTCGTTGTCAGCTCTCACCTGCGGTGAGCGCGGCGGCCGGCTTTCGATTACTCACCGAACCAGGGCCGGTCGATGCGGTCGGCTTCGGAGAATTCCTGAGCCGGGTCGGTCAGCAGCCCGACGACCCACTCGACCGCCGTGCCGTCGAACCGGTGCCACCGGAGATCGTCGCGGTTGTGCGCCAGGATCGGCCAACGGTTCGGGTCCCGACCTTCGGTCAACCAGAAGAAGCGGTGGCCCCGCTCGGTGCTCGCCCAGAGGAGAAGTCCCCCTGGATCAGGGAAGAGACCGAACTGCTGCCAGCGGTTGACGGGATTCACAGCCGCGTAGGCCGACATCCACGAGACATTGTAAAACAGGTCCCAGGACTCGAAATCGGCATCGGGGACATGGACATTGAGCCAGCTCAGATTCGCGTCGTAGCCGAAGAGTCCTGGGCCGAAGGCCGCCACGAATTCTTTGTAGTCGGCCGGCAGCGCGGTACCCAGCCGGTCTTCGACGGACACCCAGTCGACCGCGTACGGCCCAGCACTGTTCCGGTCCGTCAGGGCGACAAGGCGCTCCACCAGTGAAGCGTCGTCCGGAAGCGCATCCGCCGCGAGCAACGCGCGCCGCGCGACGAACAAGATCACGCGCGATCCCGCCACTCCGCAGCCGATCCACCAGGCGTTGTGCGGCCAGGCATTCAGCTGGTCCAGCCCACCGGCGAACACCTCGATCGCCGCCGGCCCCGAATGCCAGGCCGGCAGCGGTACGGCGACACCGTCGACGATCAGCCGCTGCGGCTGACCGAACAGCTTGTTCAGCTCCTTGACCAGCGCCGACGCGGGCATCCCGGCGGGAACCGGCAGGCACGTGTGGCCCACTGCGTACCCGTGCTTCCGGCACCGTTCGGTCGAGGTCGCCTTCGAGCGGGCGCTCCTACCGGTCAGGTGCACGGCCATGTCGTTGAGGGCCGAGGCGGAGACGTTCATGATCGGACTGTACGGGGATCGCCGCGATCGGGCTCGCCTTTTCCGGGCGAGCGCACGGGCCTGAAAGCCGGCCATCGTTCGAGCCTTGTTTACTCGCCGCATCCATGGCCATAAGGAGCCGGTTCGAACGCAGAAACCGATAATTCAGCTGCCCAGGAGGCTCAGATGTACATCAGCGTAGGCGCCATTGTCCTCATACTCATCATCGTCCTTGTCGTGATGATGATGCGGCGGCGCTAGGTCGCGCCTGGTGATCGACGGCTGCCTGTAAACGAAGTACCGCCGGAGAGCAGACACATGGATCCTGAAGCACAATCCGAGCGAGCATCCTCCGTGGCGGACGCGGTGGAGAGCGTGTTGATCCAGGTGCCCGCCGACCCCGACTACCTGGCCGTCATCCGGTCGGCCGCCGCGCACGTCGCGACGCGGTTCGGGTGCACGCTGCCGGAGGTCGCCGACCTGCGGCTGGCGGTCGACGAGGCTTCCGGCCTGCTGCTGCGCCACACGGTCCGGGACGGACAGGCCGCCGACGGCGCGGGTGTCGGCGACCTGGAGTGCCGCTTCGTCCTCGACCCCTCGACGCTGCGGGTCGTGCTCGGCCGCCGGGCCCGGGACTCGGCGCCACCGCAGAGTGACGAGTTCGGATGGGCGATCCTGTCCGCGCTGGTGGACGACATCGTCTGGCGCGCCGAGGGCTCGACGGTGCAGGTGGAGATTCTGAAGCGCCGTGCGGCTGAGACGTGAGTCAGCGAACGCTACCGCCGCGTTGGCGAAGCGGCTCGGGAACGCGCCGCAGCCAGGGCCGCCGACATGCCTACCGGCTGGTCACCGTCACTGGAGCCCGCGCCTCACCTCAGATCTGGCCGCGCAGCATCCGCAGCAGGTGGTCGAGCACCCGCCCGCCGCTGGTGCGAAGCCCGTCGTGCTCGTACTCGTTCGTCGCCCACAGCCGCAGACCCCTGATGGCCTCGGCGGTCGGTAGCGAGTACGTGGCATCGACGTACATGTCGTCGAGGTACAGGGCGGCAACCACCGGAACCTCGTTCGCGGCCAGGCGCTGAGGATCGTAGAGGTCGGGCCAGTCCTCGCGGGCGGCCAACGCCTCGGCGGCCGCGCGCAGCGGCGCGAGGCAGGGCTGGTCGAACTGCCACGGGTAGGTCATCTCGCCGGTGAACAGCACCGGGTCGTCGCCGGCCAACGCCATGCGGGCGTCGAACTGGGGAAACTCGGCGCGGACTCGCTCGGCCGCCCAGTTCGTCGCTCCGGTGCTGCTCTGGGCGTAGGAGAGCTCGTGCATGAGCGGGTTCAGCGGCAGTTGGGCGTAGCTGAGGAGAGCCGCGGCGCGGGCGAGGAAGCCGTCGGACAACTCCGCTCCGGCCCAGGTGTTCTCGAGCAGGTAGTGCAGCACGTCCGCGCCGTCGCCCGCGCCGAGCATCAGCCCGAGTGACTGGAAGGCCTCGACGGTCAGCAAGGATCCGTCCGGCAGCGCCGCCGGACGCTCGATCAGGTGCGCGGCGACGCGGCGGACCGCGGCGGCGTCCTGCGGGTACCGGCGATAGAAAGCGGTGTTCTTGCGGTGCACGCGCGAATAGGTGGCGCGGTAGACGTCGTCGGCGGCGATGCGCAGTCCGGGAAGGCCGCCGGTGATGATCGCCTCGCGCAGGCCCTCGGGCGCGAGCGAGAGGTAGGTGACGGCGCACATGCCGCCGAAGCTCTGGCCGAGCACCGACCACGGTTCGTCGGTCAGCTCGCGCCTGATCAGTTCGGCGTCGCGGACGATGGAGTCGGCGCGGAAGTGCGCGAGGTAGTCGGCCTGCGCGGCGGGCTCGCCGCGGGCCGGGAGCGTCTGGCGGGTGATCGGGCTGGAGCGGCCGGTGCCGCGCTGGTCGAGCAGGAGGACGCGGTAGTCGTCGAGGGCGCGGTCCAGCCAGGAGTCCCGGCCGACCGGACGCGGCGGCACCATGCCGGGGCCGCCTTGCAGGAACAGCAGCCAGGGCAGCCGCTCGCGTTCGCGTCCGGCGGCCACCACCTCGCGCGCGTAGACCTCGGTGTGCTCGCCTTCGGGCTGATCGTGGTCGAGGGGGACGGAGAAGAGATGATCGGTCAGCGTGACACCGGGCATGGGGGCTCCTTTGCGACAGTGGAATGATCTTGATAAGGGCTTCGGGATACGTCAAGCGCCGTGATGGCGTCAACCGCGCCTCGGCTGAGTGAGGATGCTGATGGCGTTGGCCGCGATGATCGCCGCGATGCTCAGCCAGGCGATCACGTCGAGTCTCTGTCCCAGAACGAGCGTACCGACGACCGCGGCGAGCACCGGGTTGACGCTCATGAACAGTCCGAACGCCTGAGCGGGAACGCGGCGCAGCGTGAACAGGTCCGCGAGGAACGGCACGGCGGAGGACAGGACCCCGGCCGTGACAGCCGCACCGACCGCACCGGCGGAAGGCGTGTGGTGCACGGCGACGCCGGCCCCGAGCGGCACGTAGACCAGGGCGGACAGCCCCGCCGCGGCCGCCGTGCCCTGCGCACCGGGGATGCGCTGCCCGATGGAACGGTTGAGAAGGATGTAGAAGGCCCAGCAGGCGGCGGCGAGCAGGGCGAGCCCCATGCCGAGGTAGTCGGCGGTGGGACGCGGACGCATCAGCGCGACGACCCCCGCCGCGGCGAGGACGGCGCAGGCCAGGTCCACGCGTCTGCGCGAGCCGGCCAGCGCGATCGTGAGGGGGCCGAGGAACTCCAGGGTGACCGCCTCGCCGAGACCGATCCGGTCGATCGCGGTGTAGAGCGACAGGTTCACCACGCCGAAGACGGCCGCGAGCAGCAGCACCGGCCCCCACTGGTGCCGCGTGAAGGACCGAAGGCGGGGCCGGCCGACGGCGAGCAGCACCGCCGCCGCGACGTACTGCCGGATCGCGACGACGCCGACCGGGCCGAGCGCCGCGAAGGCCAGCGACCCGATCGCGGCGCCGAGCTGGGTCGAGAGGCCGCTGGCGAGCATCGTGCAGACCCCGGCCAAGGGCACGCTGCCGGGCGTGGCGCCGGGTGTGGCGCCGGGCCCGACACCACGCTTCGTGGGGAGGACGGCGCGGTCCGCGGCGCGAGTGGGGGCTGCTGGCATGCGTCGATCCTGTGCCGCGCCGGACCGTGCGCAAAATGCATACAGCTCGTCGGCTATACGCTTTGGTTATGGATGTCGAGCTGCGTCAGCTGCGCTGCCTCATCGCGATCGTGGACGAGGGCACGTTCACCGACGCCGCGATCTCTTTGGGCGTCTCCCAGGCTGCGGTCTCCCGCACGCTCTCAGCGCTCGAGAAGCGCCTCGGCGTACGGCTGCTGCGCCGCACGTCCCGCGAAACCTCGCCGACCGCGGTCGGACTGCGCGTCGTGGCGCACGCCCGGCGCGTGCTGGCCGAGGTCGACAACCTGGTGCAGGAGGCGAGGTCGGGCCACGCCGAACTACGGATCGGCCACGCCTGGTCGGCACTGGGCCGACGCACACTCGCCTTCCAACACCGGTGGCGGGAAGCGCACCCGGAGACGCAGATGCACCTGCTCCGCATCAACTCCCCGACCGCCGGCCTGGCCGAGGGCACCGCGGACCTGGCGGTCATCCGTCGGCCGCTGGAGGACCGCCGTTTCGAGGGCGCCATCGTGGGTCTGGAAACTCGCTGGTGCGCCCTGGCCGCCTCCGACCCCCTGGCGCGGCGCCGCTCGGTGCGCCTGGCCGATCTCAGCAGCCGCGTGCTGCTCGTCGACCAGCGCACCGGAACGACCAGCGCGGATCTGTGGCCCGCGGACGCGCGCCCCGCGACCCAGGAGAGCCGCGACATCGACGACTGGCTCACGGTCATCGCCACCGGCCGCTGCGTGGGGGTCACCGCGCAGGCCGTCGTCGACCAGTATCCCCGGCCCGGCATCGTCTACCTGCCGGTGCGCGACGCCGAACCGGTCGCCGTACGACTGACCTGGTGGCGCGACGACCCCCACCCGGCCACCCGCGCCGTGCTCGAGCTTCTTGCCGAGCTCTATCGCACCTGACCACGAGCGCGAGCCGAGCCCGAGCCCGAGAGCGCATCATGGGCGACTCGCGGGGATCGGTTCAGTCCCAGCCGATGCTCTCGTCGAGGGTTTCGCTGCGCTCCGTCAGACTGAACCAGTTCCCTGAGTCGTCACGGAACAGGGCTTCGACACCGTACGGACGCTTCTTCGGCGGCTGGACGAACTCGACGCCGCGGGCGGACAGTTCCTCGTAGGCGGCCTGGCAGTCGTCGGTGCCGATCACGCCGGCGCCGAGCACGCCCTTGGCGACCAGCGTCCTGAGCTGCTCGGCCGACTCCGGGTCGACCGCCGGCGGTCCGGGCTTCATCAGCGCCAGCTCGAGGTCGGGCTGGCCCTCGGCACCGACCGTCACCCAGCGCGCGTCCGGGCCCATCCGGGTGTCGCTGCGTACCTCGAACCCCAGCTTCTTCGTGTAGAAATCCAGAGCCGAGTCCTGGTCGAGGACCCAGATGGTGGAGATCTTCAGCCCGGTGATCATGCGCGTTCCTTTCGTCGGGGAGGCGCCGGAGCGCCCGTGGAGCCAAGTTAGGACGCCGGGGGATCATCCGCCTTCTCGAAAGTTGCGCCGGGGTTCCGGAAGCCGCCGGCCCACAGCAGGACGAAGCAGCCGGGGATCGGTGCGGGCCGGTCGCGCAGTGCCGCCTGCCGGAACTCGGTCGGTGTCTGCCCAGTGACCTGCTTGAACCGGGTGCAGAAGCTGCCCAGGCTCTCGAAGCCGACGGCCACGCAGATCTCCGTGACGGTGAGGTTGGCGCTGCGCAGCAGTTCCTGTGAGCGCTCGACCCGGCGCCGGGACAGGTACTGCCCCGGGGTTTCGGCGTAGGCCTGCTTGAACAGCCGGATGAAGTGATAGCGCGAGTAGCCCGCGTGCGCGGCGACGGCGTCCAGGTCGATCGGCTCAGCCCAGTCCCGGTCCATGAGGTCCTTCGCGCGCCGCAGCAGCCGCAGGCGCGCGAGGTTCTCATCGGCGGACGGGGTGCCGATCATGGCTCCAGTCTGTCACGCGCGCGGTCCAGGAACCGGGTGAGGCCGTCGACCACCGCGGGGGTGTTCGGGACGACGTGGCCCCCGCCGTGGGTGAGGATCACGGGATCGACGAACTGCTCGGCGAGGTCCCGGGACTCGGGCGGGGGGATGACCCGGTCGGCGTGGCCGATGATGTGGACCGACGGGACGGTGAACCGGGAGCGGTAGATCTCGGCGTGTTCTGGTGCGTCGTTCTTGAAGCCGCCGACCATGACCGCGAAGTCGAACGCGATCGGCGACTGCGGGTCGCCGAGCTGCGCGCCCCGCATCCCGGCCAGGAGTCCGGTCATCGCAGCGCCCTGGCTGAAGCCGAAGACGCCGTCGAATCGGGGCTGTGCGGCGAACAGGTCCAGGGCCCACGCGCGGCTGCGGTCCCAGCCGCGCGCGGGGGAGTGCCACCAGCCGAAGTCCCGCTCGGCCAGCGACGGGGCGTCGACGTGGACGAACTCCACGCCGCGCAGGGACGAGGCCAGCGGGTGCAGCTGCCGGCGCAGGATGTCGGCGCTGCCGTGGTAGCCGTGCAGGGCCAGGATGCGAAGGTCACGCATGGGAAAGCCCTCCAAGGGGGCGGCAGCGTCGATGACGGATCAGGGCTACTTCAGTTCGGTCGGGCAGATGATGGTGGCGCGCGCGATGGTGTGGCCTGCGATGGTGAAGCCGAGGAAGGCGCCGCTGGCGTCCGCGCCGACGCCGGACTTCGGGACGTCCAGTGCGGTGACGGTGATGTAGTAGTAGTGCTTGCCGCTGCCCTTCGGCGGGGCGCCGCCGACGTAGCGGTGCATCCCGGCGTCGCCGCCGAGCTCCAGCGCACCGGCCGGCAGCGCGGTGCTGTTCGGCGCGCCGGCGTTCAGCGGCAGGGAGGTGGTGCCGGCCGGGATGTCGGCCACGACCCAGTGCCAGAAACCGCTTCCGGTCGGGGCCTGCGGGTCGTACATGGTGACCACGAAGCTCTTGGTCGCCTTGGGGAAGCCCGACCACGACAGCTCCGGCGAGACGTCCTTGCCGCCGGGGGCTCCGAACAGGCCGGACAGCTGGGCGGCCGGCAGCGGTCTGCCGTTCTTCACGGTGGTGCTGTCGACGTCGAAGGACGGTACGTGCGGCAAGTACTGGTATGGGTTGGGCCCGGGGGTGTCGTGCGTGCCCCTGGCGTCCGCGGCCAGCGCCACACCGGCCGGCGCGGCAGCTGCGGCCTGCTTGGCCGCCGGGTGGCCGGCACCGCAGGCGGCGGTGAGCGCGAGCAGACCCGCGCACCCTGAGACGGTCAACGCGCGCACCGTGCGGTGCGGGAAGCGACCGGAAGACATAGTGGACTCCGTGATCATCAAGTGGCTCAGCGTGCTGCCGAACCGATGCGTTCATCCTCCGCGCACGGTTCCCATATGTCCAACTTGTAGAAGTTCTGATTGCGATAACCTGGATGCATGGCAGTCACTCTGCGTCAACTCGAGTACTTCGTCGCCGTCGTCGACACCGGATCCTTCACCGCGGCCGCCGCTGAGCTGCACGTCTCGCAGCCCGGTCTGTCGCACCAGATCCAGGCGCTGGAACGAGAGCTGGGCGGCCCGCTCCTGGAACGCCTGCCGCGCGACATCCGCCTCACCCCGGCGGGCCGGACGGCTCTGCCGCACGCCCGGGCCAGCCTCGCCCACGCCGAGCGCACGGCGAGCGCGGCCAAGCGTGCCTCGGGGGTGGACGCCGGCGAGCTGCACGTCGGCACGCTGTACTCGATCAGCGTCGGGGTCCTGCCCAAGGCCCTGCGTCACTGGCGCGCGAGCTACCCGGACGTCCAGGTCCGCCTCGTCGAGTTCCGCCGCACCGAAGACCTCATCGCCGCCATGGAAGCCGGGCAGGCCGACGTCGCGGTCGGCCCCACCCCGCCGAACTGGAGCGGCCCGGTCGCGGCGATCGGCGTCGAGGAGTTCGTCGTCGCCGCTCCGGCCGACACCGATCTGGGACCGGCCGGGGACACCGTCCGCCTCGCCGACCTGGCCGGACGGCACTGGGTGCACTTCACCCCGCCGAGCGGACTGTGCGACATCCTCGACGCCGCCTGCGGCGCGGCCGGCTTCGAACCGCTCCCGGCGATCCGCACCGAACAGGCGCCCTCGGCCCTGTCGCTCGCCGAGGAGGGACTGGGGCTGACGCTCGTCCCGGGCAACGTCGTACCACCGGGCTTCGCCGGCCGGCTGCTGTGGCCGGAGCCGCCGGTCAGCCGCGAACTGTCGGTCTACACGCGGGTCCGGCCGGACCCGATCACCGCCGCTTTCGTCGCGGCCATCACTGGGAGCATGCTGGCCACGCCGTCGTATCTGCGCGGCTGATCGGCACGCACTCAGCCGAGGAACACTCGCGCAGCAGGACCCTGCTCAGGGTGATCCAGGGCGTCATCGCCGATGGACTGGCAGGGCGTGGGAATGGGCAGAACCGCCTGCCGTTGTCGAGCGCGATCAGCATGGCGCCGTCGACCGTCGACCGCCGACCGCCGACCGCCGACCGCCGACCGCCGCGGATGCCTGATGCCTGATGCCTGATGCCGGATGCCGGATGCCGGATGCCGGATCCTGGATCCCGGATGCCAGCGGCCAGCGGCCAGCACGTCCTCGCCGCGCAGATCCGGGACTCGGGACTCGAGCGGGCGGCCGGCCTCGGCGCACCGGCCGCCCTTCTCCTGGCTGGATCGGCCAGAGCCTTGAGCCGCGGAAGGCTACCGGGCCCCGGTCGGCTGTGCTCTCAGCTGATGGTCCACTGCTGGAGGGCCGAGCCGCTGTTGGCCTGTTGCGTCACCAGCGATCCGTCCGCGTTCGAGGCGGTGGTCAGCAACAGTCCGCTGTTCTGCGAGGCGATGGTGTAGCCGCTGCCGCTGGTGAGCGGTGTGATGATCCAGTGCTGGTTGGCGCCGCCATGGCAGGTCCATTGGATCACCTGTGCGCCGGGGGAGGTGGACGCTCCCGAGACGTCGATGCACAGGTTCGATTGGCCGTTCACGATCTGATAGGAACCGTCGGACTGCTGCGTGAACACCCAGCTCTGGTTGCTGCCGCCGGTCGGGGTCCAGGTGATCAGTTGCGTTCCCGCTGTCGTGGAGTGATTCGGATCGTCCAGCGCCTTGCCGGAAGCGATCAGCGTGTGTGGACCGTTCGAGATCCCGCCGCCGCTGGAACCGGTGACCGTCAACGCGTAGGTCACCGAATGTGTCGCCGACCCGGCCGACCCGGTGATCGAGACCGGGTAGGTGCCGGCCGGGGTCGATGCCGACGTGGAGATCGTCACCGTGCTCGATCCGCCGGCGGTCACCGATGACGGGCTGAACGAGGCCGTCGCGCCAGTGGGAAGTCCGCCGGCACTCAGCGCCACCGACTGCGCCGACCCCGACACCACGGCGGTGTTCACCGTCGCAGTAGCCGAAGAACCAGCCACCACCGAACCCGACGAAGGACCGACCGCCAACGAGAAGTCATTGCCTGGAGCCGATCCGGTGTCGAAGGACGGCGGGGCGTCGGACGCGGCCGCGCCCCACGAGGTGTTCGCGCTGGTGCCGAGGGTTTCGTCGAGGGTGCCGCCGCCGGCGACGAACGACTCCGGCAACCAGGGCTTGGTCGACGGCGCGCCGTTGACGTTCAGGCTCTGGACGTACGGAGCGCCGGTCGCCGCCGCGGGTGCGTTGACGGTGATCGTCACGCCGTTGCTGCGATGGACGACGACCTGCGTGAACAGCGGCGAGCCGAGCAGCAGTTCGGAGCGGCCCGGCGCCAGGGGGTACAGGCCCGTCGCGGCCCACACGTACCAGGACGACATGGCGCCGAGGTCGTCCTGCCCCGGGATGCCGCCGGGGGTGTCGCTCCACAGCGTGTCGACGACCTGCCGCACGGTGTTCTGGGTCTGATACGGCTGCCCGGCGAAGTCGTACAGCCACGGGTCGCCGATCGACGGCTCGTTGCTCAGGTCGGACGTGGTGCCGTCGCCGCCGGTCAGAGCCCAGGTGCCGTCCGCGTTGTGGAAGTACTGGTCCAGCCGGGACGCCGCCGTGGCGTTGCCGCCCATCGCGGTGAACAACCCGTTGACGTTGTACGGCACCATCCACGTGTACTGGGCCGCGCTGCCCTCGGCGAAGCCGTCCTCGGTGCCCGGGCTGAACGAGGGCCAGGTGCCGTCGGAGTTGCGCTGCTGGATGTAGCCGCCGTTGGCCGCGTTGAAGACCTTCTTCCAGCCCTGCGCCCGGTTGAGGAACGTGGCCGCCGTCGAGGTGTCGCCGAGTCGCCCGGCGAGGGTGGATATCCCGAAGTCGGCGGCTCCGTCCTCCAGCGTCTCGCCGGCCCCGCCCCAGGCGTTGCTGTCAGCGGGCACGTAGCCGAGCGAGAGGTACTTGTCGAGCGAGGGCCGTTCGCCCACCACCATCACGTTCCAGCCGGCCGAGCTGAGATCGTCGGACGTGACCGTGGTAGCGGCGTGCACCATCGACGCGAGGGCGCCGGCGGCGTCGAAGGAAGTGCCCCCGAAGGCGTAGATGCTCGAGACCGCGGCGTGCCCGGGGTCGCCGGTCATCACGTGGGTGCCGCCCTGGTTGTGCGTCCAGCGGTCCCACACGCCGTTGTTCTGGCTGGCCTGGTTGTACAACGACTGGGCCATGTCGGCGCCGACGTCCGGTTCCAGCAACGTGACGAGCTGCACCTGGTCCCGGTAGACGTCCCAGCCGGAGAAGTTGGCGTACTGGGCCTTCTGCGCCCCGGAAACCGCGTGCACCTGTTCGTCCATGCCCATGTACTGGCCGTTGACGTCGCTGAACACGTTGGGATGCAGCAGGGAGTGGTACAGGGCGGTGTAGAACGTGGCTTGTTGGGCGCCGGTGCCGCCGCTGACGCCGATCCGGTCCAGCGCGGTGTTCCAGGCGTCGTGGGCCTGCTGCCGCACCGTGTCGAAGCTGGTCCCCGCGGGGTTCTCGGCGTTCAGATTGGCCTGGGCGTTGGCTTGGCTGACGTAGGAGATGCCGACCCGCACGCCCACGGTGCTGCCGGCGGAGGTGTCGAAGGTGACGTAGCCTCCGGAACCGTTTCCGGCGACCGGGAAGCCGTTGGAATCCCAACCGGTGCCGCCGCTGGCGCTGGTCCCGCCGGCGGTGACCGTGCCGTTGTTCCACGTCCCCGTGGAGGTCATCGGGTGGTCGAAGGCTGCGACGAAGTACAGGGTGTAGTAGCTGCGCTGGTCGATCGGGTTGATGTAGCCGCAGAAGTTTCCGCTGGTCACCGATCCGCTGATGGTGCTCGCCGCGGCGTCGATGGTGGTGCTCGCCGCGGAGCTGCCGACTTCCGAGTTGGAGGTGCGCACCAGCAGCGAGGCCGGGCTGCCGGTCGGGTAGGTGATCCGGCCCGCCCCGGTGTGCGTGGTCGCGCTCAGCTCGACCGTGACGCCCGAATCCAGCCCGACCTTGTAGTAGCCCGCGGTGGCGGTCTCGTTCGCGTGCGAGAAGGTGCTGGCGTAGGTGGCGTCGGAGGTGTCCGAGCTGGGGGACGTGGACACCGAAGAGGTGATCGGCAGAAACGGCACGTCGCCCGAGGCACCCGCGCAGCCGGTGCCGGACAGGTGGGTGAGGCTGAAGCCGCGGATCTTCGGGTCGTCGTAGCTGTACCCGCCCGGCTCCACTTCCTGGGTCTGGTCCCCGGCCGTGTTCTCCGGGCTCCACTGCACCATTCCGAAGGGCGTCGCCGCTCCCGGCACGGTCTCGCCGTGGTTCTGCGAACCTATCAGGGTGTTTACGACGCTGGCGGGATCCGTGACCGCCGCGTACGCCTGGCGCACCGCCTGCGGTCCCGCGAGCGCGGCCGTGATGACGAGCGCCAGGCTCAGAGACGTGCCCAGGGCGTGGCGTGCGCGCCTGCCGAGTCTGTACCGGACCAATCGACGTGACATGGGCAGACCTCCAGAGGACGGGCCGGATCGGCGGGCGTTCACAGGCTGGTTGGCATCCTGTGACGGCCCGGGACCCGTCGCAATATCCGAATATCCGGAGCCTTAAGGGATATGGACGGTCGCTGCGCGACTGTCTAGACTTCCCGCTCCGGCCGGCGTAGCGCCGGAAGGTCAAGCCCGGAGATGTTTGACGCCCCTGGTGCGGTTGCGTTTGCTCCCGTTCGGACGCACGCTTATAATTGTTCGAATTTCGTGCTTCCTGTGTGATCGAGTCACGCATACCAGGGATCGACCTATGCCTAGCCCCCAGGGGACCGTCCGCGTCGGGTCCGGATTTCCGGACCAGACTTTGGTGAGCTTCCACGACCTGCTCCGGATGGCGATTCGGCATCGAAGGCTGACTCTGCAGGTGGTCTGCAAACGTCTCGCAGCGCGCGGATACCCGATCGGGGTGTCCACCCTGGGCGACTGGCAGCACGGCAAGGCTCGGCCCGCCTCAGTACCCGCCGTCCAGGCTTTGGAGGAGGTACTCGGGCTGCCGCATCAAGCGCTGACCGACCTCATTCCACGCACTGAGCTCAGCGAGCGTCACGGAGCACTGGGCGAACTGCTCGACGAGTGGCCAGGAGCCCGTGAGCGCACCGTCGACGTGCTGTCGCACCACGATCGCGCCTGGGTCAACGAGATCGGGCAGGTCTGGCGGATCGCGTCACGGATGGTGGTGAGAGCCCGGCGCGACGGCGTCGACCGCTATGTTCTGCGGCACTTCGCCGACCCGGGCTCGGCCCTGAACCGCATCGACATCGAAGCTGTCGCCAACTGCACGGTCGGGCAGGTTCGGTGGCACGCGCACGAACCGGTGATGGTCGCCGAACTCCGATTCGGCCAGCGCCTGAAGGCGAACGAGACCTGGCTGCTGGAATACCGCTGGACCAATCCCACCGGAGAGCCCAGCTCTTTGCTCGCCCACGCGGTACGTCACCGCACCGAGCAGTACATCATGGAGATCGTCTTCGACCGGGCCGCACTGCCGGTGGCGTGCCACGCCTTCGTCCAAAGCGATCTGTACAAGCCGATCCGCCCCACGACAGCCCTTGAGGTCAACAGCCACCACACGGTCCACCTCATCGGGACTTCGTTGCTGACCGGCGTGCAGGGCATCAGCTGGCACCTTCCGACCTGAGGCGGTGCCGCGCGTCCGCCCCTGGGGGAGGACGCGCGGCACCGTGGTTCACGGGTCTGTCTGCCTCAGCTCGAAGGCGTCGAAGGCAGCGTCCATTGCTGGTTCAGACCGCCGTTGCAGTCCCAGATCTCCAGTTGGGTGCCGTTGGTGGTGTTGGATGCCGGGTCGTCGAGGCAGCGGCCGGAGGAGGGATTGACCAGCGTGCTGCCGACGGCCTCCCACTGCTGGTTGCCGCCGTTGTTGCAGTCCCAGATCTCGGCCAGGGTGCCGTTGGCGGTCCCGGCCCCGGTGATGTCGAGGCACTTGCCGTTGATCTGGAGCGTCCCGCCGGTGTACGTCCACTGCTGTGCGCCGCTGTTGTTGCAGTCCCAGATCTGGACCTTGGTGCCGTTGACGGCCGAGCCGGTGTTGTCGTCCAGGCACTTGCCGGCGATGCCGGAGGTGACCGGGCCGGTCGGGGGCTGGGCCGTGCCGCTGCCCGGGATGACGGTGAGGTTGTCGAACTCGTCGGTCTGGTAGCCGACGACGCCGATGCCGACCTGCCCGGACAGGAACGTGCCGTCGTTGACGGTGCTCACGGTGCCGCCGTCGATCGTGGCGGTGATCTGCGTCCCCTGGAAGCCCAGCGACACGGTGTGCCAGCGGTCGGTGCCCAGCGCCGTGGTCGTGCCGCTGGCCAGGGTGGTCGCCGCGCCGCTGGCGTAGTTCTTGACGATCGACCAGGCGCCGGTGTCCGACACCCGGAACTTGTACAGGTCCTGGTTTCCCTGCGGCCGCGACTGCGTACCGGCCCGGCCCAGGAGCTCGGCGGTGCCGGCCTGCTGCAGGTCGACGTCGGCCTGCACGGTGTAGTTGGACCAGGTCTGGTCGCCGAGCAGGGAGAAGGCGTCGGAGTCGTTCTGCCACTCGATCGGCATGACCGGGGTGACCTGCTGCAGGCACTGCCCGGAACGGCCGTCGGTGCACGGCCGGGCCTCGAACGAGCCTTGCATGTCCGAGAAGTAGCGGGCCTCGGTGTTCGTCGCGGTGGACTCGAAGTTGTCGCTGTACGGCAGGGGGAGGGCGGCGTTCGCCGGAGCCGTCGCGGTGCCCTTGCCCTGGCCGGTCGTCGTCGTGATCGAGTACACGTACCCCGGCTGGACGGTCAGCGAGTAGCTGCCGTTCGACGGCGTGATGTCCTGGGCGTGGACCAGGGCCGAGGCGCTGCTCGGGTTGTTGACGTCGGTCGACCAGACGTGCACCGGACCGGTGGACAGGCCGCCGCTGACGTTGATGGTGACGGTCTGCGCGGCGCTTGCCGTCGTCGTCTCGATGATCGAGGTGTAGTCGCTGTTGTTCGTCGACTTCAGGGTGACGTAGGACCCGTTGGACTCCGCGCCGCCCAGGTAGCCGGACCCGGCGTCCAGGAACTGCCAGCCGGGCTGCGTGAACTGGGTGACCTGCGCGGTGGCCCAGGTGTTGGCGCCGACCGAGTAGGCACCGGACCACGGCGAGCCGGCGGTCATCAGACCCACGGTGGCGTAGGGGAGGTTCGGGTAGATCGCGGCGATCAGCGGCCAGTTGAAGTAGCTGGTCATCTTGGCGTCGACGTAGCCGCGGGTGATGGAGCGGATCAGCGCGGGCGCGCCGGTGTTCATGTCCTGCGATCCGTTCTCACTGGCCCACAGCGGCTTGCCGTTCTGCTGCGCGGCCGGATCGCTGGAGCAGGTGTCGGCGCTGCCGCCGTCACCCCCGGCGCAGGGGTAGTGCGCGCCCCAGATGGACACGGCGTTGTTGAACGCCGAGTTGGAGGCGGCGGCGTCCGCGGCGTCCCAGCCGCTGTCGTCGGCGACGATCTTCACCGAGCCGTAGCCGGCGTTGTTCAGCGCGGTGCGCAGGCTGATGTACCAGTTCGCGTCGAAGCCGCGCTCGTTCCAGCCGCCGAGGTAGGACACCGGGACGCCGTCGGCCTTGGCGCAGCCGAGCCAGCTGATGAGGTAGTTGATGGTGTCGGTGGACCAGAACCCGCCGTTGATCCAGCCCGGCGCGGCCCACGCCAGGCCGTAGAAGGCGATGTTGGGATTGCGCGCCTTGGCCTGCTGCGCGAGCCAGAACTCGTACCCGGCGTTGCAGTTGATCACGCCGCGCGTGTGCTCGATCGACGGCTCCGAGCCGTCGGTGGAGTTGGCGTCGCCGCCGATCTCCAGCTTCAACATCTGCAGGTCGGCGCCATAGCCGGGCTTGAACAGGTAGTCCAGGATCTGCGCCTGCTGGGCCGCCGGATAGTCCCGCAACAGCCGCGAGTTTCCACCGCCGCCGCTGATGGCACCGATGCCGTCGAAGGTCCGTCCACCGCTGGCACCGTTCGCGGAGATCGTGGTGGACGTCGCGGCGTGCGCGGGACTGGGACTGCCGGCGACGAAGAACATCGCGGCGAGCAGTGCGGCAAGGGCGAGACACCAGAGCTGTCTGAATCGTCGGGTGCGGGTTGCGCTCATCGATCGATCTTCCTTTCCGGACGGGTCGGCCGGCTCTCGCCGACGATCGTCGACCACGGTGACGCGCTGCCGAACGGCAGACGTGAGGCGACGGAGCGCGCGGCGCACGGTGGCACGGTGGATCGGTGACACGGTGTATCGGTGGCACGGCGGATCGGCTGCCGGCCCCGGGGTGGATCAGGGTCCTGTCAGCCGGCAGATCGACACGTGCCGCTCCGTCGCAGGGTGCTTGGATACTCGCGCCGTGCCGGAGGCGGGCGGTCGACCGGCAGCCGGTGAGTCACCGTGTTGCATCGTGATTACTTCTGCGCGGTTCTGTCAATAGTCCGGAACCGATTTCCGAGATTTCAACGTGATCCACCACCTCGAGCCGGGCCGGCAGCCGATTCGTCCATGATCGGCACGGTCCGCTACCTTGACAGAGGTTTGAGTCACTCGGATACTCACCTCGACAGCTGAAGTGGGAACGTTCACATGGCGCGGGCAGGGCGTCGACGGTGCGATCATCGCAGCGAGCACAGCCAGGTCGGACGATGTCCCCCTGACTGTGCTCACCAGGTGTGCCCGTACTTGTCAGCCCGCGGCGTTGAGCAGGTCGAGTGCGCTTTGCTGGCGGGCGGCGTCGATGCTGTCGAGGGGGCCGGCCCAGTGGTAGCCGTACTGGTCGAGTGCGTCCCGGTCGTTCTGGTAGGCGCTGTTCATCTGGCGGGTCAGGTAGGCGCTGTACGGATGGTTGGAGAGCGTGGCGTTCAGGTAGGACAGGCCGCGGACGTAGGCGCCCTTGAAGGACGGCCCGTCGCCGCCGCCGTTGGTGCCCGGCTCGCCCGGATCGGTGAGCACGCCGTTGGGGTTGAGGGCGGTGCTGGTGGTGGAGGCGTTGGCCAGGGCGGTGGCGCTGGTGAGCAGCGAGCTGTTGCCGGTCGCCCCGTACAGTTCGGCCAGGCCGCCCAGGATCACGCCCTGGTTGTAGGTGTAGGTGGGCTGGCCGTTGTTGGCGCAGCCGGAGGTCAGGCCGTCGTTGATGAGGTGGGAGCCGTTGATCATGCCGCTGGACTGGAACCAGCTCCACTCGGCCTGGGCCCGCTGCAGGTAGACGGTGTCGCCGGCGATGCGGTTGTGCAGCGCGGCGGTGAGCCGCAGGTAGAGCTCGTTGGGGATGGCGTTCTTGTACGTCTTCGCAGTACTCCACCACACCCCGCCGCCGCAGGTGGAGTCCCAGTACCGGGCCATGTAGTCGGCGTCGGCTTCGGCGGTGGTCAGGTAGCGCGAGTCGTGGGTCAGGTCGTAGGCGTCCACCCAGGCCAGGCCCCACCAACCGGTGTCGTCGATGTAGGAGTTGGTGAAGTTGCCGCCCTGCGCGTTGATGTTCTTGTCGTAGGTGGTGGACACCGCGTATTCGTAGCTGGCCATGCCGGTGGCCCGGATGTTGTCGATGACGGCGGTGAGCGCGTTCGCCGAGTTCCACCAGCCGGTGGTGTTGAACAGACCGGTGGAGGTGTTGTAGAACATCATCTCCGCGGTGGCCCCGGCACGGCGCCGATCGGCGGCGTTCCAGGTGGTGCGGGCCCAGGGCGTGCAGGCGATCTCAGCGCGGTCGCCGGCCTTCCCGCAGGCGCGCATCGCGCCGACGCCGAGGTTGTTCCAGTCGTCGTTGTTGTACATCAGGGTCCGCCAGCCCCGGTCACCGCTGGGAACGGTGGTGTCGCCGAGCTTGCTGCCGGAGGACCACGTCTGCCCGCCGTCGAAGGACCGGTCCAGCCACACCTCGTCACCGGGGTTCCCGTTGTCGATGCTGGCCCACATCATGTCGTCACCGTCGTCGGAGTGCAGCACGATACTGCGCGAGTAGATACTGGTGCTGACCGGCTGCCGGTCCACCGGGGAGAGCGCGGGGTCCCGCGCGTCACAGTATTTGTCGCAGATGGTCGCGGCTCGTGCGGGCGCCGCCACCGCCAGCGGGACGAAGGTCATCAGGACGCTGAGGATGAGCATTAGGGAGCGCTTCACGGTGAAGACGTAACCAAGGCGTCAGGGAAGCGTCAACAGGTGCAGACCACAGCGTTCAGCGAACGCTTTCAGGCCTCACGTCCGGGCCGATCCCTGACCTGCACGTCCAAGTCGCCGATGACGACGGTTTGTGGCGTGCCGTGCCGTCTTTGCGGGACCGAGCGGGCGGGCCCTCGTCGTCGGTGATGGCGAGGGCGTGGGCTACCCGGCCTTGGGCTTGCGCTGGATCCGGTAGTGCAGGACCAGGAACGGCAGCCCGAACACCCAGAAAGCGTGCTCCGCGCGCAGCTCGCCGTCCCGCACGTACACGTCCAGCTGCTCGGCGAAGCCGTGCACCGCGGCGCTGGTCAGCTCGCGGGACTCCGAGTCGATGTAGGTCAGGTAGTGGCCGGGCTGGTCCACGTCGCTGCGGCTGGTCAGTACCAGGCCGCCGTCCGGTCGGGCCTTCGGCAGGAGCGTCGCGGTGAAGCTGGCCTGCGGCAGTGGGAACCCGACGCTGACGTAGCCGCGGCCGGCGTTCCGGTACGTGGTGTAGATGCCCATGTAGATCGGCTCGTCGTTGTCCGCGAAGGAGCGGATCCAGCCGCGGACCGCCACGACGTCGTCGTCCGGGTGCACGATCGTGTCGATTCGGCTGCGGATCCCGCGCAGCGTTTCGCGCTGGTTCATCGGCACGTTCGCCTGGCCGAGCGGGCGTGCCAGCAGGGTGCGGTAGAGCAGGTAGCCCGGCCGGACCCACGTGCGCCACTCCGGGACGATGTCCAGCGTGAACCGGGTGGTGTGCTCGTAGAACTCGCGCACCAGCGGGTCGGCCTGCGACGGGTCGAAGTCCGGGCCCTCCAGTTCGTCCAGGGAAGCGACGATGCCGACGTCTTTCGTGTCGGGGACGTAGACGCCGCCGAGGACCTTCGCGAGATCGCGTACGTATCCGGTGCCGACGTAGCGCGTCCGCGACTCCAGCGGTACGACGAACGGCAGGTCGCGCGCGGTGGCATGCTCCGCCAGAAGGCTGACCTGCGGATCGCGGAACACCAGTGCGGACACCGCGCGGAAACCGACCACGGCCGCCGCGGCCACCACCGCCGGCGCCCTGAGCGCGGGCCGGGTGGCCAGCCCGCGGCCGATCGCGGCGCCCAGCACCGGCCCGAGCGCGACCTTCTGCGGACGCAGGCCGAGGCCTCCGGCGACGGCCCCCGCGGCGGTGCCGACCACCACGGGTCCGGCGCCCGTCGCCCGGCCGGCGGCCCAGCCGACCGGGGCCGCGACCGCGCCGCTGGCGGCGACGCGCGCCCACCAGGCCGGGATCTGCCCGGGTTGCTGCCGGGCCCGGGCCACCGCTTCGACCGTGCCGAGGCCGGCCGCCCCGGCGAGGGCGCCGAGCACGGTGCCGCGCCGGCCCCGGTGGCTGCCGAGGGCTGCGCCGGCGAGGGCACCCAGGACGCCCGCGGTGACGATCTGCTGGGCGCGGTCGGGGGGCTGGGGACGCTGCGTGCGCTGGGCCCGCTGGGCCCGCTGAGCACGCTGAGCACGCTGAGTGCGCGGTGGGCCGACCGGCCCTTCCGGCTCACCGCCGGCCGGGCGGTCGAGCGGGTTCTCGGGTGTCGTCACGGAGGCACGCTACCCGAACCAGCCGTGGCGCACCTCGCCGGTCTTCGGCCGTGAACGACGCGGAATCCCAGCCGGATCAGGCTCTTGACCGAGTCCGCCACCGGGAGGATAGTGCCCTTGCTTGAGCGGTTTATCTCCCCTCGGCGGCATGACCCGGCACTCGTACAGGCAATGAGCAGACTGGATCAGAGGAGATAGTCAATGAAGGACAGTCCGACTAGTTCGACCAGTTCGTCGATGCACATCACCCGCCGCCGCCTGCTGCGCGACGCCGGCCTGGCCGCCGCCGTCCTCGGGACGTCCTCGGCCGTGGTCCGGGCCCAGGCGGGCACCCCGGCCGCCGCGGCCGCGGGTGCCGCGGCCCCGGCCGCCACCAAGTCCGGTCCGATCGCGACCGCCTACGTCGAGGTCAACACCAACAGCATCACCAGCGTCGGCAACTACACCCTGGCCTCGAACGGGGCCAACGTGTTCGACATCGCCATCATCTTCGCCGCGAACATCAACTACGACGGCACCAAGGCGACTCTGTACTTCAATCCGCAGGTGCAGGCCGTGCTGGACAACGCCACGACCCAGATCCGGCCGCTGCAGGCCAAGGGAATCAAGGTCCTGCTGTCGATCCTCGGGAACCACCAGGGCGCGGGCTTCGCCAACTTCCCCGACCAGGCGAGCGCGGCCGCGTTCGCCACGCTGCTGTCCAACGCGGTGACCACCTACGGCCTCGACGGCATCGACTTCGACGACGAGTACGCCGACTACGGCACGAACGGCACCGGACAGCCGAACGCGTGGTCGTTCCCGTACCTGGTCCAGGCGCTGCGCAACGACATGCCGAACAAGATCATCTCCCTGTACTACATCGGCCCGGCCTCCACCTCGCTGTCCTACGGCGGGATCAACGTCGGCAGCCTGATCAACTACAGCTGGAACCCCTACTACGGCACGTGGGGCGTGCCGGGGGTGCCCGGCCTGACGAAGGCGCAGCTCGCCCCGGCGGCGATCGACATCCAGAACACGGACTCGTCGACCGCGACCAGCCTGGCGCAGCAGACCGTGAGCAACGGCTACGGCGTCTTCAACACCTACAACATGCCCGACACCGACGCCAGCGCCTACATCTCGTCCTTCACCCAGGCGCTGTACGGCAGCAGCACCCTCTACAAGAACAGCGGCTCGGGCGGCGGCACGGCGACGTTCAACAACACCGGCATCGCCAGCGACGGCTCGAGCGGGCCGAACTTCGACGGCGTCGGCTGGGCCTACTCGGCGCAGGCCCTCGCGACCGCCGGCGTCAGCCCGGGCTCGCGGATCACCGCGTCGGGAAAGACCTTCACCTGGCCCAACGTGGCTGCCGGGAGCCCGGACAACTACCAGGCCGCGGGCCAGACGGTCGCGATATCGGGAGCGGGCAACTCCGGCAGCATCGCCTTCCTGGGCGCCGCCACCAACGGACCCTCCACCGGGACCGCGAAGGTGAACTTCACCGACGGCACCAGCCAGAACGTGACGCTGTCGTTCTCGGACTGGACGCTCAACGGCGGGAGCGCTTCGGTCCAGTCGGGCAACACGGTCGCCGTCACCTCCGCGTACCGCGACACCTCCTCCGGCGGCCGCGACGGCGTCGCCACCAAGGTGTTCGCCACCAGCGCCATCTCCCTGACGGCGGGAAAGATGGTCGCCAGCGTCACCTTGCCGAGCTCCGCCAACCAGGGCCAGCTGCACGTGTTCGCGATCACCGCGTGAACGCGCGGCGTGGCCGTACACCTTGTTGTCGTTAGGCCACGTCGCTTGTCACTCCGTCTGGTTCCGCCGCTCTCATGGTGTCCCCTACGTTCTGCGTACAGAGACCATGAGTGCGGCGGCAGGAGCCCGATATCCGTGAACTGGCTGATCCGTGAGTACCGCGAAGAGGACCTCGCGGCCGTCGTGCATCTGATGGACACCACCGCGCCGCTGGGTCAGGAGTCCGTGTTCTCGCTGGGCGAGTGCATCAATGCCCTGACCACCCGGCAGCCCGCCGCCGTCGTCACGCGGCGGGACGGTGATCGGCGCGGCGCTCGCCACCGTCACCGGCGACCGGGCGTGGATCATGCGGATCGCCGTGGAGCCGGCGTTGCGGGGCCGGGGGCTTGTCAGCGGGCTGCTGTTCGAGCTGGAGCGGCGGCTCGTGGAAAGCCGCGTCCGCCGCATCGCCTACATCCTGCCCGAGGAGGAACTGCTCGGGGACGGGCTGCGCAACGCCGGCTACCAGCGCCGTTCCGCGGTGGCCTACTTCGAACGGGTCGAGCCGGTCGCCGTGGCCGGCGCCGACGCGCTGGAGCGGCTGGGCGGGCGGACGCTGCCGAGCGATCTGTGGACCAAGCTGGCGGGGATGGCCGCCGAGCGCAGTCTGATCGAGCGCTGCGTGGTGCTGCCGCTGGCCGAACCCGAGCTCGCGGCCCGGCACGGGGTCGCGCCGCCGCGCGCGATCGCGCTGTTCGGGCCGCCGGGCACTGGCAAGACGACGTTCGCCCGGGCCATCGCCTCGCGCCTGGGCTGGCCGTTCGTCGAGCTGCTGCCGTCCCGGCTGGCCGACGGCGGGAACCTGGCCGCGGCGCTGCGCGCGGCGTTCGCCGGGATCGCCGAGCTGGAACAGGTCGTGGTCTTCATCGACGAGGTCGAGGAGATCGCCGCGGTGCGCGACGGCGTGCCGACCTCCGGGGCGCACGGGGTCACCAACGAGTTGCTGAAACTGATCCCGGCCTTCCGCGAGCACTCCGGTCGGCTGCTGGTGTGCGCGACCAATTCGGTGCGGGCCCTGGACCCGGCGTTCCTGCGTCCGGGGCGGTTCGACTACGTCATCCCCATCGGCCCGCCGGACGCCGCGGCCCGCGAGGCGATGTGGGGGCACCACGCCGGCTCCTCCCAGCACACCGTCGACCTGCCCGCGCTGGTCGCGGCCAGCGACGGGTTCAGCCCCGCCGACATCGGCCACGCCGCGCGCATCGCCGCGCAGACCGCGTTCGAACGGGCCGTCTTCGCCGGGGACGACGGCCTGCCCGGCGCCTCCACCCGCGACTACCTCAAAGCTCTCGCGCAGTGCCGCCCGACGGCGACGCCGGACCTGCTGAAGGCGTTCAGCGAGGACATCGCCACTCACGCGAGGCTGTGAGGAAGCGATGCCCTCGCACGTTCGCACCGGCGTCTCAGTGCCCTGTTATGAAGGCCCGGTCACGAGGCGGTGATCCCTCCCATCGGCGGGACCAGCCCGGCGGCGCCGGCCGGCCGCCAGCTGACGTCGCCGCGGATGTGCGGCGGGAGGCCGAAGTGCCCGGGGACGCCCGGAGCGGTCGCGCAGTAGACGTCGACCTCGGCGGCGCTCGCCGTCACCGCGACCGGACTGCCGTCCTTCGCGAAGCCGGCCGGGCTCAGCGTCACAGCGTTCGTCCATTGGTCGAGCGTGTCGGTCTGGAGGTCGACGGCTGTGCCGCCCTGCGCGATGTAAGCGATGTCATTGCCCAGGCTGCTGCTCGTCGCCGCGAGCGCCGCGCCCTCGGGGATCTTCGCCACCGCCCAGGGGACCGGCGTCGGGTCGGCCCGCAGGCCCGCGCCCTCGGCGACTTGGGCCAGGACCACTTGGCCGGCGCGGTTCGAATAGAAGAGGGTCACGCTGCCGTCGGTCGCCGACACGGTCGCCGCGATGCCGCCGCCGGGGAGCGAGGCCCCGTCCGCGGTGAGGGTCGTGTCGCTCCAGTCGCCGTCGGGGGCGCGCCAGGTGGCGTGGACGGCGCCGTTGACGTCGACCGCGAACACGCCGGTCTCGCCGTCCGCCAGGCCGGCCGCGGCGATGCCGCCGCCGGGGACGTGACCGGTGCCCGGCAGGGGCTCGGCGTTGATCGGCGGGGGCGGGCCCGTGGGGACGTCGCAGGGGTGGTGGATCTCCGACTCGACGTGGATGTCGGACCATTGGCCCTTGCCGTCGGAGAACAGGAGCATCGTGGCGTTCGGGGTGACCGCCACCGTCAGGGGAGTGGCGGGCTTCAGGAGATTCGCCGTGGTCATCGGCCACAGGGTTTTGCAGCCGCCCCAGATCGCACCGTCGTTCCCGACGAAGAAGGCGACCAGCGTTCCGTCCGACAGCCGGGTCGAGGTGATCGGTGCCCCGGGCGGGGCCGTCATCCTGGTGCCCACCGGGGCGGCCGGGAGCCAGGTCCCGTCGACGTTGCGGCCGTAGCCGTAGACCGTGCCGTTCGACGCCACGAAATAGGCGTTCGCCGGTGGCCTCGCCGCTGTTGCCGCCGCTGCCGGTTCCGCTGCCGCCGCCGACAGCGGTCCCGCTGTGATTCCGAGGGCTGCGAGCAACGCCGCCGCCCTGATCCGCCATCGCTGGCGGTCCTTCGATGTTCCCCCGGTCACTGTGCTGCTCCCCCTTGAAAGACCTCTGATACCGCGAGCCGGGCCATGGTGGCACCGCGCTCTGCATAACCTCTGGATGCCTTTGCCACCGCTGGTTGAAGCGTCGGTACCGGCGTCGGTATCGTCGCGTTTCGGGGTGACAGCCGTGGACGCGGCAACAGACCAGGAACTCGCCGTCAAAGTGCTCGGACCGCTGCGGGCGTTCGCCGGGGACCGCGAGATCGAGCTCGGACCGCCGTTGCAGCGTGCCTTGTTCGCCGTGCTCGCTCTGCGCAGCAACCATGTCGTCTATCGCGCCGAGCTCATCGACGCGCTGTGGGGCGAGGAGCTGCCCAGCCGGCCCGAGGGCGGAGTCCACACCTACGTCGCAGGGCTGCGCCGGGCCTTCGAACCCGGACGCGGGCATCGCTCGCCCGGCCGGGTCATCGAGTCGCGCGGATCCGGCTACCTGCTGCGGACCGCGTCCGACGCGATCGACCTGGTGCGCTTCGAGCGGTGCGTCGAGACGGCCCGGACCGCCGTGGGCACCGGTGATCTCGCGGAAGCGGAACGCCGCTACGACGAAGCGCTCGGGCTCTTCGACGGCGCCGCGCTCGGCGGCGTGCCCGGGCCGTTCGCCGCCACCCAGCGGGACCGGCTCGCCGAGGTGCGGCTCGGCGTGGTCGAGGACCGGATCGACGTGATCCTGGCGCGCGGCCGGCACGCGGCGGTGATCGGCGACCTGCGGACCATGACCAGGGAGCACCCGCTGCGCGAGCGCGCCTGGTCGCAGCTCATGCTCGCCTTCTACCGCGCGGGCCGCCAGGCCGACGCCCTCGCGGCCTTCGACCGGGCCCGCGAGGCCTGCGCGCGCGATCTCGGGCTCGACCCCGGACCGGCGCTGCGGGAGCTGCGGCAGCGGATCGTCGTCGCCGACCCCGCGCTGACGCTCGGGACACGCGCTGAAGCGACCGTGCGAGCGCCCGCGGCCGCGCGGCGCGACCTCCCCCGGGACATCGACGGCTTCATCGGGCGGGACCAGGAGATGATCAGGGTCATGGGTTCGATCGACCGTCCCGGCGGCCGATCGGACCGGGGCCCGGGGCCCGGGACGGTCCCGGAGCAGGTCCCGGAGCAGGTCCGGGGGCAGGTTCCGGGGCCGGGGCCGGCCGCGCAGGCGGTTCCGCCCCTGCGGGTCTTCGCGATCGACGGCATGGCGGGCGTGGGCAAGACCTCCCTCGCTGTCCGGCTGGCGCACCGCCTGGCCGACGACTATCCCGACGGCCAGCTCTACCTCGATCTGCACGCCCACACCGTCGGCCAGGAGCCGCTGACCGCCGCGACCGCGCTCGACAGACTGCTGCGCGCGGTCGGCGTTCCCGGGGACCGGATACCGGTCGAGACGGAGGAGCGGGCCGCGATGTGGCGGGCCGAGCTCGCCGATCGCCGGATGCTGCTGGTGCTCGACAACGCCGCCGGCGCCGCCCAGGTGCGGCCGCTGCTGCCGGGGTCGGCCGGGTCGCTGGTCCTGGTCACGGCCCGGCGGCGGCTGCCCGGCCTGCAGGACTGCGAGTTCCTGAGCCTGGACGTGCTGCCCGCCGCCGAGGCCGCGACCTTGTTCGCGCTCGCCGCCGGCGACGTGCGGCCGGCGGCCGAGCCGGAGGCGACCGCGGCCGTCGTGCGGATCTGCGGCAACCTGCCGCTGGCCGTCCAGATCGCCGGCGCCAGGCTGCGCCACCGCGCGGCCTGGAGCATCGCGCACCTGCTCGACCGGCTCGGCGACGAGGACCGGCGGCTGGCGGAGCTGCGGGTCGAGGACCGGAGCGTCGCCGCGGCGTTCGGCCTGTCCTACCGGTCGCAGACCCCTGATCGGCAGCGGATCTTCCGCCTGCTCGGCCTGTTCCCGGGCCCGGAGTTCACGGTGCGGGCCGCCGCGGCGCTCGCCGGGACGGACGTCCGGGACGCCGACGAAGCCCTCGAAGACCTCGTCGACGCCCATCTGCTCGACCAGTCCCGGGCCGGCCGCTATCGCTTCCACGACCTGCTCGGCGTCTTCGCGGCCCGGCAGTGCCGTGCGGAGGAGACCGAGTCGGCCCGGCGGGACGCGATGGCGCGGCTGCTCGACTTCTACGTGCTCACCGTGGACAACGCCGAGGAACTGATCCGGCCGCACCGCCTGGACCGGGCCGACCGGGCCGACCGGGCCGACCGGCCGTCCGACGACCGCTCGGCCCACCGGTTCGACGACCGCGCCGCGGCGCTGGCCTGGCTCGACGCGGAGCGCGCCGGCCTGGTCCCGCTGGTGCGCGCCGCGGGCGAATACGGGCTCGATCATCAGGGTTGGCAGATAGCCCGCTACCTGTGGGGCTTCTTCGAGACCAGGCGCCTGTGGGCCGACTGGGCCGCCTGCTACGAGCTGGCCCTGCCGTGCGCGCGCCGGGCCGGGGATCCGTTGGCCGAGGCCAGGATCCTCGTCGGCCTGGGCGCCTGCCGCCACGATCTGCGCGAGTACGCCGAGGCGATCGGCCACTATCGCAGGGCTCTGGATCTGATGCGCCAGATCGGCTTCCGCAGCGGGGAGGCCGGAGTGCTGACCAACCTGGGCAACAGCTACCGGCGGCTGGGGGAGATGCAGGAGAGCATCGCCTGCCAGGAGCAGTCGCTGGAGATCTTCCGGGAGTCCGGCGACCGGGCGGGTACCGGGATCGCGCTGGCGAACCTGGGGGAGCGCTACCGGGACGCGGGCCGGTTCGAGGAGAGCATCGCGTGTCAGCGGCAGGCCCTGGAGATCTTCCAGGATCTCGACAGCCGGGGGATGGAGGGCAACGTGCTGGACAACCTGGCCCGCACCTACCAGTCCATGGGCCGCTACGAGGAGGCGCTGCAACGCTGCGAGGAGGCGCTGGCCGCGCGGCGCGATACTGCGGATCGCTATGGCGAGGCCGAGACTCTTGACTGTCTCGGACACATTCATCAGGCCATCGGCAGGACGGTCGAGGCGCGGCGGCAGTGGAGCCGGGCTCTGGACCTGTTCGACGAGCTCGACGCGCCGGCCGCCGCGGACATTCGTGCGCAGCTCGCGGGCCTGGCCAGGAACGGGTAGGCGTCCCGTTCCCGGCCAGGTCGTCGGCGGGCGCCCGATCCCGCCGACGTAGGGGCGGAGCTGACGGATGTCGGCCTGGTATCGGCCCGGGACCGCTACTGGGCCACTGCGGTGACTGTGCCCGCGACCACCGATCCGAGGGCCGGCTGGGTGTAGACGGGTCCGTTGGGCCCGATGTGGATGTGGCCGGGCGGGGTCCCGCAGTAGATGACGTCGATGTCGCCGCCGCCGAGGCCGGCCACGCCGACCGAGCTTCCCGGGATGCCGAACCCGGTGCGGCTGACCTGCTTGGGAGCCTGCCATTGCCCGTTCACGGTGCCGGCGACGAGCAAGGCGCCCGTCGACGATATGTCAGTGACCTGAGTCGTGCCGTCGGCGGCCGCCAGGGCTGCGATGTGGGACTTCCACGGTTGCGGCTGAGGGTCGCCGGGCAGCGCCACCGCCGCGTCGGACTGGCCGTTGGCCGCCGGGTGCTCGGTGTGGACGTACCCGTCGAGCCCGGCGTAGAAGATGGACGTGGCGCCCGGCGTCGGCGACGCGGCGTTCGGGCTCGCGGCGGCACTGCGGACGCCCGCGCCGCGAATTCCCGCACCGGCCGCCGAGTTCACCGTCGCGGCGAGGCCTTCGCCGGGGCTCGCGACCCCGGTACCCGTCAGCGTGGCCTCCTGCCACGCCCCGGCGGCCGTGCCCCACAGCGCGTGGACCGCGCCGTCGTTGCCGGCCTGGAAGACGCCGACCTCGCCGTCGGTGTAACCGACCGTCGCGAAGTCGCCCCCGACGGTCCACCACTTCGGGTGCGGCCCGGGGCCCCACCAGTGCAGGCCGGTGCCGCACATCGGGGCGTCGTCGTCCGTGGCGGAGCTGAAGCCCCCGGCGGACTCGACGGTCAGGACGACCTCTCGCCCGATGAGCGCGGCCGACACCGGGGAGCCCGCCGGCGCGAACCCGGATCCCGTGACGGCCGCGTACGACCCCGCGACCGCACCGCAGGACTCGTACACGGCCCCGTTGCCGCCCACGTAGTAGGCGAGCAGCCGCCCCGAGGGCCCGCGCACCGCGGCCACCGGCGCCCCGGCCGGCGCGCTCTTGGCCGGCGTCAGGGCCGTCGGCACCCGGGACCAGACCCCGTCGCTGTTGCTGCCGAAGACGTCGAGACCTCCATCCGCCCCGACGTAGTACGCGGCGCGCTGAAACCCCGACGCGGCATGCGCGGGCTGCGCAAACGGCAGCGCGCCCAGGAACGTCACGGCGCCGGCGGTCGCGATCGCCGCCGCCCGGCACCGTGGCACGCGGGTCGACGAAAGCAGGTTGATCATGGATTCCCCCTTGGAATGAAGCCGTCGAGGCGATGCTCGCCGAGCGTTCTCCAGGGGCTCTGGACGCGGTCTGGATGACGGGTGAACGGCAGCGCGATCGGCCCCGGCGACTGGACGGTGCACCCGTCGTGAAGGAGAAACCCCTGTGCCGGAAACCTTTACAGAGTACTGACAGTCATACCGCCGCGTGCCATACTCGCCGCAGGTACACGCCTAGGGGGGGCGACGCTAGATCCGGTGTGGGGACACATCTCGCCACACCACCGATCTTCACTCAGCGCCGAACGCGGGCAGTCGGTCGACGACGCTTGCCCGCGTCCGCGGCACTTCACCGCGCAGCACCGCGCACCACGCGCAGACGCCGCGCATCATGCTCAACACCGCACAGCGAAGTGCCGTCGGCATGCCCGCTGAGCGTGTCGACCCCTCGTTCACAGCGGCCGGATTCCGGCCGATCGGACCGGAGGGGTTCACACCATGGCAGACCAGCTCGCATTGACCATCGTCACCGGGTTCATCGCGCGCGACGGGTCCAAGATCAGCGGTGAGGGCGACTACGACGTCGTCAAGGCCAACCGGGGCCTGTACAACATCGTCTTCCGGCCGCCGTTCGCGGTCACGCCGGTCGTCGTGGCCACCCAGGTCTTTCCGAACGACGTGAACAACCAGGGCGGCAGCACGCGCGACAACGCCGTCGTCGTCGGCATCACCGAGCGCCAGTTCCGGGTGAAGGTCGGCAACGGCAACGGCGACCCGGAGGACCGCGACTTCACGTTCATCGCGACGGGCGTCGGCCTCAGCGGGGCCGCGCTGGCCGCGTGGGAGGCCGAGGAGCACCGGCTGCCGGACGTCGACGTCGCCGACGAGGCCTGAGAGTCTTCGGGGGGAGACCATGAGTGCCGACATCACCTCCATCGATCCCGCGCCCGGGCCGCAGGCCGCGCCGCGGGCGTCCCAGCTGGACGCGGGCGCGTTCGGCGACGTCGCGGCGAGCGTCAGCCTGTTCACCGGCACGCTCACGCTGCCGGTGACCCTGGCCTCGGTCCCGGGCCGGGACGGCCTGGACCTGGACGTCACAGCGCTGTACGGCAGCGACGCGGCGCGCTCGTCGTCGGTCTGGAACCTGGACGCCCCGACCGGGGTGCTGGGCCTGGGCTGGTCGCTGAGCGCGGACCGGATCGTCGTCGACGGCAAGACCAGCCGGAACCCGCTCGACGGCCGGTTCCTGCTGCAGTCCGGCGGCGTCCTGGATCCGCTGATCTGGTCCGGGTCCGACGGCTCGACGCTGCTGTTCCAGTGCGCGCTGCACCCGTTGTGGCGCATCCGGTACGACAGCGCCGCCGAGATGTGGACCGTGCTGCGGGAGGATGGGAGCACCGGGGTCTACGGCCGTCCGGCCGGCGGCTCCGGTGCGGTGATGTACGGCGTGATGTGGGGCAACTGGCTCGGCGCCAGCCGGGCCGCGAGCCCCGCGCTGCACCGCTACCCGGTCGGCTGGAACCTCGCCGAGGTCCGCTCGCCCGGCGGCTCGGTGATGACCTGGCACTACACGAACGACGAGGTGCCGCTGGCCGGCGGCCTCGGCTACACCCGCGCCGCCTACCTCGACCGGGTGGTCGGACCGGACGGCGCCTCGGTGGAACTCCGCTACGCGCCCAAGGAGCCCGCCGAGTACACGGCCCCGCACCAGACGCCCGACGGACAGGCCGACCCGTCGTACCAGGACCGTTACGAAGACCGGTACCTGGCCGACCTGACGGTGCGCGCCGCCGGGGCCGACCCCGAGGACGTCCGGTACACGCTGCGGTTCGAGTACGAACTCGCCGATGTCTCGGACACCCCGTCGAGCGCCTTCACCAAGCGCTTCCTGACCGGCATCCGCGAGGAGCGCCGCGGCCACCTCCAGGTGCCGACGACGCGCTTCGGCTATGCGATGGACGCCGGCGCGCCCAACCCCGGAGCCCTGACGTCGATCCTGTACCCCGAGGGCGGGACGGCCTCGATCGGCTACGAGCCGGTCGCCCTCGGACCGTCCGGCCCGTCCGCGACGACGGCCGGGCACGCCGACGCCGATGATGTGTTCCGGAATTCGATCACCGTGCCCCGGCCGCTCACGGGCGCCGTGCCGCTGGTGTTCCAGGGCCCCGACTACGTGGTCATCGCCTGGTACGCGGAGTCGTCCTCGACCACCGAGGTGCAGGTCTACACGGTCGGCGGCCGGTGGTCCGAACCATGGACCGTCCGGATCCCGGGCGCCGTGCGCACCGAGTACGTCCGGTTCGCCGCGTCGGGCGACTTCTTCGCGCTCTACCTGGCGAACAAGACCGGCACCGGCCCCGCGGCCCTGCACCTGTTCCGCAAGGAGCCCTACCGCTTCGGGAACTGGACCAGGACGCAGGTCGCCGTCGACCGCTCGGTGACGGAGGCCCCGGCCGAGACGACCCTCGCCGCCGGCACCGGGTTCGCGGTGCTGCACCTCGGCGGCGAGCTCCCCGTCCACCGCTACTGGTGGAACCCGTTCACCTCGTCCTGGTCCGCCTCCTCGGCGAGCAACGGCACCAGGCAGATCGCGATCGCGGCGCGCGGCGAGTACTACATCGTCGGCTGGTACCTCCAGGGACGCGTGCGATACCAGCTGTTCCACCTCGCCGCGAACGGCGCCTGGGAGATCGGTCCGCTCGGCTCGGCCGGCGATCCGTTCGACTGGGTCTCCCGCTACGCCGCGGACTTCTGGGCGCTCGGCGACAGCTTCGCCGTCGCCACCTACACCCTGACGTCCGGCCAGGCGCGGCTTCGAACCCTGCAATGGGAGGCGGACTTCGCCGTCGCCCGCGACACGACCCGCAACGGCCGTGCCGCCCGCACCACGGTCGTCGGCGCGCTGGTCGGCAACGGTCCGCTGCTCACCCGCTATGACGGCGTCCAGTGGCGGGACTTCGAGTTCGCGGCCACGGCCGCCGACGTCAAGTACGCCTACGGCGAGGACCTCGCGATCCGCAGCGTGGTCGCGGGGACGACGACCCAGAACACCGTCGTCGGATACTCGGCGGCGACGGGGACGTGGACGGTTCTCTCGGCGCCGGCCGAGGAACCACCGGAGCATGATGGTGCCGGGTCCGGGGCGCCCGAGGCCGCGCCGGACGCCGTGCCCTACGCCGCGCTCGAGGCTGCGCTCGCCGTCGCGCCCTGGCCGCCGACGAGCGGCGGACGCCTGGTGACGACCGGCAGCACCGTGCGCTGGCGCGCGCCGAACGGCGCGCTGAGCACCATCGGCGCCCTGCCGATCAACGGGGCGCTCGGCTCCCTGCACAACATCGCCGGGTCGCACCTGATCTACCAGGACGATCCCGGCGACCGCTCGAAGGCCGTGACCACCGTCCAGCTCGTCGACAACGGCGGGTTCGCCGAGAAGACGGCGCTGGCCGGCCGCCGGATCGCCGTGGACGACCCGAAGTTCGCCGCGGCCCAGATGGCCGGCCCGCGCATCTTCGTGACCTACCCGGCCGTGTACCCCTTCGCCTCCACGCCGGAGCTGACGCTGCACCGGATCATCGACCGCTCGCTCACCGCGCGCGTCGTCGTCCCGGTCGTGGACGAGGTGACCGTCGACAGCGGGATGCAGGCCGTCGTGACGGCCTACGAGTACGACACGGCGCGCGCCGTGTTCGACCCTTCGGGGGTGTCCGTGCTGTTCCCCGAGGCGACCCGGATCATGGGGCCCGGCGGGATCGGCGGCCGGGCGGAGTACGCGTTCCACAACGGCCTGCCGGACCAGGCCGCCGTGGACCTGACCCGGTGGGACCAGCCGGCGGCCGTGGGCCGGTCCGCCGCGGCCGGCGAGCCGTTCAGCCTGTTCACCGGCCGGGTCCGGCAGTCCCGGACGCTGGACGGCGACGGCTATCAGGTCGCTGCGACCCGGATGGCCTGGAGCGGTCTGCGGCTCCGGTCCGGCGACACGTCCCCGGTCGGTGTGCTGCTCGACGTGACGCTGCCGGTGCTGGTGCGCAGCGAGGCCTCGGCCGGCCGCCTGCACCTGTTCGAGCTCCCGCTCGACCAGATCCCGTTCCTGGACACCGGCGCCGTCTCGGCTCCGATCGTCGAGGCCTTCGTCTCGGCCGGTCTGCCGCTGAGCCCGCGGGCGGCCGTCATCGTGCTGACCACCGGCACGCGCTGGGAGATCGTGGACGGGGCCTCGGGGTATCCCGTGGGCCGCGACCACGACGCCTTCGGCGCCCCGGACCCGGTCCTGCACGTCTACGGCGAGACCAGCAAGTCCTACACCAACGCCTACGACGACGCGACCGGCCTGCTGCTCGAACAGCGGGCGACGGAGTTCTCCTCCGACGGCACGCAGCACACCACGGTCCGTACGCTGACGCCGGCCTGGCGTGTCCCGGAGTACGCCGGGATGCGCGACGCCGGGATGTTCACGGCGATCGCCGCCGAGCAGATCGTCGACACGACGGTCGGCCTCGGGATCTCCGCGAGCCGGACCACCTACCGTGCCGACTGGCCCGCGCCCGCCCCGCAGTGCTGGTCGCAGTACGAGTCGTGGACCTGGCGCGCGGGCACGGCGCTGCCGCCGGCGTTCGACCACGCCCCGGTCGGCGACCGGTCGGCGTGGGTGCTCGGCGAGCGGTTCACCGCGCGCAACCGCTTCGGCTCGCCGGTCGTGTCGGTGGACGCCCGCGGCCTCGCGACGTCCTCGTTGTTCGACCGCCAGGACGACCGTGTCGTCGCGACGTTCGTCAACCTCGACCTCACCGCGCCGGTCCCGGCCGGCTGCTGTCTGGGGTTCGAGCCGTACGAGCGGACGCAGGGCTGGAAGCGCGCGGACGGCCAGGAGCTGGAAGCGCTGATGACGACCGACTACCCGCACACGGGGACCCGCTGCCTGCGGCTGGCCGGGCGCGTCGAGGTGACGGCGGACTTCGAGCTCGCGCGGGGCAGCGGCCGGGCGTACTTCTCGTGCTGGATGCGGACCGACCCCGGATTCGTCCCCGGCGAGACCGACGCCTGGTTCTTCGACCTGCGGCCGGTCGGTGGGAAGCAGGCGAGCCTGGTCAAGCTGCCGTTCCCGGTGACCGAGGGCGGCTGGCAGCGGATCCAGATCGGTCTGGAGCATCCGGATCCCGGGTCGGCCACCACTGTGACGTGTCGCGTGGTCAACGCGCGGCCGGACATCGCGTGCTACGTGGACGACCTGCGGCTCGTGCCGCTGGAGGGCGGCGTCAGCTCGACCGTCTACGCCGGGGGCACCTCGCTGCCGACCGCGACCATCGACGTCACCAACGTGCCGACGGGCTACCACTACGACAGTTCCCTGCGGATCGCGGCGATCTCCGGGCCCGGTCCGGAGGCGCTGGACGGGCTGACCGGCTTCGCTTACGCGCGGGGCTCCGACGCCGATCCGCGCGCCACTGCCAGCGTCGACGACACGTTCGACGCGATGCGGCCGAACGCCCGGATCGAGGTTTCGCCGGCGCGCGGCGGCTTCGTCGAGCAGTTCCCCGGCCGCGGAGACTGGCGCGTCCGCTGGGCTCCGGAGCCGGCCGACGAGTGGGCCGTCGTGGACCGCGTGCTCCGGCACGTCGGTACCGGCCCCGGAACGCTGACGCTGCGCGGATCGGACGGCTTCGCCTGGTACGGCGTGCGCGTCGACGTCCAGGCCGCAGCCGCACCGGCCGTCGCCGGGACGTCGCGCCTTGGCGCGGGCACGTCGCGCGTCGGCGCCGCGATCGGCGGCGTCAGCGCGGAATGGGACCCGTCGGGGGAGTGGCTGCTGCTCCGCGACGGCGCCGTCGCGGCGCGCGCCGCGGGCCCGTCGCCGGCCACCACCGACGACTGGATGCTGATCGCACAGCCGCACACCGTGCTGTTCCTGGTCGACGGCCGCCAGATCCTCGCGCACCGCTTCGCCGATCCGGTCGCCGGCGCGCTGGTGCTGACCGCCGGCGAGGCCGTCGCGGGCTTCAGCCGGATCATGGTCTTCCACCAGCCCTCGGTCGGCGTCTCGTACAGCGACGGCGTCGGCCTGGAGCGCCAGTCGCAGTCCCTGGGCGCGGACGGGGTGAACGTCAGCGGCGTCCTGTTCGACGCACTGGGCCGGCCCACGATGCAGGTCAAGGCGATGGCCTACACCGGGGCGGTGCCGGGGTACTCGAGCACGTACGTCACCGGCACGGACCCGGCGACCGGCAAGCTGACCGGCGACGTCGCCGAGTACTACGACGGGTCCGAGGGCCGCTCCGACGACCAGGGCTACCCGTATTCGCGGCAGCGGCTGGAGATGGCCGTCACCGGGCGCCTGCTGGAGAGCGGCCAGCCCGGTGCGGTCCACGCGATCGCTCCCGGCGCGAGGCACACCTCCCGCGTCGCGTACGGGCTCAAGACGGACGACGGCTTCCTCGACCACCTGCCCGCCGGCCGCTACCCGACCCGGACCACCACCGACCCGGACGGCCGGGTCGAGGTCACCGTCTTCGATCCGGCCGAGGCCACGCTCGGCGTGCGCCAGGTGCCGGAGTCGGCCGACGTCCGGACGGCGCAGGAGTACGACCACCGCGGCGACCTCGTCCGCATCCTGGGGCCGGACCGGTTCGCCCCGCGCCCGGATCAGGACCCCGCGGCCGGGGTGATCTTGCACCAGGTGGACGGGCTCGGCCGGGTCGTCGAGGACGCGGCGGCCGATACCGGCGTGAGCGACTGCGTGTACGACGACCGGGGGCTGTTGCGGTTCGCGCGCTACGCCGACGGACGCGGCACGGGACCGGCCGGACTGGACCGGATCGTCTATCACACCTACGACCGGCTCGGCCGCCGCGTGGAGAGCGGCGAGATCGACCGCGCCTGGAACCGCGACGAGCTGCAGACGCTGGCCGCGACCAGCTGGCCGCTCGACGACGCTGGCTGGCGCGAGCGGCTGCGCTACGACGGCGACGGCTCGCAGCCGAACACCGTCGGCCGCGGCTGGATCTGGTTGCGCAACCCGGCGCCCGGCGAGCCCGCCGTGGAGACGGTCCTCGACTACGACGATGCCGGCCGGGTGGTCAGCTGTGCCGAGCGGCGCGGGTCCGAGCCCGCGTGGCAGACCCGGTACGTCTACCAGGCCGGCGGACTGCTCGAACGCGTCGTCTATCCGCGTCCGGCGCAGCAGACCGACGATGCCGACATCCCGGTGGTGTGTCAGGGCTATGACGTCCTCGGCCGCCTGGTGGCCGTCGGCACGCCGTCCGACCCCGAGGCCTACGCGGCGTACGCCTACGACACCGCCGGCGCCGTCGAGCGCGAGACCCTGACCCTGGCCGGGCCCGGAGCCACGATGCGCCGGTTCCGCTACAACTCGCTCGGACTCCTCACCGCCGCCGAGAGCCCGCTGTTCACCGAACGGGTGGCGTACTGGGAGGAATCCGGCGAGGACGGCGCGCACTACTACGGTGGCAAGGCGTCCAGGGCGTCCTACGAAGCGCCCGACGACGGCGGCGCCGTCCCGTTCGCGTACACGTGGCAGTACTCGTACGACGCCTGCGGAAGGCTGCGTACCGCTCGCAACAACGCCGACGCCGCCAGCGACTTCGGCGTCGGCGGACCGGCGCAGTACGACGCGAACAGCAACCTCCTGCACGTCCGGGACGCCGGGACGGAGCGGGTCTTCGGCTACGACCCGCACGGCAACCGGCTGGTTCGCGCCGACGGAGCGTCTGGCTTCGGCTACGACGCCGCCGGCCGGACCGTCGAGACCCCGGACCGGCTCGTCCGGGCCCTGGGGACCGACCGCGTCACCGGGTTCCCGACCTTCGTCGAGCACGAAGACGGCGGCCGGACGGATCTGGTTGTCGGCGGTTCGGGCGTACGGCGCTGGTCCAAGGTCCACCGGGGCCCGGACGGCGCGATCCGCAGCGAGCGCCGCTACCTGTGCGGCGCCGGAGCCGGACTGCTGACGGAGCACACGCGGGTCGGCGGTGAGCAGGACTGGCGCGTCACCCACTACGTGTACGGCCTCGGCGGGCTGGTCGCCGTCCTCGACAGCGACGGAGGGCAGGCGGCGGTGTTCCGCGACCGCCTGGGCTCCTCGCGGCTGGTCGTCGGATCCGACGGCGCGGTGCTCGGCCGCTACGACTACCGTCCGTACGGCGACCTGATGGGGGAGCCCGGCGGCAAGCGTCCGGATCTGCTGGAGTACCGGTTCCTGGGCCAGGAGTGGGACGCCGAGACCGGTCTGGTGAACCTCGGCGCGCGGCTGTACAACCCGCGTCTGTGCCGCTTCTACAACACCGATCCGGCCGGCGCGGGGACGAACCCTTACGTCTACGCGGGCGGCGATCCGGTGAACCTCGTCGACCCCGGCGGCGACCTGTTCTTCGTCCCGCTGCTGATCGCCTTCGCGGCCGGCGCGGTGATCGGGGGCGCGGTCGCGGGGGTGACCGCGGCGGTGAACGGGGCCTCGGCCACCGAGGCGCTCAAGCAGGTCGGGATCGGCGCCGCGATCGGCGGCGTGACCGGCGCGGTCAGCTTCGGGATCGTCGGCGGCCTGTCCGCCGGGCTGGCGGCGACCGCGTTCCAGGTGTCGAGCACGGCCGGCGCGTCCGGTCTCGGCTTCATCGTGCGCGGCGTCGGCATCGCGCTGTTGACGGGCGCCGCGGAGGGCTCGGCGTCCGGCGCGCTCGGCGCGATCCTCGGCAACGTCATCGACGGCAAGACCGGCTCGGCGGCCCTGGACGGCGCCGACGAGGCGGCGTGGATCGGCGCGGTGGTCGGGGCCGGGATGATGGGCATCGGGTCGGGCGTCACCGGGTCGCGGATCGCGGCGCAGCGCGCCGCCACCCGGACCACCGTGCTCACCGGCGTGGAGGACCCGGTCTTCGCCATCCCCAAGGGCGCACGGCGTGGCGTCGGGCACCAGGGCGCCGGCCATCCGACCACCCAGAGCAGCGCGTGGCTCGACCACGACGCGAACGTCGCGGGGCTCCACGACCGCGACACCCGGCTGGAACTCGTCACCCACGGCGTGACGATGCGCAACGGCCGGTTCGCTGAGTGGTCCTACGCTCCCGGGAACGTGGAGAACCTCAATCCGGATCAACTGGCCCGCCAGGTGGGGGTGGCGCGGTGGAAGACGATCGACCTGGTCTGCTGCGATCTGGGCAACGGCTCGTTCGCCCAGCGGTTCGCGACGACGAGCAGGACCCTGACCCGCGCGAGCACGGCGCTGACGGACGTCGTCGAGGGCGGGAAGTGGGTCATCCCGTTCCCCTCGCACCGGATGCTGGTGTTCCATCCTGACCCGCGGATCACCGCGGTGTACCGGTTGTTCGGGTACTGAGCGCTGCCGTCCACGGTCAATGGGACGCGCCCCGGCGCCGCCGTGGCGCGTCCCCGATTCGGGTTCCTTTCCGGCGTTTCCCCCTCCACCACCACACCAGAGGTCTGATAATCGAGCCGCACAGCCGGTCTGCGACGAGGAGGCGAGTATGTCCGAGATGACGCCGTCGGCCCCCGCGGTGCGCGCCGACGAATGGGCCGCACGCCAGGCCGCGCAGGCCGGCGGCTTCGACGCCATCGGCGCCCGCTACGACGAGAGCTTCCCGCACAAGGACGGCCAGGTCGCCTGCACCGACCGCCTGCTCGAGACGCTGCCGGCCGGGGCCCGCGTCCTGGACGCCGGCGCCGGCACCGGACTGCCCACCGCACGGTGCCTGCTCGACGTCGGCTGTACGGTGACCTGCGTGGACTTCTCCGCCGAGATGCTGAACCTGGCGCGCACGAACGTCCCGGAGGCCACCTTCATCCACGCCGACATCCTCGACCTGCCGGACGACCCGGGACAGTACGAGGCGGTCACGGCGTTCTTCTCGCTCCTGATGCTGCCCCGCGCACAGATCGACACCACCCTGCGACTCTTCCACCGCATCCTGACCCCCGGCGGCCGCCTGGCGCTGGCCATGGTCGAGGCGGACGTCGACGACATGCCGATCCCCTTCCTCGGCCACTGGCTGCGCGTCACGGCCTACACCCGCGCCGCTTGGCGCGCGGTCCTGGCGGAGGCGGGGTTCGTTGTGGAGTGGGAGGACTCGCGGACGTACGTTCCGGAGCTGGCGGCGCCGCCGGAGATTCAGCTCTTCACGCTGTGCAGGCGGGTTTAGGCACGTGTAGCGGCTCGGGCGGCGGGCACCCGCGCACGCCGTTGCGCGCAGACTCCTGCACTCGGATCATCCGGGCCGACAGATCCGACAGATCCGACAGACACCGCGCGGCACGCCGACCGGCACGCGGCACGTGATCGTCGCCAGACCCGACTCCTGGGCTCGTCCCCGTCACGCAATCCCCAGTTCGCCGATCTCGACCTCGACCAACGTCCCGCCCCGCATCTGGAGCATCCGTGGCGGACCCATGGTGGCCGCCAGCGCGTCGCGCTCGGCCTGGCGCTCCTCGGGGGTCTGGCCGGCCGGATCGATGAGGTCGAATCCGTACATCGGGACCTCGAAGGCGTCGATGTCGTCCGGGGCGGGGTAGCCCTCGATGACGAACCCGAACAGCGCACGCAGGGCCTGCTCGCCGAGCTCCAGCGGATGGAACGGCAGCGGGTAGGGCTCCGCGTCCGGGCCCGGCCGCCCGGGGAGCGGTTCGAAGTCGAATGGTTCGACGGGGTGCTCCCCGGACCAGTACGGCCCCTCGAACGGCAGGCGCTCGCCGATGTCCTCGATGATCCCGCTGTCGGGCGACAGGCTCAGCGAGCGGATGAGGACCCCGTCCTTCCAGATCGCGAAGGCGAGGAAGTCGACCACGCTGTGCATGGCGTGCAGGATCACGGTGCGGCCCTCGGCGGCTTCGAGGTAGCGCGTCGGCAGCTCGGAGGGGCGGTCGAGCATCACGGTCCGGCTGCAGAGGATGTCCGCGCCCGGGAGGCTCGCGGCGTAGGCGATGTCGTCGGGCGGGTAGGTCATCTCGCACAGGTTGGCGTAAGGGTCCTCGCGGCCGGAGACCCGCCAGCCCGGGTTCAGTCGCCGGACGAACGCCTCGGCTGCCTCTTGGCTGTGCTCGGCGGGCCGGTTTCGCAGCGCGTCGGCGATACCACCGGTTGTGTAGGCCAGCAGGCCGGTTTTGGCTCCCATGGGTCCCTCGCCTCCCCGCGCCGCGTCGGTCGTGGCGCGGGGCGCACATTATCTGCGGGCGCTGACACGAGGTTTCCGGATGCTCGGGCCCGGTCTTGCTGCCCGGCCTTGCTTGCCGGCCTGGCGTCATGAATACTCGGATCCAAGTACTAGGTTCCAAGTAATTCATCGAGCACGCGCAGGGGAGCGTCCATGCCCACCCGTCGACCCGCCGCCGTCCCGCCGCCTCCGAAACGTCCCGCCAACCCCCTCGCTCTGGCTGTCCTCGGGCTGCTGCTCGAACAGCCGATGCACCCCCACGCCATGGTCGGTGCGCTTCGCGAGCGGGGTATGGACGCCGCGTTCAAGCTGACGACCGGGTCGCTCTACGACACCGTTCGTGCGCTCGTTCGGGACGGGTGGATCGAGGTGGACGGTACCGAGCAGGCCGGCAACCGTCCGGTCCGCACCGTCTACCGCCACACGGCTGCCGGCCGGGATGGCTTCACCGACTGGCTCGACGAGCTCATCCGAGAGCCCGCTCCGGAATATCCGAGGTTCCTGTCCGCTGTCGCCTACCTCGGCGCGTTGGGGCGCCCGCGCGCCGCGGAGGCGCTGCGCGAGCGGGCTGCGGCGTTGCGGGAGCGGATCGCGCAGGGTGCCGAGGCTTATCGCGCGGCCCGTGAGGAGCACGGCGTGCCTCGGTTGTTCGTCATCGAGGCCGAATACGCCGCGGCGTTGGCGCAGGCCGAACTGGAGTGGGTGGAGCGTACCGCCGCCGAGATCGAGCAGGGGACGTTGGCCTGGCCGGAAGGGGACGGACGATGATGACGGACACCGGATCGACCGGATCAACCGGCTCAAGCGGATCGCCGGAGGAGACCGTCGACGTCCTGATCGTCGGTGCCGGCCCCGCAGGCCTGGCGCTCGCGGGGGAGTTGGCACGCGCGAAGGTCCCCGCGCTCGTCCTGGAACGCGAGCCCGAGCCACCGGGCTTCTGCCGCGGCTTCAACCTCAACGCCCGCAGCCTGGAGCTGCTCGACCGCCGAGGCCTCGCCTCCCGGTTCCTGGCCGAAGGGCCGACCGTCGCGACGACCGCGTTCGTCGGCGCCTCGCGCCTGGACCTGGCCGCCATGCGTACGAAGCACCCTTACGTCCTGGGCATCCCCCAGACCCGCGTGGAGGAACTTCTCGCCGAGTGGGCGCTGGAATCAGGCGCGCGCATCCACCGCGGTCGGCGCCTGTCCGGCCTGTCCCAGACTGGTGGCGGGGTGATCGCGCGGGTGGAAGGTCCCGGCGGTCCGTCCACGGTTCGCTGCGGGTGGCTGGTCGGCTGCGACGGCGGACGCAGTACGGTCCGCGCGGCGGCCGGGATCGGCTTCCCTGGCACGGCGGCGCGGAGGTTCACGCTGCTCGGGGACGTGGTGCTGGCCGATCCGCGGGCCGTGGCGTTCGGCCCGAACACCGGGCCCGACGGCGCGACGGTGTTCGCGATACCGCGTCCCGGCTACGTCCGGCTCCTCACCGCCGATCCGGCCCCGTCCGCCGACCTGCACGCCGACCCGCACGCGCCGGTGACGCCGGACGCCTTCCAGCGCGTGATCGACGCTGCGCTGGGACACCGGGCTGAGATCGCCGAAACGCTGTGGCTCACCCGGTTCGGGGACGCCGCGCGCCTGGCCGAACGGCTCCGGGCAGGCCGGGTGCTGCTCGCCGGGGACGCCGCGCACATCCACCCTCCCGCCGGTGCCATCGGCGTCAACGCGGCCATCGACGACGCGTTCGGCCTGGGGTGGAGGCTGGCCCTGGTGGCGCACGGTCAGGCTCCTGATTCACTGCTCGACGGCTACCACGAAGAGCGTCACGCGGCCGGTGCGCGCCTGCTGCGCAACACCCGCGCGCAGGCGGTGCTCGGTCAGGCGGACGGGGACGACCGGCTGGGTCCGGTGCGCGACCTGCTCGGCGAGCTGGCCGAGTGCGAGGCCACCGCCGGGCCGCTGGCCGAGGCGATCACGGGGGTCGGGACCCGGTACCCGGCGTCCGGGGACGTCGGGCATCCGTGGGCGGGGCGGATGGTGCCTGACGTCGTTCTGCGCCAGGGCGGGACGGATTCTCCGGCTGGTCCGGCTGGTCCGGCGGTTCTGGCCGATCCAGACAGCCTGACAGCACTCCTGGCCCGAGTGGTCGGCGGTGTGCTGCTGCTCGACGGCTCCGCCGACTCGCCTGTACTCGCCGCCGCCGTCACCCCGTGGGCGGACCGCGTGACGACTGCCTACGCCGTCCCACCTGCCCTGGAGGGCGCCCGCGCGATCCTCGTCCGTCCCGACGGCCACGCCGCGTGGATCGGCGCACCGTCAACGACCGCGGAGGTGGCGGCGAAGGAGCTGCACGATGCCCTCGGTCGCTGGTTCGGGATCGAGCGAGCTGTCGGATCCGGGCCGCACCGTTCGTAGCTTCGGTGAGAGGCCGTCCGCGAGGGCGCGGCCACGACGACAGGAGATGACGACGATGCCGCATCCACAGGCCAAGGTCCACCGCATGTCCGAGCTGATCGAGCCGATCGGCGCGGTCACCTTCTCCGAGATCCCGAACGAGGGCTTCCTGGCCCTGGGCATGCGCAACTACTGGGACGGATACTTCGCCGGCCGCGCCGCGCCACTGGGGTTGGCCCCGGCCGAGGTGGTGCACGCGGTCTTCTACAACTTCGCCGACGGCGAGGTGGCACGCCACATCCCGTGGGTCTGGGGGAAGACCACCCCGCAGGAGGCGATCGCCGTGCGCGAGCGGGGCAGCACCGCCGCGCTGCGGCAGCGGATCGGGCCCCTCGCCGACACCCCCGACCTGCGACGGGTCACCGACCTGGCGTACCGGGCCGCGGTCAGCGCACCGACCGAGGGCCGGCCGCTGTACGCCGGACTCCGGGCGCTCGCCGTGCCCGCGGAGCCGGTGGCCAGGCTCTGGCACACCGCGACGCTGCTGCGCGAGCACCGCGGCGACGGGCACAACGCGGCCCTGCTCGCGCACGGCATCGGCGGCACGGAGGCCCACGTCCTGATGGCTCTCTCCCTCGGGATGCGGGCCGAGGAGTTCGGTCGGGTGCACCACCTGCCCGAGGCGCAACTGGCCGCCGTGGTCGACGGCCTTCGCGCACGCGGCCTGGTGACTGCTGATGGCGGGTTCACCGACGTCGGCCGGACGACCCGGGAGCGGATCGAAGCGCTCACCGACGAGTTGGCGGCGTCGGCGTACGACGTGCTCAGCGCGGACGAACTCGACGAACTGATCGCGGGGCTGGAGCCGATCGCCGCCGCGGTGCGGGCCGCAGGGGACTGAGCGACTGAGCGCGAGATCGCCGGCGGGAGCGAGACACCGACAGGCTCAGCCCGGTGTCCGGGCTGAGCGTCCTTATCGGAGTCGGAGTCGGAGTCGGTCTCGGAGTCGGGCTCGGGTTCGGGTTCGGTCTCGGAGTCGGTCGCCGGCCCGGGCCGTCACCGCGCCCCGTTGTCGATCTGCGCCATGGACGGGCTGCTCCCGCCGGCCAGGACCAGGGGTGTCGGCGTCACCCCGGTGCCGGTGACGAACGTGCCCAGGTGGCTGTTGATGTCGTCCCAGACCGCCACCACGCCGCCGCCGGACGCCGGGGCGATCGAGGGGCTCGTGCCGGCCAGGAACTGGGCGTTGGTGCCGGTGAGGGCGCCGGTCGAGGACAGGGTCCGGATCGTGCCGTCGGAGCCGCCGAAGGCGATGACGGTCTGGTTGCCGGGCAGGGTGGTCAGCGCCGGGCTGGTGCCGGTCGCCATGGTCTGTCCGGTCGCGAAGGTCTGCGCCGTGGTCGAGTCGGTGGTGCGCAGGGTGTGGTCGGGCGCCTGGTAGGCGATGCGGTAGGAGTCGCCGCCGACGACGAAGGTGATCGCCGGGCTGGTCCCCGGCGCCACCGGGGCGGTGTAGCCGCCGAAGCCGAGGACCGGGTCGAAGGCGGCGAGATCGCCGTTCTGGCCGACGTAGGCGATGGCGACGCCGGATCTGGTGAGGGTCGCCGACGGGCTGGTGCGCGGCGCCATCGGCAGCTTGAGGCTCGCCGCGCCGGTCTGCGAGCGGTAGACCCACAGCTGGCCGGTGTTCGCCTGGAAGGCGACGGCGAAGCCCGCGCTGCCGGCCGTGGTGATGCTCGGGCTGGTCCCGGCGGCCATGCCCAGGCCGAGGTCGGTCGCGGTGCCCGAGGCGTCGACGACCCACAGGTCGCCGTTCGTGCCCTGATAAGCCCCCTCGTAGTCGCCGCCGACGTTGTACAGGCTCGGGTTCGTCCCGCTCATCACGTGCAGGCCGGTGCTCGGGGTGATGCTGTTCGTCTCCGCCTTCGTCTCCACAGCCGAACTGTCGGCGAACCCGACCGCGCCCCCGGCCAGGCCGTTGACCAGGGGCGGCGGCGGGTTCACGGTGGCCGTCTGCCGGTCCAGCTGGGTCTGGCCGAGGCTGCTGGCGACGCTGAGGGTCCACGCCGCGACGCCGGCCTGCGTGGGGGTGACCACGCGGCTGCCGGACGTGCTGACCTGCTCGGGGCTGTCGAAGCCCGGGCCGCTCATCAGCACGCTGAGAATGGCCGGATTGCAGCCGGTGAGGCCCCGGGTGGTCCACTGGACGGTGATCTGACCGCCGAGGGTGATGGTCGTCGGAGCCAGGTTGATGTTGCCGACCGGGTCGCAGGGGGAGTCGGCGGGTGTCACCGCGGTCCCCCCGGCGGTCGTCGCCGCACCGGCGGGCCCGGCCGTGGCGGCCAGGCCGCCCAGCGCCAGGGCCAGCACGGCGGCTGCCCCGGCCAGGCGGGAGCCGGTGCGGGAGCCGGTGCGGGCGGTTCGAGACTTGCTCATGGGTCTGGTTCTCCTCGGGAGTTCCGGTTCGAGCCGCGGCGGGTTTCGCCGCGGCCTCGTCTTCACGGTCTCCCGGTGCGCTGACGTGGGGCTGAAACGTCGCTGAAACCGGTTGCCTTATGATCATCCGGCGGGCGGGCGCCATCCGCGCTCGACAGTGAGATGGGCAGCCGCCGGGAGCAGGCTGACCCGACCGGAGGCCGAAATGGACGCACAGACCCGAGAACAGTGGTCGCCGCGTCGGCTCAGGAGCGACACGAGGTTGCCGACATCTATACGGACTGGGGCTATGCCCAGTTCGGGGGACGGTCGCAGGAGGAGCTGGCCGAGGTCTTGGAGCACCTCGAGCGGTACCGACGCGAGTACGACCTGCCTGAACGTGGCTGATAGGGGTGCGACGACAGGGCTGTGATGACAGCGAGTCGCGGATCGTCGGATTCGGCCCGCGCCGTGCCGCTCAGTGGCGCACCTGGATGACGGTCTTGCCCCTGCGCCGCCGGGTCGGGTTCAGGGCGGGGAGGGCGTCGTCGAGGGTTGCGACGGTTCCGATGTGCGTGCGCAGGCGTCCGTCGCGCACCCGGTCGACGATCTCGGTCAGCTGACCGGGCACCGACTCGACGACGAAGTCGATCGCGAGGCCGTCGGCAGGACGGTACTCGACGGGCCCGACCACCGACACCAGGGTCCCGCCGGGGCGGACGACGCTCGCCGAGCGCCGTTGGACGTCGCCGCCGATGACGTCGAAGACCACGTCGACGCCGCCGGTGTCGGTGAGGTCGTCGCGGTCGAGGTCGAGGAAGTCGTTCGCGCCGAAGTCGAGTGCCGCCTGGCGGTCGGCGGCCCGGCCGGTGCCGATGACGTAGGCGCCGAACTCCCGGGCCAGCTGCGTCACCACGGAGCCGACCGCGCCGGCGGCGCCGTGGGCGAGGACGCTCTGGCCGGCCCGGAGGCGGCCGTGCTGGAACAGGCCCTGCCACGCGGTCAGGCCGGAGATCGGCAGGCTCGCGCCGACCGTGAAGTCGACGTCGCCGGGCAGCGGCGCGAGGTTGCGTGCCTCCACGGCCGTGTACTCGGCCAGGGTTCCGTCGCGGTGCCAGTCGGTGATCCCGAACACCCGCTGGCCCAGCGAGAGCCCGGTCGTCCCGTAGCCGAGGGAGGAGACCACGCCGGCGAACTCGTGGCCGATGACGGCCTCGGTTCGCTCATGGCCGGCGCGGTCGACCCACGTCGAGGGCCACTCCCACTCGGCCGGGGCGAAGCCCGAGGCGTGGACTCGGACGACGACGTCGTTGATGGCCGGTGCCGGCTCGCGCCGCTCCGCGAGGGTGATGCCGGCTGCTTCCGCGTTCTGATCCGTCGCGATGATCGCCTTCATGGGTGCCTCCGAGAATCCGGGAATCTGTGGTCTTATTCGGTCTTATTCGGCGATGGGGCCGACGACTTGGGGGATCTCGAACAAGTTGCCGGTGTCCCCGGTGTGCAGGAACGCGACGTTGCTGCCGGCGGGGATCCGTCCGCTGCGGGCGTGCTCCAGCAAACCGGCCAGCCCCTTGCCCGTGTAGACGGGGCCGACGAAGACGCCCTCGGCCCGCGCCAGCTCGCGGATCGCCGCCGAGCTCTCGGGAGTGGCGACGGCGTACTCCTCGCCGATGAAGCGCTGGTCGACGTCGATCTCGGCCCGGATCGTCGCGTCGTCGGGGACCGGCGCGCCCAGGGTGGCCAGCACCGCCTTGGTCCGTTCGACGATCACGCCGGGGTTCATCCAGTCTCCGTCGTCGTATCCCAGGATGGAGATCGACCGGAACCGTACCGGGTGGCCCAGGCTCAGCTTGGCCGCGAGCATCCCCGGCAGCGCGGTCCCGGTACCGATCGTGTGGTAGACGAAGTCGAGATCGACTCCGGCGGCCGCGGACTGCTCCAGCATCTCCCGGAACGTCAGGGCGTGCGCGACGAAGCCGTCGGGGTGCGCGCCGCCGGCTCCGACGACGAGAACCTTGTGCCCCTGCGCCTCCAGCTCGGCCTTGCGGTCCGCGATGGTGTCGGCGATCCGCGCGGCGACCCGCGGCGTGTCCCAGGTGCTGCCGGTGACGTTGACGACGTGGGTCTCGACCCCCATCGTCCGGGTGAGCAGGTAGTTGCCGCGGAACTCGCCGAGCTCGCCGTGCCGGGACACGTTCCGGGTCAGGACCAGGATCGGCGTGATCCGGGCGCTCAGGCAGGCGGCGGCGAACTGCAGCCCCGAGTTGGTCAGGTAGGCGCCCTGGGTGATCACGTGCGTCACCCCGTCCTGGACGGCCCGACCCAGGATGAACTCGGCCAGACGCAGCTTGCTGCCGCTGATGGCGCTGGGGCCCGCCAGGTCCTCGCGCTTCATGAAGAAGTTGATCCCGTACGCGGCCGACAGGTTGGGCAAGGCGTGGAACGGGGTGGGGTAGAACCCGACCCGGCGTCGGGGGAGTTCGTCGATGGCGGCGTCGAATCGCGTGAAGTCCATGCGTTCAGCGTCAGCCACGCCTCCGGATTAGCACAAGCGATGATCTCTTCTCGACCGATAAGCTAGGCTTAAGTTCATGTCCTGGCAGTTCGATCCGCGGCACCTGGTGACGCTCGCCGCCGTCGGGCGGCTCGGTTCGTTCGCCGCCGCCGCGGAAGAGCTGGGCTATACCCAGTCCGCGGTCTCGCAGCAGATCGCCGAGCTGGAACGCCGGGTCGGCGCGCGAGTCGTGGTCCGGCGTCCGGTCCGCGCGACCGAGGCCGGGCAGGTCCTGCTCGACACCGAAGCCGCGATCAGCATGGCGATGAGCCGCGCTGCCACCGAGCTCGCGGCGCTCGCGGCGGGCACGGTCGGCGAGGTGCGGCTCGGCGCGTTCATCTCGGCGGCGGCGTCCATCGTCCCGCCGGCGCTGGCACGCCTGCGTGCCGCCTGCCCGGGCGTTCACATCGCACTGCGCGAACTCGAACAGCGCGAAACACATGCGCTGCTGATCCGGGGCGAGATCGACCTGGCCATCACCTTCGACTACGAACACGCTCCCGTGCCGGTGCCCGCCGGGCTGCGGCAGGAGCACCTCATGGACGATCCGATCATGGTCGTCGTTCCCGTCGGACACCCGCTGGCGGGAGCTGACGGCGTCACCCCGGCCGACCTGCCGTCGGACGCGTGGATCAACACCCCGGTCGACGTCCGCGACCTGGCGGCGGCCCCCGTCGTCGGCGACCGGGGGAGCGGACAGCGCCTGGACTTCGACGGCATGGACTTCCGCACCGCGCTCAACCTCGTCGCGGCCGGCCTCGGCGTCGCGCTGCTGCCGCGGTTGTTGCTGCTGGACGCTCCCCTGAGCGTGGTGGTCCTCCCGATGCGGAAGCCCACGCTGGTTCGTCGTCTCTACACCTGCCGCCTCGACACGAAAGGCGTGACCGCGCCGATCAGACGGCTTGAGGCGTACCTGCGGGAAGCCGCAGCGGAGCTCTGAGGCGACGCGTCAGGAGACGGAGAAACCATCGCAGGCGACGTAGTAGGCCTCGCCGTCGCTGTGGACGTGGAACCACAGGACGACGTAGTCGCCCGGGAAGTCGGTCTCCGCCGGGAGGTTGCCGGCGCCGGGTGCGCTGAGCGTGGGGGTGAAGTCCTTGGGGAAGGTGGTGTAGGCCCAGTCGGTGCTCAACGGCTGGGGTTTGTCGTTCCAGCGGTAGAGCACGGCGTTGCCGTTGTAGCTCGGCGGGGGCAGGACTTCGGCCGCCATGTAGTACGGGGCGCCGGAGTTCGGGTTCTTGCTGCGGAAGCCGATGGTGACCGGGGTGCCGGACGCGACCGGTTGGCGGTCGGCGGAGCTTTGGAAGGCGAACTCGTTCGGCAGGGTTTCTTCGCGGGCCGGGCTGTTCTCGCACTCGTGCGTCTGCGGATTCCACAGGATCGAGGTTTCGACGCCCTGGGTGCCGGGGCGGTCGCGCAGGAACGTGGTCGGCGGTGCGGTGCTCGTCGACGACGGGGTCGCGGCGGACGATGTGCCGGTCGTGCCGGTGCCGGTGCCGGTTCCACTTGCGCCACTCGCGCCGGTCGAGGCGGCCGTGGTGCCGGTCGTAGCGCCGTTCGCACTCCCGGTCGCGCCGCTGACAGCCGCCGCCACCGGCGAACCGCCGCCCGCCGCAGTCGACGGCAGGCCGCTCGCGCCGGGTCCGGCATGGTCGGTCCCGCTCGGCGGGTACTCCACCGCCAGCGCGATCGCGACGACCGCGGCGGCCGAGACCGCCGAGACGAGGACCGCCGCACGCCTGCGATTCCGCCGCGGAGCCGCTGCGGCGTCGGGCCCGTCAGGCCCGGTCGCCGGAAGCAGGCCCAGCTCGGTGGCGGTCGCCACGTCCTGCGGCACGGTGTCGGCGATCGCCGCCAGGCCTTCGTAGAAGCCTGCGACGATCGGGGCGTCGTCCGCCGACACCTGCTCGTCCGCCTCGGCCAGCAGCTCGGCGGCGGTCGGCCGCGCCGCCGGGTCCTTGGCCGTGTACCGGGTGATCAGGGCGGCGAGGGCCGGCTCGACGCCTTCGGTGTCGGCGGGGTCCTCGACGCTGCGGAACATGATCGCGTGCGGGTCGCCGGTCCCGAACGGGGGACGGCCGGTCGCGGCGTAGGCGAGCATCGCGCCGAGGGCGAAGACGTCGGCCGCCGGGCTCGGCGCGCCGCCGCGCACGATCTCCGGCGCCAGGTAACCGGGCGTGCCGACCGCGCTGCCGGTGCGGGTCAGCGCGGTCTGGTCGCCGGTCCGGGCTATGCCGAAGTCGATCAGCCGCGGGCCGGACGGTGACAGGACGATGTTGTTCGGCTTCAGGTCACGGTGCAGGACGCCCTGCGCGTGCACGTCGGCGACCGCCGCGGCGAGCCCGGCGGCCAGGTGCCGCACCGCCCCCGGCGGCATCGCGCCGAACCGCGCCACCGCCGCGGCCAGGGTCGGGCCGGGCACGTATTCGGTGGCCAGCCAGATCGGCCTGCCGGTCAGGTCGGCGTCCTCCAGCGCGGCGGTCCACCGGCTGCGCAGCCTGCCGACGGCCTCCACCTCGTGCCGGAAGCGGGCCATCGCCTCGCCGCCGTCGAAACCGCCCCGCACGATCTTGACCGCGACCTGCCGGCCGTCGGGGGTCAGCGCGAGGAAGACCTCTCCCATGCCGCCCGAGCCCAGCCTGGCCAGCAGCTGGAACCGGGCGATCATGCGGGGGTCGGCGGGCAGCAGCGGTTCCAAAGATCCCTCCTCCGTCGGGGCGGAGTAAGGATAGCGATCACTCGGGTGGCGTTCGACGTGGCCTGTCACAGAATCCGGTACACGAGCGCCCCGTACACCAGCAGCGGCTGCGGCGAGCCGCTGTCGATGCGGCTCGGCACGCTCAGACCGACGGCCCACGACCGGCCGGTCAGGACCGGCAGGCCGGGGTTCCCGGCGAACCAGGCGGCAGCCGCTCCGGTGACGTCAGCGGCCACGGTGCTCAGCGCGGTGCCCGGCAGCAACGCGACCGGGACGCGCCAGGACAGATCCCTGATCGGATCGGCGTCCGGGACGACCGGCGTGCCGTAGGACAGGACGATGGCGCCCTGGAGCACGATGACGGGAAACGCGATCAGGCGCAACGCTGCCTCGACGGCCGCCCCGAGCGTGGGGCCCAGGTTCGTGATGTCGATCGGGTGCGGCCATTCCAGCAGTGGGGCGACCGGGGCCGGCGCCTCGGTCGGCGCGGTGCGGAACACGAACGGTGCGCGGGTCGGCGGACCGTCGGGGCCGAGCAGCCGCTGGTTGCGGCGCACGGAGAGCTGCACGGTCGCGTTCTGGTACAGCTGCGAGGGCAGAGCTCCCCAGCTGAGGGTCAGTTCCGGGGCCGGCGTCGCCGGGACCCGCGCACCTTCGGGCACCTCGTAGACCGCCTGCGTTCCGTCCGGGGTGCGGGCGTCCAGGGGCACCTCGGTGCCGTCGGCGAGGCGGCACACGATGGCCGGCCAGGTGGCCGGGTGCGGCACGCCGTCGCCGAGCCAGGTCATGGTCAGGGTGCTCAGATACGCCTGCTCGTCCGGCCCCGCGGCGTATTCGGCCCGGACCATGAAGTCGTGCTCGATGAGGGCGGGCGCGCCGGGCGCCGACGCGGGTCGGGCGCGTCCCCGGGCCGCCGGCGCGGCGGCGGCCAGCGGGTCGGCGTCGGGGGCCGGCCAGCGTTGGAACCACTGCACGGAGACGGCGGCGACCAGGCTCCGGAAGGTGCGTACGGCGTTGGCCGCGGCGGTCGGGTCGATGCCCGGCGCCCCGGCGTAGTGGCCCAGCAGCGTCCACAGGTCGTCCGCCACGGCCTGGTACCCGATCAGCGCGGCGGCCACGTCGTCGGCGTCGGAGATGCCGGTCTCGACGGTGGGCTCGACGTTGTACAGGACGTTGATGAGCACCTCGTCCTGTTCGGCGTGTTCGTGGACGTACGTCACCGCGTACGTCCACAGCTGCGACTGCTCAAGGGTCGGATGTGTCGAGGTCGACGTCGGCCGGGCGGTGTGCCCGAGCAGGACCGGCTGGCCGGGGTAGGTGCGCAGCGGGATCGGGATGTCGGAGGCGCCGAGCACCGTCTCCCGCAGCGCCGCGGGCTTGTCCGTCCCGGTCAGCGGCGGGTAGAAGGCCAGCCACGAGGAGTCCTCGAAGCCCTGCGCCGCGGGCACCGGGGTGACGCCGAACTGCAGGTCGAGGACGTCGTAGACCAGGTCCACCGGTACTGAGGCGTGCCGCGCCGGGTCGGCGACCCGCAGCAGCAGGCTGATGTTCGACACCGCCTGGTCCAGCGGAACGACGCCGGAGCCGATCGACACCGGGACGCTACCCGCGGCGCCGGTCGCGCGGGAGGCGGCCGTGTGCCGTACCGGGCCCACCAGCCGGGCCGCCGGCAGCGCGGGGTTCTCCACCCACGGCGAGTCGACGCTCGCCCGGTACTGCGCGACGGCCGCCGTGTCGTAGGCCCGCGACAAGCTCGCGCCGAGCTCCTGGCGCAGGGTGTCGATGGCGTCCCGCCGGCCGCGCGCCGCCCCGCTGTCGGGCAGGTCCAGCACCGGATCCAGGCCGCGGGCGACGGCCTCGGCCAGTTGCCGCTTGGCGGCGAGCAGGCCGTCCAGCTCGGCGCGCACCGCGGGGTCGTCGAACACGGCCGGGGCGTAGGCCGGGCCGAGGAACAGGTCGACGTCGGCGAGCAGGCGGCGGGCCGGCACCTCGACGTCCACGCCCTGGAAGTCGGTGGGTGCGGTGGCCGGGGCCAGCGTGCCGTCCGGACGCAGGGTCGCCACCTCGATCCGCCGGTTGACCGGCGACTCGTAGAGCGGGCGCAGGGCCAGGATCCGCGGGCTTTCCTCGCGCCGGTGGGGGAGCGGGAGCAGCGGGGCGATCCGGACGGAGGCCACGCCTTCGGGCTTGCGGAAGTCAACCACCCACAGGTCCGCTGCGGCGTCCCCGCCGGAGTCGCCTCCCTCGGCCGAGCCGGTCCGCGCGGTGCCCAGCCGCAGGTCGGGGAACGTGCCGTGGAAGGCCTCGGCGAACGCCGCGAGCGTCAGGCCGCCGTCGCCGCCCGCCCCGGACGCCGCCGCGGGTGCCGGGACCGGCGTGTCCGCCCGCTGCACCGGCCCGTCCCCGCCCGGAGTTCGGAAGGCCGCGTCGACCAGTTCGCCCGGCCGGCTCAGCCGCAGCGTCGTGGTGAGCGGGAACACCGGCTCGGCGAAGGAACCGAGCCGGGCGCCCAGCGGCGCGGTCAGGGTGACCGGCGCCGGCGGCAGCAGGAGCGCCGCGCCGGCCCGCACACAGGGGGTGTCCAGGTTCGACGCCGCGATCCCGGCGATGTCCGCCGGGCGGCCCGCCGCCGCCAGCCGCCAGATCAGGGCATTGACGGTGTCCGACGGCGCCGTGCGGACCGGCGGGCCCGAATCCGGGTGCCGGAGCGGCACGTCGGCGCCGAGCACGCCGAGCGTCCCCGCGTTCGCCTCCAGCAGGGCCCGTACATCCACCCGGTACTCGGCGGCCAGCGCCCGCGGCGTGACCAGGCTGCCCGGCGCGCCGACCGGCACGGCGGGCGGGCAGATCAGGACCGCGTCCGCGGCCAGCAGGCCCGCCATCCCGGCCACCGTCCCGGCGAGCTGGTCCAGCGTCACGGCCGGATTCTGCGCCCGGAGCCGGCCGAGGACGGCGGCGAAGCTGTCCCCGGCGACGGTGAGCGTCGCCGCCCCGGCCACCACGAGCCGGTGCCCTGCGGTCAGCACCGGCAGCGCCGCGTTGCCGGCGGCCAGCCGGCCGGCCGTGGCCGCGAACTTCGCGGCGATCGCGGCCAGCCGCTCGCCCGGCGCGACCGGGTAGGGCACGAGCGGAGCGTCCTCGCCCTCGGGGACCAGCGCCGCGCCCGGCACCGCCACCGCCGCGTCGGCCGGCGGCGTCCGGACCAGGTTCGCCGCCAGCAGCACCGCCGGCGGGCAGCCGAACCGGCCGGCGTACTCGGCCAGGGTCTCGGCGACGCCGGGCTGCGGACGGCCGGTGCCGAACATGCCGAGGCGGACCAGCGCGCCCTGCTCGAACAGATCCGGTGCGGCGTGGTTGAGCGGCGCCAGATCGGCCGCGCCGAAGCCGCTGCCGTTGGCGGCCAGCGTCTCGGCCGTTTCGGCAGCCGCCGCCGCAGCCGCAGCCGCAGCAGCCGGGTCGGCGTCGCCGGCCGCCGAGTTCCGACCGGCGTCGGCTGCGGCCGAATCCCGACCAGCGTCGCCGGCCGCCGCGCTACCGACCACGTAGTGCCGACTGGCCAGCCGGACGCCGCCGCGCAGCATCCCCGGCTGCTCCGCCGACTCCTCGGCCAGCGCCGCGACCGACGCCGTCGCCCCGCCGTCGGCGAACGCGGCGCGCAGGTCGGCGAAGCTGAAGACACCCTCGGGCACCTCGACCTCCAGGCCGCCGAAGGCGAACACGAACCCGGCCCGCAGGATGTCGCCGCGGTCGGCGTTGTCCTCGGCCAGCAGGCCCGGCTCGGTCCGCGCGATCCCGGCCGCGAGCGCCAGGGACACCGGGTCCGGCCCGGGCAGCACCACTTCGCGCGCCGGCGTTTCGAGCACGGCGCCGGGCCGCAGCGGCAAGCCGGTGGCGTTGTCCGGCAGCAGAAGCAGCGCGGTGCCGCCGTCCGGGCGGGGCCAGCCTGGCGGTCGGGGCGCGGCGGCCAAAGAGTCCGCGCTGTCGCCGGCCGCCACGGCCGTGACCGCCGGGACCTCCGGCCGCCGGTCCGCACCGGCCCCGAAGACCGCGGCGAACGGCCGGCCGGCGTTCGCCTCGGCCAGCCGGACCACGTCCACGCCGAACACGTCCAGGACGGCGCGCAGCGGTCCGCCCGCGGTCGCCGGCACCAGTGCGGCGGCGGCGCGCGCCGCCAGGTGGCCGGCGGTCGCGAACCGCAGCAGCGGCGCGGCGTCGACCGGCAGCGCGTCGGGCTCGCCGCCGCTGCCGGGCACCTGTCGCAGGGCGCTGAGCAGGTGTGCCGAAACCCGGCCTCCGGCCAGCTGGTAGTAGACCTCCGCGTACCGCTCGGCGGCGCGCAGCGCGGCCTGCGCGGCGGCAGCCGGGTCCGCGCCGGGCGCGAGGGCGGCCGGCTGCGGCGCCAAGGTCGCCGCGAGCGTGACGTCCCGGCCGGGCGCGGACGGCGGCACCAGGGCGTAGGACAGCGTCACCGCGGGCCACGCCGAGACCCCGAGCAGCGCGTCCGTGTACCCGACCGGCGCGTCCAGGACCAGCTCGCCACCCGCCTGGCCCGGCGCCGCGGTGTCGCCGAGCACGTCGGCGAAACCGACGGCGATCTTCGCGAGCGGCGTCGAGGTCCCGGCGATCCCGCGGTAAGGGTCCAGATACGCCGCGGGCAGCCCCTCGGCCTGCGGTGCCGGCGAGGCCGGACCGAACCGGGTGACCGGCAGCGCCTGCTCGAACCACCACGTCCCGGCCAGCGCGGCCAGACCCTCGGGATCCCCGGCGCGGACGAGCCGGCGCAGCCGCGCCCGCTCCGACAGCGGCAGCCCCGGGTCCGCCTTGTTCTGCGGACCCGTCGGCATCCCCGAGGGCGGCATGGCGAACGTCCCGCCGGCGCCGGGCGTCACCGCCGCGGTCATCAGGCTGAACAACCGGCGCATCCGCGGCACGTCCCCGGCGCCGTCCGGCTCGGGGAAGCCGAGCCGGAACCCCGCGGTGCCCGGCCGCAGCACCGGGCGCACGGTCGCGTCCACGTCGTTCCGGGCCACGGCGTACACCGCCGGCGTCCCCGGATCGAGCCGCGGTGAAGCGACCACGCAGGTGTCGATCGGCAGCAGCGTCCGCCCCGGAGCGGCCACCTGGCGCGCCCCGGTCACCACCAGCAGGCCCAGCCGGGCCAGGCCGCGCTCGTCGAAGATGCCCGGCGGCAGGTCCCCGCCCCCGGAGGTGGCGAAGCCCAGGCGCGCGCCGGTCCCGCCGGTCACGCTGGCCAGCCACAGCACGAGACAGAAGCCTGACACGTCGTCGAGCAGGGCGTGGGCCGGCGGTTCGGCGGCGGCCGGACCGGCCCCGGCCGGACCGGAGCCGTCGGGCGGCAGGCTGCGCGTGCTCTGGTTCGTGCGCAACAGGTACGTCCGACGCGCGTCGGCGTCCAGGACCGCCCGCCCGGCGGTGTCGGAAGCGTCGGGTGCTGGGAGTGCGGTCACATACGCCACGGTGCCGTCCGGCTCCGGCAGCGAGGCGAGGTGGCGGTGCACGGCCAGGGCGAGCGCGCGGCCGGCCGGGTCCGCGCCGATCAGGTCGTAGCCGCCGGCCGTCCCGGAACGCCGGACGGTGAAGTCGATCAGGGTGCCGAAGGTGGTGCCCGGCAGGGGAGCGGCGCCGCCCTGCCCGGTGGTGGGGTCGGCGCTCCACACGTCGTAGGCGGCGCCGTCGGCGGCCAGAGCCCGCCGCCGCAGCGGGGCCGGGAACGGCCAGAGCGTCGCGGTGCCGGTCAGCGGGGCGTCCCGGTCGTCCGGCCGCCACGGCAGCCGCAGCATGACAGGGGTCTGCAGCGCCGTCTTGCGGCTGAGCCCGTACACGGTCGGGACCCGTTCGGAGGTCGGCAGCGCCTCGACGGTGAACGGCGTCCTCGCGGTCATGCCGAACGGCGGATACAGGGCCCTGAGTTGAGAGTTCGTGTACTGATAAGTCAGCGCGTCGGTCGGTCCGGTCAGCAGGATCATGCCGGGCCGCAGCCGGGCCGGATCGGCGGCGAGCGCCGGATTGTGCGCCGCCGCGTCCGCCGGCAGGATCCCGCTGTCGGCGAACGCCTGGACCACGTCCGCGTCGGCGACCGTGGAGCCGGACAAGCGCACCCACGTATTCTCCGGGCTCTGATTCACCGAGACCGCGACGTCGAGCGCCACCCGGCTCGGATCGCCGCCGTCCGGGGCGGGGCCGTCGACCAGCTGCCCGGTCAGCTCGTACAGCGGCGCGAGCGGTTCGGCGGCCGGAGCGCCGTCCGGGGTCGTGGGGAAGGTACTGCCGGGCAGCGGCAGGCGCTGGCCGGACATGAGCTGCCGGGCGGAATTCGCCGCCACGGTCCCGGCGGCCTGGTCCGCGACCGCCTCGACGAGCCGGTCGATCTCCTGGGCCGGCAGCCGGGCGATCGCCAGCTCGACGGTGCCGCGGAAGATCGGCTCCGCGGCGATCCGGCGGGCGAAGTCCGGCAGCGCCAGGCCGCTGCGCCGGGCCACTTCGGCCAGGGTCTCGCCGCCGTCGGTGCGGATCCGCGCGCCGGGCACGGGCAGCACGAACAGCGGCGTCAGCACCGGGCTCGCGCCGAGCCAGGCGGTCACGCCGGACGGGTCGGCGGCGTGGACGACGGTGCGCAGCGCGAAGCGGCGCAGCGACTCGCCGGGCAGCACGGCGACCGTCGCGTCCGGGATGTCCACGCCGCCGGGCGCCGGCGTCGTGCCGGTCCGGAAGGCCGGCCAGCCCGCCGGGCCGTCGCCGCCGCCCGGGAAGCCGTGCGCCAGGGCGAGGCAGGCGGCCAGCAGCGGCACGGTGTCGCCGGCGGTCGCGGCGTAGTCCACCGTGTCCGCACTGTGCAGCGCGGTCGGCAACTTGAGCCCGGTGCCCGCGGGGATGACCGCCGCCGGGCCGCCTTCGATCAGGGCGCTGTTCAGGGCGAAGATCCGCTCGGCGTACCAGGCCGAGCCCGGCAGGTCGGCCGGGGCGGCGTAGCGGGCGAAGTACAGCGCGGCGGCCATCAGCGTGCTGCCGGTCCAGGGCCGCCGGCCGCCGGGGACCTCGACCTCCGCGCCGGCCCGGAGCAGCCGCGGGTCGCCGGCCAGGTCCCGCTCCGGGTCCAGGAACAGCCGGCCCGCGCTGCCCAGGCCGAAGCGCTCGGCGACCGTCTGGAGCGTGTCCGTCTCGGCGACCGGGTAGTCGACCGTGCCCAGATCCATGAGCAGGTTCGGCACGACGTGGTCCGCGACGTCCGCGGCGACGGTCTCCGGCGACACGCCGACCCGGACCTCCAGGTCCTCGCCGGCCGGCGTCTCCGCGAGGTCGTAGGCCAGGTCCGGGTTCCAGAACAGCAGCTGGTCGGGCGTGGCACCGAGCGCGTCCGCCGCGCTCTCCACGGTCTCGCTGGGCCGGACCCGGTGGTCCAGGACGGCGAGCGGGAACATCCGGGCGACGGCGTCGAGGTTCGACGGCTCGTCTAGGACCAGCGTCAGCTGCCACGAGGCCATCGCGTCGGCGGCGGCCTGCGCCGCGGTCCGCGCGACCATCAGGCACCAGTCCCGGTACAGGCGTGAGGCGAACGCCTCCGGGGTACCGTCCGGCGGCAGCGGCGCGTCCGGCGGCGGAGGCGTCGGCGAGAACTGCGCGGCGCGCCGCGCGACCTGTGCGGCGTACCGGTCGCCGACCTGGTTGTGGGTCGCGAAGTCCCGGGGCGGCAGCTGCCCGGAGGTCCAGCTGAGCACCGGCGGCAGCGGCACGGCGGTCCCGTCCCGTGGCGCCGGGGTCCCCGTCGGAACCCCGGAGAGCACCAGGTGCAGGTTGGTGCGGAAGAACGCCGGCAGGCCGGTGCGCCCGAACGCGGTCGAGGCGAGGTCCGGCCGGGCCAGGTCCTCGACGAGCGCGGCCATCTGCCCGGCGGTGACCAGGCGGCCCTCGCCGTACGCGTGGCCGGTCACCGCGGACAGGCCCCAGCGCAGGAAGGCCTCGACGAAGCGCTGGGCCGGCAGGTCGCGCGCGGTCGGCGCCTGCGCGTCGAGCTCGGCGCTCGCCGGGGTCCGGCGCGCGCCGGCCGCGGTGGGGGTGCCGCCGTCCGAACCGAGCAGGGTGAAGGCGATCCGGTGCCTCGGCGCGGCTTCCGGCGTGCTGCCCGCAGCGGCCTGGTCCGCCGTCGGCGACCAGTGGACCTGGACGCCGTCCACGGCGAAGACCGGGAGCAGATAGAGGTTCACCGTGCGGGGCGAGTCCGGGAACACCCGAGTGGTCGGGTCCCAGTCCGGGACGTCCGCGCCGGCCTCCTGCGCGGCCGCGAGCTGCGCGACGTGCCGGGCCTGGAGCAGCCGGGCAGTGCGTTCGGGACGCCGCCGCGCCGGCGGGAGCGCGGACCTGCGGCGGAACGTGTCGCCCTGGGGCGCCGCGGCCAGGGTCCACGGCGTCGGCTGGTCGGTGCCCAGGGTGAAGCCGAGGTCGACCTCGGCGGAGAACTCGAAGGACAGCCGGATGAACAGGATCTCCAGCGAGGCGTGCACCGTCACCGACGCCGACAGCGCGACCCGCGTGGCCCGGTAGGACTCCAGCGTCACCGACGCGGTGGCCCAGGCCTCGATGGTGACCGAGACGTGCAGGATCGCCAGGTCCACGGTCGCGTACACCTTGCCGTGCACCGACACCGTCGCCTCGACCCAGTGGTACTGCGCCGTGGAGGCGTTCGCCCCGGCCGGGGTGTACCAGGCGAACACGCCCTCGAACACCGCGATCAGCTCGACGTACGCCCCGCCGGACAGCGGTCCGCTGCGCACCTCCCGGCCCACGCCCGCGGCGATGCCCACGCCGAGCGCGATCACCGGGCTGAAGACCCCGTCGGTCACGGCGGGCACCAGCGCACCCGCGGCCTTGTCCAGCACGCCGAAGTACAGGCCGCCGCGGCCGAGGAACGGGGCCACTTCGACGCTGAAGGAGCGCCCGAAGTCCATCCCGTGCGGGAAGCCGAGGTCGACCAGGAACGAGCCGTCGGTGCCGACCTCGACGACGATCAGCCCGAGGGTGACCGCCACCGCGCCGAGCTCGATACGCCGGAACGCGTCCGGCACCTTCAGCTCGATCCGGAACACGCCGGCGTCGTCGGAGACCTTCTTGTACAGCACCTCGAACGCCAGCCCGGCCAGCGCGCCGGCGCGCTCGCCGCTGAGCCCGACGGCCAGGCCGTACAGCCGCGGGTCGCCGAACACCACGGCCAGGTCCAGCACCTCGGCGATGGTCGCCTCCAGGCCGAGCAGCCACTCGGCGTCGGCGGCGAACCGCATCGCCGAGCCCTGCGGCGTGCGCAGAGGGTTGCGGTCGGCCGGGGCCGGCAACATCGCTCCGGACAGCCTTCGTACGGCGTCCCGGACGGTGTCCGGCTGCGGGTCGCTCAGCGCGATCCGCTGGCCCAGGCCGAGATAGCGCAGGTCCAGCGTCCCGGAGCCCCGGCCCGGTACGGTCGGTGCGGGCTCGCGCAGCACGTCCCAGGCCAGAGGCTTGCCGTCCCGGTATTCGGTGCCGAGGAACTCTCCGGTCAGCAACAGCTCGACCGTGGGCCGGCCGTCCTGCCGCCGGGAGCGGATGCCGACGGTGTCCAGCCGCATCATCGGCAGGGCGGCGTCGGCGCGGTAGGCCACCTCCACGCTGCCGTCGTCGCCGGGGTCGACGGTGACCGTGAACCGGGACAGCTCGATCCGGTTCAGCACGTCCCAGGGCGCCTCCAGGTGGAACGCCGACGTCGGTGCCACCTGCGAGACCAGGTACTCCAGCACGGTGCCCAGCGACACGCCGCCGGCCTGGAAGACGATCACCCGGCGCTTCGGCCGGTCCGGGTCGGGATCGGCGCGCCAGCCGGACACGGCCGAGAAGGTCAAGCCGCAGAAGTCGACGGAGAACTCGTACGTCTCCACGCCGGCCGCCAGGGCGAGCGCGGCCTCGACGACGAGCCGGCCGATCGTCAGGGTGCCGCGGAGCTCGGCGTCCAGCGGCTCGCCGCGGCCCGCGCGGACCAGCTCGGCCTCGGCCGCCACCGAGATCTCCGGCAGGCCCGGGAACAGGGCCGGGGTCCAGTTGCCGGAGACGGCCCCGCGGAATTCGGCGGCGCCGGTGCCGGTGGTGAAGCGGGTCTCCAGCTCGTCGATCAGCAGCCGCGGCACCCAGGCCGGGGGCTCGCGGTCGAGCAGGCCGGCCAGCAGGCGGGCCAGGTCGACGGTGCTGTCGGCGTCCAGCCGGCCGGTGAAGACCCAGCCTTCGGCGGTGCCCAGGCGGGCGGCGCGGACGGCGCCGGTGTACTCGGCGCCGACGGAGAACCGGGGGTCCGAGCCCCCGCCGGGACCGGCCCCGGCGAGTTCGAACCCTGCGACGATGCCGCCGGTCAGGCCGCCCCGGCCGGCCGCCATGGTCAGGCCGACGTCGGTCAGGGCCAGGGTGAGGCGGCCGCCGATCGGGATGTCGAGGCGGCCGACGATGTCGGCGCCCGCGACCAGGGTCTGGGTGTCGAGGTCGCCGCCGATCAGCAGGTTGACGATCCTGAGGTCGCGGACCGGTCCGGTGGTGCCGAAGAACAGGATCAGGACGTCGTCCAGGGGGATCTCGTCGGCGAGCAGCAGGCCCTGCACGCCCCAGCCGGGGTAGCCCGCGGTCAGGCTGAACGTGAGGACCGTGGCGTCCGGGTCCTGCGCGCTCTCGCCGGCGGCGGCGAGCGAGCGCTCCAGCGCCGCGGGCGCCCCGGGGTCCCCGCCGCGTCCGGCGGCCGCGCGCAGGTCGCCGACGGTGATGTCGGCCGTGCCGAAGAAGGACCCGGAGATGTAGCCCGGCCGGTCCTGGCCGACCCACTGCGCCAGCCACCGGGTGCCGGCCTCGCGGATGCTCAGGAACGGCAGCGGCGTGGGCCACGGCCGGTCCGAGACCAGGGTCACGGCGGCGTGGTCGATGGCCGGGCCGCCGGGCTGCCCCGGCGGGACGATGCCGGCCTCGAACTCCGCGATCCGGAAGCCGGCCATCGCGTCCAGGCCCGGTGCGGCCACCACGTCCGAGGCGTCCAGCCCGATCAGGCCGGCGATCGCGCCCGGTCCCGGCGGCACGCCGGGCGCGGCGTCCCGCAGGTCCGCCTCCATGATCCACAGCCGTCTGGTGTTCAGCAGCGGGGTGACCGCGACGCCGGAGGCGGCCTCGGAGCCCCCGAGCCGCACCTCGGCGCGGCCGTACAGCTGGGAGTACGCCTCGGTGGGCAGGTCGTCCGGCGTCTCGGGCGGCACGGCCGGCCGGCACCGCAGCAGCAGCCCGATCCCGGCCAGCGCGGCCGGGCCGAGGCCCAGCGGCGCGTGCGGCGACAGCGCGGTCAGGTCCAGGCTCGGATGTCCGGTGACGTCGGCGGGCAGTTCCACCGGGCCCGAAACGGTGAGCGGGAAGGGCCCGAAGAACGCCGCGTACGGCTCCAGCACCGGTGCCGCCGCCAGCGTGCCGGACAGCGTGAGCCCGGGATCGCGGCCGGTCTCGGCGACCGCGGTGAACGCCGCGCCGGGCAGTTCCAGGGTGCTGAGGAATGAGGGGTGGTCGTCGACCCGGCCGGCGTCGTCACCGATGGCGGTCGGCGGCAGCGCCGGGAAGGTGGTGCCGAACGTCCAGCCCGGAGTCTTGACGGTCAGGCGCAGGGAGAACCGGTCCCGGCCGCCCGGCGCCGTGTACTGCAGGAGCACCGCGACGTCCACCGTGTTCGGCAGGGCGGCGCGCGGCAGGCCGAACCGGCCGTTGCCGTGCAGGGTGACCAGACCCTGCTCCGGGTCGGGGACCTCGACGTCGGTCAACTGGAAGCCGGTCCCGAGGCGCAGCTGGTCCAAAGCCGGGCCGATCCCGCCGAGCCCCGGCCGGCCCACGGCAGCGGCCAGGTTTCCGGAGCCGGTGGCGAACTCCTGCTTCAGGGACGCCGCCACCAGGTCCGGGGACGCGGCGGCGCCGTCGCCGGGCCCGCCCTCAGGGTTCGTCGTCACAGGATCACCGCCATGCGGCGCAGGTCGTGCGCATCGCGCGGGGCAAGCGTCCGCGGGGCGGCGAGGCGTCCCGCGCCGTGGTCACGGCCGGGTCCGGGGCCGGGTCCGGGAGCGGGCCGCCGGGCACTACCCGGCCGGTCCGGCGTCGGTCCGGCCGGCCGGGTGACCGGCGTGGCGCGGTATGTCGGCCGCGGGGACGGCCGGTCCGGGCGGCGGACCGCGACGCCCGGCGCGGACGGCTCGCGGAAGTCCGCCGCGTAGGCGCCGGTCCGCGAGGAAAGCCGGTCCATGGTGGGAGTCACGCCCTTCTGGAGCTTCATCACCCAGGTCACCCCCACGGGCTGCTTCCCGACCGCCAGTGGCACCTTCACCGCCGGAGCGGGCGGGAAGACCATGTCGCGTTCGCTCCTGTAGCTGCTGGAGTAGTAGATGTTGGTGTAGACCGGCCGGGACGTCTTCACCGAGTAGAAGTTCGTCGCCGGGGGCCACTTGACCTGTAGGGGAGTGCCGGTCTGCGGATCAGGGACCGTGGCGTCGTATTTCCGGGCTTCGAAGTAGGCGTTGTAGAAATGCCGGCCGCCCAGGCCGGGGTCGTTGTAGATCGCGTCGCCCGGCGGTATCCGATCCCAGAGATACCGCAGCACCTCGGCATCCGGATGGTGGTGGTGCTGCGCGAGTGAGGCGCTGCCGAAGAGCGCGCGGGGCTTGACCCAGTCGGCGAAGGCCGAGACCACTTGCTCAGGGGTCGGGTTGGAGCCCGCCGGCTTGATGTCGAGGGTCCTTCTCGCCCCGTGGTGCGGAACGGTCATGCCCACGACGTTGTTCAGCCAGCCGTCGGGGATCAGCTTCGCGTAGGCCCGGTTGCATTCCAGCAGCGTCCGCCCGGTCGCGTCGCCGGTGCTGACGAACTGGTACTCCCAGTCCGTGATGGCCAGCAGGAGCACGATGGAGCGGGTGTTCTTGCCGTATGCGTGGGTCAGATACTTTCCTTTGCGGCGGATGGGGCTGAGCACGCCGGAACCGAGGTTTTCGGCGACGATGTAGCAACTGAGGTTGTCCACCGAGAAGTCGGGATCCGTTCTGAGCCCTCTGAACGAGGTGCCGTTGAATTCGCCCGCGGTGGGTGTCGTCCGCAGCGGGTTCTCGTTGGCCACCATGTACGTGGCGATCTTGTCGAGTACGTTGACCTCTTTGATGACGAAGTGGTCCCTCTCGCCCGCGTATCGGGCGTAGCGGATCCACAGCGTCGAGGGACCTGTCTGGTGCTTTGAGGGGTCGTAGGGAGTGAACCTCGCCAGCAACTGCGGCATCAGGTTGAAGTGGTCCAGGTCGCCGTGGGAGAGGTAGACCGCGTCGATGGTCGGCTGGGGCATCCTCTTAAGCTGGTCGACCAGCCAGGCGACCCGGGGTTTGGCCGCCACGTCGCTGTCGCCGCCGTAGCTGCCGAAGTCGAGCAGGATGGTGTTGGTCGGCGCGACCTCCGGCTCGGGGTCCTGGTCGAAGAGCTGGACGAAGGTGCCCAGTCCCTGCCCCACGTCCATCGCGTTGATGATCACGTGCGTGGTGGTCACCGTGTTCCCCCTTCAGCGCCGTCCGACCCGGCGACCGCGGCGTTTCCCGGGCGCGGGATCCGGGTCTGCGAGCCCTGCTTCCGATAAGCCGCGTACCACCCGGGCGGCGACGACGCGGCGTCCTGCGGGTCGCCGTGCGGATCGCCGAAGACGACCAGGTCCACCCCGCCGGGCGGCAGGTTCAGCCCCAGCACGGACAGCGCGAGCCGGTTCAGCCGCAGCAGGTATTCGAAGCGCGTGTCCGGGCCGTCGGCGCCGGCCGGCACGATCAGGAACTCCGCGCCGCCGAAGCCCAGCCGGATCACGCCCTGCAGGGTCGGGCCGGCGCCGGGGTCCGGGGCGTCGCCGAACCGGATGCCGAGGTAGACCGGGCCGGTGCGCGCGGTGGCGTTCCCGGCCGGTGTCTCCGTTACGGTCCCGGGGGACCAGGCGGCCAGCAGCGTGGCGGACAGGCCCGCGCTGCCGGCCAGCGCGCCGACCGAGCCGAGGTCGAGGGCGAAGGTGAGCCCGTACCACGGGGTCCGCGGCGCGGCCAGGTCGATCGGCGCGAGCACGCCGAGGAAGCCGAGGTCTTCGGGACGGCGTCCGGACCCCTCCGGGGGCGCGTCCGGATCGGCGGCGTCCGGCGGCGCGGGGACGGCCAGCAGCCCGGTCGCCCGGATCGGGAAGCGCTCGGCCAGCGCGCCGGGCCGCAGCAGGCTGCCGGCCGGGTCGAGGGCGACGCGGCCCTCGTCGACGGTGAAGTGCTGCTCGCCGATCCGGGCGGGGTCGTAGCCCATCCGGACGGTCAGCCCGGAGAAGCGCAGGTAGCCGTCACGCGGCTCCCGGCCCTCGGCGACCGCGCCCTGGGTGCCGTAGCAGAACACGTCGAAGCCGTCGAGCCAGCGGAAGCGCAGCAGTCCGGACAGCGAGAACTCCACCGCCTGGTCGCCGGTTCCGCCGCTGTCACTCCCGCTGCCGTCACCGCCGCCGCCCGCCATGGCGGTGCGCAGTCCGGCCGCGGTGATCTCCACGCTCTCCAACGCGGACGCGGCCAGCTCCAGCCGCGCCGGACCGTCCAGCGTCAAGGCGTAGCCGGGCGCCCCGTCGCGCAGCTGGTAGCCGCCGGTGAGGATCAGGTTGTTGCCGTGGACGGCGCCGCCGATCGCGACCTGGTCCCCAAACAACCGGTTGACCAACAGCGCGACCCGGACCGAGAGCCCGGACACCGCCGAGCCGTCGAACCGCACGGCCAGGGCCCGGGTCCGGAACGCGAACGGCGGCGCGTCCGGCGGGGCCTGCGCGGCGGTGTCGCGGTAGTCGATCAGGCCCCGGACGCGGGTCGCCCCGGGGCGGGCGCCGCCGGCTCCCGGCAGCAGCTGGGTCAGGGGGAACGCCAGGTGGTGCGCGTAGAAGCGGCCCGGGTCGATGCCCGCGGTGACGAATCCCAGCTCCGGCGGCAGATCGGCGGCGATGACCGGGGCGTTGAAGACCAGCACGCCGTTCCACGCGGGGTTGTGGGCGATCTCGCGGGAGAAGGCCTCCTCGGGGCTGCCTGGCGGCGCCTCGGCCGCCGCGGCGATGATCCGGCCCAGCCGCTCCGAGGCCTCGTCGGGATCCCCGGCGGCTTCCGGCCAGCCCCAGCCGCCGGGCCGGGCCGCGAGCTCGGCCAGGGAGCCGCCGGCCGACTTGACCACGAGCATGGTCGGCGCGTCGTCCCCGGTGCGCCAGGCCCGCGGCGAGAGCTGGACGGTCCAGCCGTCCACGGTGGCCTTCAGCAATCCCGCCGCGGCGACGACTGTGTCCTCGTAGGCCCGGGCCGCTTCGGGGATCGCCGCGCGGAACGTGTCCTCGTCGTCGTAGCCGGCCGGATCCATTTGGTTCAGCGCGCGCAGCGCCTCCGGCGGCAGGCCGAGGGCTTCCAGGTCGCGCAGGATCGTGGGGTCGATGCCGTACCGGACCGAGCTGTCGGCCAGGTACTCCTCGGCGTCGGCGATGACGCAGAACAGCTCCGGCGCCTGGACGGCGGCGCGCAGCCGGGGACCGATCGAGGTGAGGGTCAGCCGGGGCACCGTCGTGCCGGGGAGAGCGGCGAAGTCCAGGCTGTGCCAGCGGGTCTGTTCGGGCGCCGGGGCGTTCTCGATCGTGGCGGACAGGCCCTGCGGGGTGAGGACCGTGACGGTCGCCGCCGGTCCGCCGAGCTCGGGTTCGGCTGCGGCGTCCAGCCGTCCGGCGGATGCGTGGATGATCGCCTGCCGCGCCGGGGCGAGGGCACCCTGCTCGATCTGCCGGGCGAAGCGGGCCAGGGCCGGCTCCACCGCCCCGAACCAGCCGACCGGGAACGCGGCCGGCAGCCGGCCGGCCGCCGGGGGATACCCCGGCAGGCGGAGCGCCGGGATCGCCACCGGCAGGGCCCAGGGCTTCGCGGGGACCAGCGTGTCGCTGAACCAGGGCGCGTTCTGCGGCGCGGCGAAGTAGATCAGGCCTTGTGGGCTCGCCTCGCTCGGCAGGACGGAGACGTACGCGGTGGTCGCCGCGGCCGACAACACCGGGGCGGCTTCGTTCGGGTGCTCGCCGTCGACGTTTCCGGCTCCGGCTCCGGCTCCGGTTCCGGTTCCGGATGCGGACGGCCGGGGCGCGAAAGCGTAGGCCGGGTTGCCCGCGGCGAAGTGCAGCAGTCCCGCCGGGTTGCTCGGCAGGACCACGTACTCGCTGCCGGACAGCCCCAGCGGCAGCGAGGTGTCAGTGCTCTGGCCCACCGAGACGGTGAAGCAGCCGTCCGGGCTCAGGTGGTAGCTGCGCGGCAGCGACGGCGAGGCCGGCGCGTCCGGATGGTCCGCGCGGGTGGGGTTCTGGCCGAACACCAGCCGGGCCGGGCGCAGCGGGCCGGCCGCCGGTTTGGTCGGCGCGATCCTGACCGGATGGCCCAGAACGGTCCGCAGCGGCGAGTCCAGGACCTGGCCCGGTCCGCGCGGCGCGGTGGCGGCGAGCAGACCGATCCACGTCCGGCCGGGCTCCAAAGGCAGCGCCGGGTCCACGGTCAGGGCCACGCTGAAGGTGTTCGTACCCTGATACATGACCGGCATCGGCACGGTGCGCACCGCGCGGCCGGTTGGGTCGTCCGGATCCGGCATCGCGTAGCGCAGTTCCACGCCCAGCCGCGCGAACCCGTCCACCCCCGGGCGGTCGGACGGGCCGAGCTCCAGGGACGAGTCGAAGCTCCCGACGGCCGGACCGGCCAGCGGCACGACGGCTGCGGGGCTGGGGGAGGCGTAGACCTGGCCGCTCGGCGCGGTCACCGTCAGCGGCCGGCCGCCGCCGTTCACGAACCGCAGCACCGGCCTCGGGTCGTTCGCCGCGGGCGGGACGATATCGGTGAACCGCGCGATCGCGATCCGGTAGCCGCCGAGGTCGAACACCGCGTCGCGGGTCGTCCGCCACGTCGTTCCGCCCAGCGGATCCGCGTACAGCGGGTGGGCCAGCCAGTCCTCGGCGGGCCGGTTCGGATCGTCGATCCACAGCATCCGCACCCCCGGCTCGGCCTTCCCGGGCAGGGCGCGCAGGAACGCGGAGGTGTCGGCGTCCGGTCCGCTGGTCGGGTCGCTCCCGCAGAACAGGAACAGCCCGTTCAGGTCGTTCCAGGCCTGGAGGAAACTGATCCGGCCGGCCGTCGGGCCGCCCAGCCCGGGCCGGAACCCGGCCCAGTAGCCGGGAACGGCGGCGTCGCCGCGGGTGCTCAGGGCGTAGAGGCCGTAGCCGGGGACCAGGTCCAGGAACGCCTCGGCCCGAGGCGCGGCTGGATCGCCGGCATCGTCCGCCGAGGTGTCCCGGTCGGCGTCCCGGTCAGTGTCCCGGCTGGCGTCTCGATCCGGTTCGGGCATGGGTCGACCGTCCACCGGGTTCCCCCCTCGGCTCGCGTGAGTGGCACCGGGCCGGGTCGCGTTCCACCGGCGGGCCAGGTAGAACGTATAAGCCTTCCCCGGGGCTGACAAGAGAATACGAACCCTGATGTACAAGGGCGACGCCCGGAGTCCGGGCCGTGCTCACACTCTGCCGGCGGCCTGCACGGCGACGGCCTCGATCTCCTGCAGCCAGGCCTGGCCGTCAGCCGGGGAGAGGAGCCCGGTGTCCAGCAGGATGCTGAGCCGCATCGCGTCGGCGACGTCGGGCTCGACGCGCGCGAAGGTCCGCCGCATCGGCTTCTGGCCGGTCACGGCCCCGCGGAAGACGCTGTCCGGCAGGACCTTTCGCATCTGTTCCACGGTCGGAGCGGCCTCGGTGGTCGCGGTGGTGGCGGCGGGCGCGGCAGCCGCGCTGGCCGTCGGGGATTCGCCGCGCCGGTTGTTGTAGAAGCACGCGATGTTGATGTCGACGCCCCGCTCCCGCGATACCCGCGTGAGCAGCTCCTCCAGGTCGAACGGATTGTGGTAGGCGTGCTTGTACGCGGTCATCGTCGTCCGCTTGACCCGCGCGAGCACGTCCTCGAACGGCGCGTCGGCGACGTCCAGCACGCACAGGCCCGCCTGCGTCAAGCTGCACACCACGTCGGCCAGGCCGCGGCGGAAGCGGTTTCCCACCATCGGCCTCAGGACCACCGGGTTCACGCGGGTGACCCGCGCCTGCGCGACGGCGAACAGGGCCAGCAACGAGGTCGCCGCGTCGAATCCGGTGCCCGCGGTGATCCTCGCGACCGCCTTCGGAAGCGCGCGCGAGGTGAACTCCCCGTTCCAGATCTTGGGCTCGGTCTGGGCAGGCTGAGCGGGGAACCGGCTCGGGCCGATCGAGCGGAGCACGGACTCGTAGTAACGGAGGGCGGATTCGTTCTGCCGCTGGCCGGCCCCGGACTGCTGCCACGCGGCCTGCTCCAGCGGCGATGTCCCGGTAACCGGTGTCGTCGTCCTGGCGGCGACGTCGTCGAGCATCACCTGAGCGCCGTGCGCGTCGACGGCGAAGTGGCTGATCAGCGCGATCATGTGGGTCGGCCGGCCTCGGTCGAGGACGACGGCCATCCGGATCGGCCACTCGGCTTCGAGGTCCAGCGCAGTCTCCGCATAGCGGCGCCGCACCCGCGCGGCAGCCTCGGCCGGGTCCTCTCCGTCGGCGTCGACAAGGTCGAGGTCGATCTCGCCGTGGGCGAAGACCTCCTGGGCGGGACGCTGCCCGGCGCTGAGGCGTACCTGGGAGCGCAACACCTGGAACCGGCTCATCAGATAGCGCAGCTCCGCAGCGACATCCTCGACGGTGGTCCCCGGTGCCAGCGGCTTCACACCGCCCAGCGGCATCCAGGAGCCGAGTCTGCGGATCGACATCCACGCTTCCTGCTGTCCCCACGCCAGTTCTCCGACGCCCGCACCTTCGCCGTCGAAGTGCACTGCGATGCGGTCTGGCCCAGCTTTCACGGGAGCCAGTCTGTCGCGGGTCGGGAGCTGGCGGTAGAGCTACTTGACGGTAAGCGTGCCGTGCATGAACTGGTGGATCGTGCAGATGTAGGAGTACGTGCCGGGCGTCGTGGGAGCGGTGAACGTCGCCGTCTTGCCCGGTGCGAGGTCTCCGGTGTCGAACGCCTTGCCGGTGGTGGCGGTCAGGGTGTGGGTGGTGGAGTCGTTGTTGACCACCGTGACCGTTTGGCCGGCGGTCACGGTCAGGGCCGCGGGGCTGAAGGCGAAGTTGCTGATGACGATCTGCGATGCGCCTACCGGAGCGCCGGTGGCACCGGAGCTGGAACTGGAACTCGATGTCGACATGGGCATCGATGTCGATGTCGAGAGCGTGCTCGGCGTCGCGGCCGGGTGAGAACTGCTTCCGGAGCACGCCGTCAGAGTCAGCGCGGTGGCCGCCGCCAGAAGCGTCGCGGCGGCGGTCTTGCCGGGGAAACGGAGCACGGCGGCATCCTCACTGGTGATCGGGGCTGGAGCCCGGAGTCGGCATTCAGGCGGCGTACAGGCAGAAGACACAGCGGTGGTGCGCCGTCCGAAATGTCGGACCGCGCACCACCGTTCTACCGCCGGCTCCTGCCCGGGGCGCGGCGGCGGCTCGTTCAGACCGTCAAAAGAGTGGGGCTGGCGGCCATGGTCGTGCTCAGGAAGTCGTCCGGGACCGGGTACTGGCCGATCACGAAGTTCAGGATGGCGGCGTGCATGGCCTCCACCGGGGCGATGCTGGCCGCGGTGGCGATGCCGCCGGGGCTGGTGACGTTGGCGGCCGCGAACAGGTAGGTCTGCGCCGCCTGGTCCTCCAGCTGCAGGGCGAGCTTGGCGACGCCGCCGACGTCGGTGACCGCGCCCAGGGCGCTGAGCGTCGCCGCCTGGTTGGACAGCGGCACGCCGGTGATCGCGGGCACGTTGGCGCCGGTCAGGACCGCGTTCCAGGCCTTGGCGTGGTCGGCGTGCTGGCTCATCGCGGTGGTGGCGAACGTGCCGACCGCCGGCGGGACCGTGCCGAGCTTGCCGGCCTTCGCCGCGGCCAGCGCCGCGGTGTAGGCGCCGACGGCCTGGTTCTCCAGGGCGGTGGCCAGCGCGACGACCTTGAGGTCCCCGGTGTAGACGCTGGCGCCGGAGGACGAGGCGGATGTCGACGGCGTCGTGCCGGAGCTGCCGGAGCTGCCGCTGGAGGCGGCGCCGGTGGTGCTGCCGGGAGCCGCGGCCGCCTTCGTCGACTTGCTGCTGGAGCAGGCCGCGAGCGCCAGGGCGGCGGCGGCCCCGCCGGCCCCGACGAGGAACCGGCGGCGGGAGGCGACGCGCTGCCGCTCCTCCTGGGCCTGAGCCTGGGCCTGAGCCAGGGCGTCGGAGTCGCGCAGCTGCTCGCTCAGGTCGTTGGCCGCGGCGTACATGGACGGCAGGTACTCGCGGTGCGCCTGGTCCAGGTCCCGGGTCATGCGGGACAGCTCGCCCTCGCTGATCGGCAGCTCCCAGCCACCGTTGACGGTGCTCACTTCACGGCCCCTTCGCTGATCGGCGAGGCGTTCTTGGTCGGGTAGAACGAGTCGGGGAACCCGACGCTGCCGGCGGCCGAAGGCAGCTTCGAGGCGTCGGTCGGGATGGTGATCAGCTGCGGGGCGCCGCCGGCCAGCAGCGCCTGCACGGCCAGCAGCGTGGCCCGGTGCTGGGCTTCGACTGGTGCCACCGAGCCGAACAGTTTGCGCAGCGCCGGGGTGCTGACCTGCGCGACGTTGGCGGTGTAGGTCTCGGCGGCGACGTCCTCCAGCGTGATGGCCAGCTTGACCACGTCGGCCGGGGTCTTGATCGAGGGCAGCATCTGCTGCACCACGGCGGCGTACTTCGGGTTGGCCGCGGTCTGGGCCTTGCCGCCGGCCTGGGTGGCCGCGGCGTTGAACGCCTGCGCGTGCGCGGTGTGCTGGGTGGTGGTCTTGGCGATGAACGCCGCCACGGTCGCGTTGCCGCCCTTGATGAACGGCAACCCGGCCGCGGTGGTGTAGACCGTGACGGCCAGGTTCTCGATCGACGCGGCGGTCTGCAGCGCCATGATGTCGTCGCTGGGACTCGCGGCGGCGGCGCGGGCGGCGCCCAGCAGGACGGCACCGCCGGCGGCACCGGCCAGCACGGAACCCCGGCGCCACCGGCGACGCCGCGGCTCGGGTTCGCCCTGCGCGTACTCGGCAAGCGCCTCGCGGGTGATCCGAACCGCGTCGCTGTTCAAGTCCTGCGACTGCTCGGTCAACTCCTCAAGCAGCCGGGTATCGATGAGCTCTTCAGCCATCATGCCCCATCTCTCCGTGCGCCCGAACGGAAACGGACGTCTGGATGCCATTCGCCACGGCGGCCCGTGCGGATTGGTCCGGACCCGGTATTCACTCGTTCGGATTACGGCAGGCTGCTGAGCAGCGGGCTGGCTGATAGAACCAAGCCGCCGGGCGATCTGATACGAAGACGTTGTACAGACGGGGAGTTTGTACAGACGGGCCGAGCCGGCCGCGTATGTCACCCCTCGAACAACCCGGGAGTCGTGAAATGTTCGGTGCGCTGGAGCCCTGGCACATTATCCTGATCGTCCTCGTCGCCTGCCTGCTGTTCGGCGCGAAGCGGATGCCCGACATGGCCCGCTCGGTCGGCCAGTCGCTGCGGATCTTCAAGTCGGAGATGCGGCAGAGCGTCGCGGAGACGAAGGCAGAACTTTCGGGGTCTCAGCGGGCCGACCATGTCGCCACGCCGGAGGCCGAGGCTGTGGAGGTTTCCTGATTGGCTGTGCACGGTAATGACCTGGTCCTCCGGCGTGCCACCGACTCGGACGCCGCAGGAATCGCGGACGTGTGGCTTCGTTCCTTCGCCGCCGCGCTGCCGACTGTGCAACGCGCGCACGACGACGCGGCGGTGCGCGAATTCTTCGCCGACGTCGTCGTGCCGCGCTACGAGACCTGGGTGGCGGACAACGGAGGCGTCGTCGTCGGGCTTCTGGTCTTGGGCGAGGGCCAGGAGTTGGAGCAGCTCTACTTGGACCCGTCCTGGCGCGGCCGTGGGTTGGGCGACCGGTTCGTGGAGCTGGCCAAGCAGCGGCGGCCGGACGGGTTGCAGTTGTGGACGTTCCAGGTGAACGCTCCAGCGCATCGCTTCTACCGGCGGCACGGTTTCGTCGAGGTGGAGCGCACCGACGGCGCGGGCAACGAGGAGCGTGAACCGGACGTCCGGTTCGTCTGGTCGCCTGTCAGTTAGCTGCTTGCCTACCTGCGCAGCTAACTGCTCAGCTTCGCGAACACCACGACGTTGTCGACGTACTGCCCCTTCACGAAGGCGCCGCCGCAGGTGATGAGCCGCAGTTCGGAGTCGGGGCGCGGGCCGTAGACGCTCTGGGAGGGGAACTCGGCTTTCGCGTAGTCGACGACCGAGGTGGCGAGGTACACGACCCGGCGGCCGTTGTTGAGCGTGATCGTGATCGGGTCGCCGGCCTTGATCTTCTTCAGGTGGGCGAAGATCGCCGGCCCGTGGAGGGAGTCGACGTGTCCGGCGATGACGACCGGGCCGGCCGACCGATGGCATGGCGCCGCCTTTTGCTGCGTCCGGCGGAAATGCAACCCTCGGAGTCAGGAGCCGATTTCGTGGACGTCACCTTGCTCGACGCCGTCGCCGACCCACCGCACGACTGGTACGACGGCGCCCCGGCCGTCCCCGGAACCTGGGCACGCCACGACCCCGCCGGACGCATGGAGTGGTTGATGCTCGCGCTCGCCAACGTCGGCCACCAAGCCGTCACAAACATCCGCGGCCTGCACTGCGCCCTCGGCGAGGCCCTACGGGGCCCGGGCCACTACTACGGCTGGGGCCTCGACGCGCTGGACGACTGCCTCGGCGGCGGCTTCGGCGTCCGCCCACCGTTCACCCTGGTGTGGCAGGGCTCGGCGAAGGTCCGCCAGGCGCTGGCCGCCGACCGGGTCGGCGACCTCGACGGCGCGGCGTACTTCGACCTGTTGGTCCGGATCCTGGAACGGAACAACGTGACGGTCGTCCTCGCCTGAGTCCGGCTCCGCCGTATCTGCTGCATTACTGGTAGCCGTAGCCGCGATTCAGGTAGTTCCACGGGTTCGTGAACCGCCCCCGATTTCTAGCGTAGGAGATGCTCGGGTCACCGAACCGGGCGACTGCGGTGCGGGGGGTGTCGTATGGAAATCAGGGTGTTGGGGACGGTGGCCGTCGAGGTCGGCGGCGTGGCGGTCAAGCTCGGGCCCCGGCAGCAGCGGCTGGTGTTCGGGGTGCTCGCGCTGGAGGCCGACCGGCTGGTTCCGGTGGAGCGGTTGGTGGATCTGGTGTGGCCGGTCTCCGCGCCGCGCACGGCCGAGCACGCGATCCGCGTCTGTGTCTCCCGGCTGCGGTCCAGCCTGGCGGCGGGCGGGGCGGATCCTTCGGACGTCGCGGTCACCGCGCGCGGGCCGGGTTACGTCCTCGAGGTCGATCCGGTGCGGGTCGACGCCCACCTGTTCCGCGATCTGGTCGACCGGGCGCGCACGGCCGAGGACGCCGACGCGGTCGGGCTGCTCGACCGGGCGCTGGGGCTGTGGCGCGGCCCGGCGTTGGCCGACGCGGCGGAGGACCGGGTCAGGGACCGACTGTGTGCGGGGCTGGAGGAGAGCCGCCTGGTCGCGATGGAGGACCGCTTCGACGCGCTGCTCCGGCTGGGCGGCCACCGGGACGTCGCGGCGGAGCTGGTGGCGTTGGCTCGTGCCCGGCCGGACCGGGAGCGCCTGGTCGGGCAGGTGATGCTGGCTTTGCACCGCAGCGGCCAGACGGGTCAGGCGCTCGACGCCTATCGGCGCACCCGGGAGTATCTGCGGGAGGAACTGGGGATCCAGCCCGGTGCGGCGCTGCGGGGTCTTGAGGTGGGCATCCTGCGTGACGATCCGGCTGTGCGCGCGCCGGCTGCGTCGGTATCGCGATCGGCTGCGGTGGTCGGGGCGGCCCCTCCGGTGGCCGCCGGGACCGCGCCGACGGCCACGATCGCAACGACTGCCACGAACTCCACGAACGCCACGACCATCCGGACCGCCGTGGCGATGGTGCCCGCCGCGAGCGAAGCTGTCGCCGAGAAAGCGGCGGCCGCGGAGAGACCGGCGACCGCCGAGAACGTACTGCGCACTGTGCCCGCCGTGTCGGCCCTGCCCGCTGAGCCCGCCGCGCCGACGGCCACCCGGCACCGGCCGCACCCCGTCCCCGCGATGCTCCCCGCGAGCATCTCCGACTTCACCGGCCGCGCCGCCCACCTCCGCTGGCTCGACGGCATGATCCCGGACCCCGCGGTCTCCCCGACCGCGGCCATGCCGATCGCCGTCATCGCGGGCACCGCCGGAGTGGGCAAGACCGCGCTCGCGGTGCGCTGGGCGCACAGCGTGCGCGACCGTTTCCCGGACGGGCAGCTCTACGTCGACCTGCACGGCTACACCCCGGGCGAGCCGGTACGTCCGCAGCAGGCGCTCTCCCGGTTCCTGCGCGCGGCGGGCGTTCCGGCCGAGCAGGTCCCGGTCGATGTCGTGGAAGCCGCCGGGATGTTCCGGACGCTGCTCGCCGACCGGCGCGTGCTCCTGTTGCTCGACGACGTCTACGCCGCCGAGCACGTCCGTCCCCTGCTGCCGGCCAGCCCCGGCTGCCTGGTCGTCGTCACCAGCCGGGACCGCCTGGACGGTCTGGTCGCCCGCGATTCGGCGCGGCGGGCCACCCTGGATGTGCTGCCCGAACCCGAGGCGCTGGCCCTGCTGGGCCGGATGGCGGGACCGGCGCGAGTCGCCGCGGAACCCGAGGCCGCCGCCGGGCTCGTCCACACCTGTGCCCGGCTGCCGTTGGCGCTGCGCATCACCGCGGCGCACCTGGCGGCGCGCCCGGACCGCCGCCTCGCCGACCACCTGGCCGATCTCGGACGCGGCGATCTGCTCGGGCAGCTCGAGATCGACGGGGACACCGAGACCGCGGTCGGCGCCGCGTTCGACTTCTCCTACACCGCCCTGAAACCCGGGGCACGCCGACTCTTCCGCCTGATGGGGCTCGTACCCGGGGCCGACATCACGGCCCCGGCCGCCGCGGCGCTCGCCGACGTGCCGCCGGCCGAGGCGGCCCGCCTGCTCGACCGCCTCGCCGCGGTGCACCTGGTCGACCAGCACCGGCCCGGCCGCTACGGCATGCACGACCTGCTGCGCCGATACGCGGCGCAGCAGGCCGGCGCGGAGGAGGACGCACGCGACCGGGCCGCCGCTCTGGACCGGCTGGCCGACCACCACCTCGCCGCCGTGCTCGCGCCCGCCGACCTGCTGTACCCGGTCGTGCCGCGGCCACCGGTCTCCGCCAGCACGGCCGGAGTCGCGGCTGGCACCACGGCCGCCACCACGCCAGCTGGCGTGGCCGGGGGCGTTCCGCCGCAGGGCGCATGACTGCTCGCCGACGCCCTGCGCCGCTTTCGGGTTCGGGACCACGCGCCTGAGCCGGAAACGAGGAACAGGAAGCGATCGAGGCGAGCGCGCCGCCGGATCCCCGGCGGCGCGTACCAGCCCCGCGCCCCTACGGCGTGTACACCTCCGCCGCCGCCGTGAGCACGTCGTGCCCGGGGTTCGCGGTCGCGACGCCGGACGCGACCACGCCGCCGGCCACCAGGACGCGGCCGTCCGCCAGCGGCGCCGCGGCGAAGCCCCAGCGCCCGACGGCCAGGCCCGCGGTGGCGGTCCAGGCGCGGGCTACCGGATCGTAGATCGCGGCGTTCTGATATCCGACGTCGTATCCGGAGCTGCCGGTGCCGCCGATCACCAGGACGCCTCCCGAGGCGAGCGGGACGGCCCGGTGGAAGGCCCGGCCGAACGGCATGCTCGGGACGTCCTCCCACTGCCCGGTGGCCGGGTCGTACCGCTCGGCGGCCCAGGTGCTCGACGGGTTGTAGACCCCGTCGAGCTGCACCGCCGTGCTGCCTCCGCCGGTCGCCAGGACCGATCCGTCCCGCAGGAGCGTGGCCTGATGCAGGGCGCGGGGAACGTGCATGCTCCCGGTCGGGCTCCAGCTGTTCGCCGCGGGGTCGTACACCTCGCAGAACGCGAGGTAGGCGGGCCAGTCGAGGCCGACGGCCAGGATTCCGCCGACGAGGAGCACCCGGCCGTCGGCCAGCGCCACCGCCGCGTGGTCGCTACGCGCGTCGGTCATCGGCGGGGCCGGCGTCCACGTCCCGGTGGCCGGGTCGAACAGCTCCGCCGAGCGCAGCGACCGGACGGACTGCGGCGAGCGCACCGAGCCTCCGCCGGCCACCAGGACCCGGCCGTCGGGCAGCAGCGTCGCCGTGTGGTCCCAGCGGCCTTCGTGCATGTCGGCGGCGGCCGTCCAGGTCCCGGCGGCCGGGTCGAAGATCTCCGTGGAGGCCAGCCCCGGCGCCGGGAATCCCTGGCTCGCGCCGATCCCGCCGGTGACCAGCACCCGGCCGTCGGCGAGGCGGACCGCGGCGAAGTCCCGGCGGCTCGTTCCCATCGGTGCGGCCGCCGACCACGTGTTGGCGGCCGGGTTGTAGAGCGTCGCGGCGGACTGCGCGTTTAGGGTCGGTGTCGAGCCGCCGACGACCAGCACGCGGCCGTCCTTCAGCGGCAGCGCCGTGTCGTGCTGGCTGCGCCAGGCGACGGCCGCCGGAAGGGTGCCCGCCGTCGCCCACTGGCCCGCAGCAGACGCCGGGCCGGGGCCCGCGGCAGACGCAGGCGACGTGGCAGCCGCGGGCGACGGGCCCGGCGCGGTCCCGGAAGCCCCGCGGGCGGTCGCGAAAGCCGCCGAACCCATCGAAGTCATCGGACCCGTCGAACCCATAGAGGTCATCGAAGTCATGGTGTGTACACCTCCGTGGTGGCGGTCGTCGTGCTCTGACCGAGGATCGGCGTTGCCGCCCCGGACAATGTGATCCCGCCGGCCGCGAGCACCCGGCCGTCCGCCAGGCGCACGGCGGCGAAGGCCCAGCGGCCGGCGACGGTGCCGATCGTGCCGCTCCAGGCGTTCGCCGCGGGGTCGAAGATGTGCGCGTTCTGATATCCGATGTCGAAGGTCGAGCTGTCCGTGCCGCCGGTGGCCAGCAGCTTCCCGGACGCGAGCAGCACGTCGCGGTGGTGGCTGCGGCCCCACGGCAGGTCGGTGACGGAGCTCCAGGCGCCGGTGTTCGGATCGAAGCGCTCAGCGGCGGTCTGGCTGTACGGGCTGTACCACCAGTCCACCAGGACGTCGGCCGCGTCCCCGCCGGTGGCCAGGACCCCGCCGTCCGGCATGAGCGTGGCCTGATGGGCCTTGCGCGAGGTGCCCATCGTCCCGGTCGCGGTCCACGTGCCGGCCGCCGGGTCGTAGAGCTCGCAGTAGCCGAGCGAGCCGTACAGCCCGTGGCCGAGCGTCACCGCCCCGCCCGCGACCAGCACCCGTCCGTCGTGCAGCGCGACCGCCGGATGGCCGAACCGCGCGTCGTTCATCGCCCCGGTTGCGGTCCACGTGCCGGTCGCCGGGTTGTATGTCTCCGCGGAGAACAGTGCCCGGCCTGAGTCAGCCGAACGGGTCGAGCAGCCTCCGGCGACCAGCACTCGGCCGTCGGCCAGCAGCGTCGCGCTGTGCGAGAAGCGCGCCTCGGTCAGGCTGCCGGTCGCGGTCCACGCCCCGGTGGCCGGATCGAAGATCTCGGCGGCGGCGATCGGGGCGGCCGGGTCGGTCATCGCCCCGGTCACACCTCCGACGACCAGGACGCGGCCGTCGGCCAACCGGGTGCAGGTGTGCAGCCGGCGGGGCGTCAGCAGGTTCGCGGCGGCGGACCAGGTGTCGGCGGTCGGGTCGAACAGCGCGGCGTTGCCCAGGGCGTCGCGCAGTCCGTCCTCTCCGCCGGCGAGCAGGACCCGGCCGTCGGTGAGCAGGATCGCCGCGTCGTGCGGGGCCGCCCAGAACCCGGTGAAGGGCAGGTCGCCGGCGGCCGTCCAGGTACCCGAGGCGGCCGCGGGTGCCGCGTCCGGGACCGCCGCTAGCGATCGTGGTGCCCACGGCGGTCCGGGAGTCCTCCCGCGCGTCCGTGCGGCTGCCGTGTCGTCCACGGCGGGCATGATGGTCATCACTGTCCTCCTTGAGCGGTCGTTCCGAGGGTGTAGCTCCAGACCAGGACCAGGTCGACGACGGCGTCCGGGTTGAGCGTCCCGTCCGCGGCGACCAGCGCCGGGTCGAGGGTCGCGATCTGCGCCCGGGGCACGGTGACCGTCCAGTTCTGCCCCGCGTCCTGAATCTGGGTGCTGATGTCGTCGTAGCCGCACCGGGCCTGGCCGCCGAGCGCCGCGTCGGGCGCGAGCGCGCCGCTGGCGGTGGTACCGCCCGGTCCGGCCAGCGCGGCCGGCAGCGGCTGCCCGGCCGCGTAGGCGTCCAGGTAGCGACGGCCGCCGTCCGGGGTGAGGTCCGTCGAGAACACCAGGACGGCCTGCGGCTTCGTCGCCGTGACCCCGTATCCCTGGAACGGGAAGGGGAAACGGCTCTTCGAGACGGTGAACGTGAGCGTCGGGTCGGTGCCGGCCGGCGGGTTGACGAAGCGGTACCACTGGTCGGCGAACTCCCGGCGCGCGCTGAACGCACGGTAGAGCGCCTTGGCGCCGTCGCCGTGCACCCAGGTGTTCAGCGCCGAGCCCAGTCCGGCCACGGCCGCGCCGGCGAGCGCGCCGCCGCCGTCCCGCGCGGTGTAGCGCAGGTGCAGCACGACGTCGGTGATGGACTCGTAGTCGAACTGCCGGAACTGCTCGGGCAGCGCGAGCCGCCATTCGCCGACCGCTCCGGAACCCTCGAACGGCAGGTAGCGCTCGTCGCGCAGGTTCGTCTCGAACAGGCCGGCGTCCTCCAGGCCGCCGCTGGTGACGATGGACTCGGTCGCTCCGGTGTAGTCCCGGAACCGGGTGTCGCCAGGCTGCCGCGCGTACTTGCCCTCAGTGAGCGTCGCGTCGGCCCGGACCGTGCTGCGCAGCAGGGTGAGCGTCAGGTTCACCCCGGTGTAGGGCCCGGCGACGCACGGCACGGTCACCGCGACGCCCTTGAGCCGCCGCAGGTAGTGGCCGGGCGCGTCGAGGTCGAACAGGGCCTCGGGCAGGGTGACGAAGCAGGTGCCGGTCTCCTTGAGCCGCAGCAGGGCGTTCGGGTCGAGCTGCGCCAGCGAGACCCGCTTGGTCAGCTCGAACTCCCGCGCGTTCAGCTCCAGGTACGAGGCCTCCATGCGGGCCAGGTCGGTGGACAGCAGCTCGCCGGCGAGCAGGCCGGAGCGCAGGCTGTCCCAGTACCCGAACTGGATGAACGCCGAGTCGTCCAGACCCAGCTCGCGCCGGTAGGCTTGCTCGGCGCGCTTGGCCACGTCGTACGCCAGCTGATACGCCTGGAAGTAGGTGGTGCTCAGCTGCCCGGCCATCCAGTCGTACAGCTCCTGGGTGGTGTACTTGGTGTAGAGGAAGTCGTCCTCGGACTTGGCGTTGGCCAGCTGCAGGTCGTGGTTCGCCAGTTCCTGTGTCGCCATCTGCTGCCGGATCTGCGCGGCCGCGATCTGCGCCTCGTACTGGACGATCTCGCCGCCGGCCTGTTGCGCCTGGAAGGACCAGTCGTCGGCGCGGCGCTGGTAGCCGCCGACCGTGGCGGCCATCGACCCCGACGTGTTGAAGACGGCCGCTTCCGTGTTCAGCGCCCCCGACATGCCGCGCAGCGCCGCGATGATGTTGGTGCTGCCCAGCGTCGCGCCCATGGTGGTTGGCGACCCGATCTTGATGTCCGGGAGGTAGCCGAGCACGCTCGCCGCCAGGTCGATCTCCCAGGCGAGCTGCTGGTTCTCCAGGGCGAGGGCGACGAACGCCGCGTGCGAGGTCTCCCCGTCGTTCATGAACGGCCGGGTCGAGTAATAGGTCTGCTTCTGCTGGGCGAGCTGCAGCGACTCCTGCAGCGCGGCCACTGCGTACTGGGCCTCGTTCACCTGCTGGACGCGGACGTCGCGGGCCGCCGTGAGCAGGGACAGCCCGTTGCCGGAACGCAGCCGCGCCAGCGCTTCGGCGTCCCGCTTCTCCAGCGCGGTCAGCAACGCGGTGCCGAAAGCGCGCACCTCGCCGACCAGTTCCCGCGCCTTGGCCGCCATCTCGGAGAACCGGTAGTGCGGCAGCGGGGCGCTGATGTCGTCCAGGACGGCGGACAAGTCGACGCCGGCGGCGGTGGCGCGCACGAGCAGGTTCGGGTCGATCGGCGGCCCGAACGCGGACGGCTGGTTGGGCGCGCCGTCCAGGGTCAGCCCGTTGCGGACCTTGTACAGCCGGTCGGCGACGGTGTCCCAGTAGCCCAGCAGCTTCTCGTTGCGTGGCAGCGTGAAGTAGTAGAGCCAGTTGATGCCGAGCCCGGGCACCAGATCCGGGGTGATCCGCGGCCGCGCGGCGGCGGCCCGGTCCGTGGCGCCGAGCAGGTTCTCCGCGGCGACGACGGCCCGCGTCGCCGGCGGTGTCACCGGCGTCGCCGCCGGTCGGACGGTGGGAACCACGTGCACGTACTCGAGCTCGCGGTAGCTCATCGGGTCCGGCTCCGGGAGCGCCACCTCTTCGGGGCGCGCGCCGAGCAGTTCGTCGGCGAGGATGTACAGCTGCGTGGCCGCGTTGACCGACTCCAGCGTGTCCTGCCGGAAGAGCTGGTCGCCCCAGGCGATGAGGTTGTCCAGGTACCGCATCACGATCGCCTTCTGGTAGGCGACGGTGCGGGTCTGGGCCACGACGTCGGGCTGGAACGGGTTCGCGAGCCACTGGTCGATCGCGCTGAGGGTGATGTCGACGGACGACAGCCCCGAGACGATCGCCCAAAGCTGTTCGTTCAGGTAGTCGCTCGCGGTGGTCTGGAAGAACGGCTTGGTCCGCCAGTAGCGCTGCGGCGCCGGGTCGGAGCTGCGGTCGGTGGGGTCGAAGATCAGGTGAAACCAGTTCTGCGCCTGCACGAAGTCCTGGTTCGTGCTCAGGCGCTGCGCCGCGAGCAGCGGCAGGTGGAAGAACAGCTCCCAGTTGTACAGGCCGTACGGCGTCTGCAGGTCGAACTCGATCGGCTGGCCGGGGCCGGGCAGGGTGCCCTTGACCTCGCTGGTCGGCTGGTACTGCGTGAAGTCGAACTGTTCGAGGGCGTACGTGTCGGGGTTGACCTGGACGTCGCGGGCGTACATGGCCGCGGGGCCGCCCTGGTCCAGGCGCGCGGAGAGCGTCTCGGTGTGCGGGTGGTAGAAGGTTGAGAAGTAGTAGGACGAGATGTGCTCCTGGGCGGTCGCGTCCCAGTACGTGTAGGGCTGGATGATGTAGGAGCGCTTCTGGTCGGAGAAGACGAGGACGTACATCGACCAGGGGCCGAAGTCGTAGTTGTTGGGGTACGCCAACCAGAACCGGATGTTCGGCAGCTCCGACGCCGGCTGGTTCGCCGCCATGTTCGACAGGACGAGTTGGCTGTTGGCGTTGCGGGTGCCGCCCCCCAGGATGATCGGGCCCGCCGGATCGGGCAGGTACCCGTACCCGATGCCCTGGCCGAAGATCTCGTTGTCGACGACCTTGGTCCCGATCGGCGACGGGAAGGGCGGGTCGAGCGGATATTCCTGATAGCCCACCGCGTCGGCGGTGTCGTAGTTCAGGCCGTCCACGGTGAGTTCCTCGCGAGCCGTGTTCAGCGTCGCGGTGCCGGTGTAGTAGCCCATGGTGTTGCCGGGCCGCGAGAACCACGAGTTGTAGCTGCACGTGAGGACCAGGGTGAAGGGGTCGACACCGGGCCAGGTGCTGAAGACCATCTTGTCGGTGAAGGATGCGGGACCGGAGAAGATCTCGGTGTCCATCGTCATGTTCTGGGTGGTCAGCGAGTCGGCTCCGGTGCGTTTCGGCGCCCACTGGCCGTTGACGTACTTGCTCCAGTTGATCGCGATGTCGTAGTACTTGGCCGAGTCCGGAACGTCGCCGCCGGGCTCGGGCATCTGGATCTGCGTCGGCTGCGCCTTCTGGGTGAAGGTCGGCCAGAACACGTAGAGCGTCCCGTTGAACACCGTCGGGACCAGGACGTCGCTTTCGATGTCGAGGTCCACCTTCTGCCACGGCGTCCACGCGCTGCGCCAGTTCCAGGTGCGGAAGTAGTAGGAGCGTGGCGCGTTCTGGCTGCGGCCGAAGAAGTACACCGTCTTGTCGTTGTGCTCGCCGTCGATCGCCAGCGACGTCCAGCCGTCGTGGTAGAACCCGCCCATGTGCAGGCGGGAGACGTCGCCCAGTTTCTGCAGGTAGCCGCGCATCCCGCCTTCCGCGGCGTCCGCGGTCATCTCCTGCTGCCTGATCTCGTTCTCGAAGTCGGTGAACAGCGGGGTTTTGTCCAGGCGCAGGTCCGGCTGGAAGTAGTTCTCCGGGTACAGGAACACCTTCTGGTTGGCGACCCAGACCTGGTACTGCTTCATCCAGTCCCACTGCGCCACCAGCAAGGGATCCACGGTGGTCGGGACGGCGGTCTCGAGGTTGAGCAGGCAGCGCTGGACGAACAGCTGCACGCTGTAGATGCCCTGCGCGATCCGGGTGGTCTGCTGCGCCGGCCCGGTCTCCACGTCCAGCAGGAAGTAGTCGTGCATCTGGTCCACGCCGGTCCACTGCGGTGCCCCGGTGGAGTCCGTGAGCGGGTGGGCGACCAGGTAGGACACCAGCGAGTCACGCTGGCGCCCGCGCAGGGTGTTCTGCATCGGCACGGCGACGCCCGGCCAGTCGGTCGGGGAGTACCGGGCCTTCGCGGCCAGCCAGGCCGCCTGGCCGGCGTCGGCGGTCAGATCAGGGCTCAGCCACGCGCTCGCCCGGTCGGCGGAGACGCCCAGCCGGCCCAGGATGCCGACGGCCTCGGCCAGGACACGCAGGGTGTCCGCGTCCGCCAGGCCCGGCGCCCCGTCGAGCGGGACCAGCGTGCTCAGGACGCTGAGATCGCCACCGTTCCACCCGGTTCGCGAGCCGAGCACGGTCAGGGCGTCCTGCTCGGTCGCACCCGGGGCGGTCGCGGCGGCGAACACCGCGGCCGGGGTCGCCATGCCGCCGGGGATCGTGGCGGCCAGCCGCATCAGGCCCAGCAGCGCGACGAAGCCGTCGAACAGCGGCGAGGCCCCGGTGACCGGCGCGGTCGGCAGCGCGGTGGGATCGAGCCAGCGGTCGGGCGCGTATCCGACCACGAACGGGAGGTCGGCCGCCTTGACCCGCAGCCGGTTCAGCAGCAGGGCGACGCGGTAGACCAGACCGAGCGTGGTGAACTGCTGGGGGAAGCCGCCACGGGTGAGGACCACCGAGGCGTCGCTGCCGACGTAGTCCGGGGCGAGGAAGTCCTCCAGGGCGGTCGGCCGGAACGGCGAGCGCAGCCACCGGCCCAGCAGGGCCTCGGCACTGGCCGCGTCCAGTCCCGCGGCCTGGCCGAGCTGCTGCTTGACCGTGGCCTGACTCAAGGACGTGCGCAGGTAGGGCGCGACGACGAGCAGCACCCGGTGGAACCGGTCGGCGGGCGCGGCCGGCGCGTCGAACATGGCGGAGGCGTCGGCCGCGGTGAGGAGCGCGTTGCCCGGTGCCGGCGGTGCCTCCTGCGCGGCGGCCAGCGCGGACACGGCCGGGCCGAACGCGGGATCGGCCGAAGCGGTGGCCAGCAGCGCGAGTTCGTCCGCGGTCAGGTACCCGCGGGCACACAGCGCACGGAGCGACGCGTCGAAGAACACCCGGCCGGACAGCGACGCCGGAAGCTGGATATCGGCGGGCCAGGCCGCGAGCGGCGCGGAGTACACCGGCGTGCGCAGGGTCTTCATCTGCGTCGTGACGAACGAACGCGGTGCGTTGTACAGAGCCTGCACCGCGCTCTGGTAAGCCGGGTCGGCAGACACCGCGTCGAGCTGCGTGCGCTGGTCGTTCGTCATCGGCCCGACCAGCACCAGCTGTCCGGTGTTCGGATCGACGGACTCGAAACGGATCGGGATGGCCGGCGGCAGCGAGACGCCCGCCGGGAGCGCCGTCAGCGCGGCGGTGTAGGTGGCCGTGCCGAGCAGTGAGGCGACCGCCTGCTGCACGAGCCCGGAGTCCCAGCCGAGCAGGGCCAGGTCCTTGCCCGTCACGTCGCCCTTGTCGTCGGTGACCTGGGCGGTCTGCTTGTACACCGCTTGCAGCGCCGAACGCAGGGTGGTCAGGACCGTGGCCAAACCGCTGTCGTCGGGTAGCGGGCTGCCGTGGGCGGGGACGTCGTCGGCGAGGATCGCGTCGAGGTCGGCGACGGCGAACCCGGCGGCGGTGATCCGCTGCGCGGCGGCGATGAACCGGTCGGTGGCGGCCGCGAGTTGGTCGCTCGCCGCCTGGGCGGCCTGCGCCGCGGCCGGCTCGGGGCGGCCGGACGGCAGGATCGGCGTGCCGCCCGCGAGGTCGGACGCACCGCCCCCGGCGTGCTGCGGGAACCGCGGGTGGGCCGGCGGCTCGACCGGCGCGCCGCCGGACAGGTCCGGTTCGGCGCCGCCGGTACCGGGGCCGGCCGCGGCCGCGGCGAGCGCGGGGAACGGGCCGGAGGCGCCGGCGAGTTCGACGAGGCGCAGGTAGTCGGGGATCGACAGGCCGAGCGCCCGCGCCAGGGTGGTCGCCCGCACCAGCGCGGTGAGATTCGCCAGGTTGAGCAGGCCGTCCGGCACGACCGCTCGGGCGCCGCCGACGAGTCCGGCCAGTTCCGCGTCGGTGACCTGGAGCACCGCGAGCAGCGCGGCCGTGACCAAGGGGTCTGCCAGGCTCCCGATGACCGCCAGCTCCGTACGGTCCGCGCGCAACGCGAACGGGTTCGTGACACCCGGCGGCAGCATCACCACGGACGGGTCGAGGAACAGCCGGTCGTAGCGCGGCGCCTCGGGATCGGTCGCGTAGACATGGGTTTCCAACGGTGCGTAGAAACACAGCACGTCGTCGACCGCCAGGCCGAGCCGCGCCGCGAGATCCGTCAGCGCGGCGATGCAGCGCAGCGTCACGACGTCCAGCAGACCGGCGTTGTTCGAGGCGGCGAGGACCCGGTCCAGGGCCTGCGCGCTCCAGCCCAGGGCGCGCCGCAACCGCTCGAACCGGTGGAGCCGGTCCAGCGCGGCGGCGTCGAGGTTCTGGACGGTCAGCTTCGTGGTGTCCACGGTGACGCCGTCGTTCGGGATCCGCATCGTGCCGCCCGGGTTGACGAACCGGGTGTCAAGCACGGCGGTCAGGTCGGCGTAGCGCATGCCGGCCGCTGCCAGCAGGGCACTGACCTGGCTCAGCGCCGTGACGAGCGCGGCGGGGTCGGTACCGGCCGGGCTGCCGTAGAACTCGGCGAGGGTCCGCGCCGGCGACAGGACCTGGCCGGTGATGATCTCGGCGGCGACCGTGGACAGGCCGAGCTGTTCGTTGGTGAGCGCGACCAGGGATCCGGGGTGCGTTCCGAGGGTGCTCAGCAGTTGCACCCGGGTGACGCCTAGCGTGCCGAGGTAGCTGCGGGTCTGCTCGCCCCACAGGTCGAAAGGCAGGTCCCAGGGGTAGATCGCGGTACGCAGGGTGTCGTACGCACCCTGGTTCACGAACTGCGGCTGGATGCTCAGCTGAACGGAGTCACCGCTGCTCTGCAGCTGCGTCGGTGCGAACGCCGTGGAGGGCGACACCGCCGTTTCGAGGTGTTCGTTGACCAGGTCGATGTACGGCAGGGTCAGGTCGGTGTTGTCGCAGTTCAGGAGCAGATCGAGCAGATCGGGACGGCGCGCGTAGAGGACGTCGGCGACCGGTCCCTCCGTGGAGCCCCGCCCCGGATCGGTCGCACCGCCGCCGAGCAGCCTGAGGTAGTAGAGCAGATCGACGAGGTACGCCGCCTCGCTGTACAGCGTGCGGCAGTCGGGCACCGCGGCGTAGTCCTCGGAGCCGAACAGGTCCTGCCAATCGGGGATCTGCGCGATGTCGGCCTCCGGCTTGGCCAGCCAGGGCACGTCGAAGTGGCCGGCGGTGCGCACGTCCGTCACGAGGTTGACGGCGCGGGCGTGCACCCGGGTGGCGCGGGCGTGGACGGCGTCGGACTCCGCGCGGTCGATCGAGGCCCCGATCCGGCTCGCCAACATGTCCGGCCCGATGCGCGCGACCGACTGCGCCGATCCGAAGCCGGCGTCGCGCAGGACCTGCATCGCCTCGTAGCGCGGCGCGATCGTGAGCACGCGCTGGATCTCGGCGAGTTCGGCGCGGGCGTCCGGATCCGGCACCGACCGGGAGTCGACGGGGGTTGCCAGCAGGTCCAGGTCGGGGTGCGCGGCGAGGAAGCGGGTCCCGGGACGGTCGGCGTGGGCCGGGTCCGCGGAGAGCCGGCGGGCGACGTGCGCGCTGAGGTAGGACTGCGCGACGCGGGTGCGGATGCCTTCCGCGTAGCGGCTCAGCGCGGCTTCCGGGGACTGTGTGCCCGACGAGCCGGTGGCGGATGCGTCAGCCTTCGACGCTTCGGCGCTCGCTGAACCGGCGCTCGCTGAACCGGCGCTCGCCGAACCGGCGCCTGACGAACCGGCGTCCGACGAGGTGTGCGCGGCCGGCACGCCGCCCGCCTGGGCGATCAGCTGCGGCCACTGGTCGTCCAGCCGGACCAGGTCCCGCGGCGCCGTCAGCTCTCCGCTGACGAACCGCGCCAGCAGTGCGACGGTCAAGGCCGGATTCGTTCCGCCGGTCAGGGTGCTGAGCTCGATGGCCAGCCGCAGCCGGGCCACGTGCGGGGCCGCCTGCGGATCCTCGCCGAGCCGCTCCCACAGCGCGGCGTCGTCGGTGCCGCGGTCCAGATACCCCGAGTACAGCTGTTCGCGCATTGCCGCGTCGGGGACGGCGGCCGTGAAGACTTCAGCGAGCGGTGTGAGGGGCGCGACGGCCGGATCGAACGCCGTGGCGACCGCATAGTGCCGCACCTGCTCCGCGAAGTCGGCGGCCTGCTCGGCGGACACCGGCTCGATCAGGTGCGCACCGGCGGCCTCGGTCAGCCGCTCGCGCAGTTCGGCGACGGGCCGCGTGGACAGCACGCTCAGCGTCGGCGGCATCCCCTTGCGGAGCAGGCCGTAGAAGTACTGCGCCGGCAGCGATGTCGTGCCGCCGAAACGGGCCGCCGCGGCCAGGCCCGCGAGTTTCGCGCCGTCCTCCCCGGTCGCCCGGGCCAGGAACGCGATGTCCTGATGGGCCTCGTCGGTGCGGAGCTGGTCGGGCGTGATGCCGTCCAGCAGCGGGGTGATCAGGGCGAGCAGGCGAGGGTACTCGGCTGGGGCGTCGCCCGGCAGCACCAGGTCCGCCGTCTGGTCGGCCCGCGCGGCGGACCCGACGGTGACGGCGGGCGAGCCGTCGGCCGTCACCGCCCGCACGACGATGTCCGCCGGCCCGTCCGGCGGGGCGTATTCGAACCGGTAGACACCTGTCGCGTCGGTGACCGTCTCGCCGAGCAGGGTCTCGGTGCGCAGCCGCCGGGCGGCGACACCGATCGCGACGCCGGGCGCGGCCGTCCCGTCGCTGCGGGTCACCCGCCCGCCGATCGTGTGGCGCCGCGGGGCCGCGGCGGCTGCGGCGGGGGAGCGGTCGGGCAGTGGAACAGGGTTCTGAGAAAGAATGTTCTGGGACACGATCGCTCCGTTACTGGGCCCGCGGCCCCGTGCGAATGGGCTGGTCAGTTGAAGAAACTGGGGCGGTCGTAGGTGACGATCCGCATTTTTTCCCCGTACGGGCGGGCCAGGTGCCGGTCCACGTCCCGCGGTGTCGTGATGTCGTAGTTGATCTTCGCGCCGACCTTCGGCAGCGTCAGGCGGAAGTCGGGCCTGTTGGCTCCGCCCAGGTACTGGAAGTGCTGGCTGTAGGGACCGCCCGCGAGCCGCAGCGCGACTCTCTTCTCCAGGACTTGGCCGTAGGCGACGTTGAACAGCTTCAGCGCTCCCATGCCGTTGTTCTGCGCCCTTCTCAACGTCGCGGCGGTCAGCCTCGGCGCGTGTTCGGCCAGTGCGCTCAGCTGGTGCGGGTCCGCGCGGACCGCCGCGGCGAGGCGGGAGTTCTCCTCGCCCACCGTGGCCACGAAATGGGCGTCGAGTTCGGCGATCGTCGGCTCTCTGGCGGGTCCGGCAGTGGGCGTCTCGGCGGCGGAGGACGGTCCGGACCGGGGTGTCTGTACGGGAGCGGCAGCTGCCGGTGCCGACTCGGCGGTCTCCTGGCCCAGCGGCGCGAGTTCCGGCGGCGGCGGCGCGACGCCGCCCCCTCGTATCGCTCGGGCCGTCCCGATGGCGCCGGCGACGGGCAGTAGGGAGTCGACGAAGTCGCCCAGCCGTCCGTAGGCTTCGATCGTCCCTTCCGAGGCGCCCGCGGCCCGCGCGATCAGGCGGGGGATCGCGCCGATGGGCGTGCCGACGTTCAGCTCCGCCACGCGGTGCGCCTGCTCCTGGTCGGCCGTGCCGGTCCGGCCGCTGGCGAACATGTAGACCGTGGTGTCCCGCTTGGGCAGGACCGCGGCCAGGACGTCGCCGGGCAGGCTTCGGGTGGCGCTGGAGATGTGGAAGAACTCGAAGAACCCGTACTTCGCCATCACCGCGCTGTGGCTGAGGCTGTCGAAGTCGCGCACCATCTCCGGCGTCAGCTTGCGCGAGGCGAGCTCCTGCTGGACGTGTGCCGCCCGGTCCTCGTCCTCCGAGGCCGTCCCGGTCGGGTCGGTCAGGCGGACGGGATTGTTGTGCACGTAGGCGAAGGTGTTGGTGCCGTCCGCGATGCCGATCGGGTCGGCGCTGGTCCAGCGGCCGATCCAGCAGGCGTAGTAGCGGTTGCCGTGGTGGTAGAGGCCGGTCTCGACGTCGCGTTCGCGTCCGGTGAAGCGGTAGCGCTTGAGACTGGTCTGCGCGGCGCCGGCGGCCGACCGGAACGAGGTCGTGCCGTAGGGGTGGTACTCCTCGTAGGAGAGCAGCGCGCAGTTCTGGTCCACTTCGACGACCGCGCTGCCCAGGTGGTCGTCGAGCTGATAGCGCAGCACCGGAGCGGGGATCGGAGCCGGCCCGCCGTCGACCGTGATCGTCTCGACGAGGGCGATCCGCTTGGCGCCGTCGGAGACGTGCAGCGTCTCGCGCTCCACCGTGACGGTGCCGGCGACGGTACGCCGGTAGATCTCGCAGTTCCCGAGGTAGACACGGACGTCGACGGTGCCGCCGTTCTCGATCGTGGCCCGGACCCGCTGGCCGGAGGCGTCGTACTGGTAGGAGACGACTCCGCCGCCGCCGAGATCGGCGCGGGAGAACCGGTTGCCGGCGTCCCAGTCCAGCCGCGGCAGGTGCGGCATCGCGATCATGTTGCCCGCGGCGTCGTAGGAGTACTGCGCGGAATAGGTCCCCGGGGCGTCGCCGGGAAGGCTGGTCGCGCGCAGCCGGTTGCCGTCCGCGGGATTGTCGTGGAGCCGCGTCCAGCTGCCCGCGCCCGCGGCGTGCGCGAGGGACTGGATATTGCCGGCCGGGTCGTAGACGTAGGTCTCGACGTAGCGGCGCATCGCCTGTGCGTCGTTGGCGTGCGGGATCTCGAACGGGGGCTGCTCGAAGGGCCCCGGCTGGTCGACGGCCGTCTGGCCGATGTGCTCACGTCCCTCGGCGGTCGCGAGTCTGTACGTGGGCTGATACGTGTAGAGCCGGTTCGGGGACACCACGGCGTTGGCGAAGTAGAGCGTCTGCTGCGCGGCGTCGTCGACTTCCACGACGTTGCCGACCGGGTCGTAGGTGTACGCCAGCGACTGCAGCGTCCGGCCGTCGCCGGCGTGCGCGTCGACCTGCGCGAGGCGGAAGGTGTCCGGTTCGTAGCCGTACTCGAGGGTCGCGCCGCAGCCGAGCCGGGCCTGGAGCCGGTCGCCGCGCGCGTTGTGGCTGATCGCGCTGACGAAGGGCGTCCAGTCGGCGGCGCCCCGGATCTGGACGTCCGTCCCGATCAGCAGGTTGGCCTGGTCGTAGGAGGGCCGGGTGGCGCTGCCGTCGGGCGACGTCGTCAGCGTCACCCGGTTCAGCGCGTCGTACTGTGTCGACGACGGATACGCCGTGGCTTCGAGCAGCCCCGCCGCGGCCGCGAGCGCCTGGTCGGGGTCGTCCACGGTGGCCAGGGCGCTCCAGTCCGGTTCTCCGTGCGGGTCTGCGGTGAGGCGCCGGTAGGCGCCGAGCGGATTGCCTTTGAAGTCGATGTCGGTCGTCCGGGACAGCCCCGCGCCGTCGAAGGTCGCGCAGATCTGGCCGCGCAGGTTGTGGTCGGCGGCGTTCGCCAGGGACTCGCCGTAGTAGGTCCTGGTGCGCAGCGTCGTGGGGCCGCCGGCCATCGTGGCGTAGGCGTGGGTCACTCGGTGCGTCGCGTCGTAGCGCCAGCTGAACGCCGTCGCGCGCGCGTCCCAGGCGAACACGGTCTTCCCGGTCACGTCGAGCAGGCTCCAGCGCTCCCCGGCGTCGGGGCTGCGGGTGTGCGCGGGGTGGCCGAGCATGTCGAAGTCCTGCGACACCACCAGCACGCCGCGGGGATCGGTGACGGCCCGGTGATTGCCCTCGATGTCCAGCTCCACGAAGGTCGCGAGGAACTCGCCGCCTCCGTTGTCGGCGATCGTGGCGTAGGCGCGGCCCATGGTGTCGAACCGGGTGCCGGTCGGCGTGCCCGCGTGCGCGGCGGCCAGTTCCGCGGCCCGCCGCCGGGGGTCGTCCTCCGGCAGCGCGACGCGGTCGGCGTACCAACGGCTGGACAGCACCGTGTCGTTGCGGTCCCAGTCCTGCTTCTCCCAGGCGGTGAACTCGGTCCGGGCGAAGCTCCCGTCCGGCTGGTCGGTGCGGATCACCCGGCTGAGCGGGTCGTAGCGCAGGATCTGCGTGACGCCCTGCTGCACGAGCTGCGGCTCGGTGTCGAAGCCGCCGTCGGCGGCGAAGTAGGGTTCGTACTGCTTGATCGGATTGCCCTTGTTGTTGAAGACGACCCGGCCGGTGCCGATCCAGCGCACCGGTCCCTGCGGGTCGGCCGGCGCGGCCTGGTGCTTGGTCAGGATCGTGCGGCCGCTGCCGTCGACGTAGGTCCAGATCTCCTGCCATCGCGGGTTGGCGGCGCCGTGCTGTTCCCGCGCGGAGGTGTGGAAGCTCGTCGGCGGATGGTCGAGGGTGTACTCCACCGTGACGGTGGGGTCGTCCTGGGCGGAGGGCTCGGGAGTGGACAGGTCGAGCACGTCGCCCTCGCCGGCGCCCGGTTTTCCCAGGACGGCTGTCGCCATGACCATGCCGAGAGCGTCGAATCGCACCCCGGCCCGGTTGCCGTTGGCGTCGGTGAGCAGCCACGGCTGCAGGACGCGATAGTTGATCTGGGCTTGGAGCGTGTTGCCCAGCGGATCGGTGACCCGTGTCAGGGCCAGGGTGTGCGCGTCGTAGTCCAGGCTCCACTGGGAGCCGAAGGGGTCGAGGTACCCGGTTGGCTGGTAGAAGCGCGCCGGATCCAGGGTGTGCCTGGCCGACGGCGTCCACCACGTCGTGTCGCCGCCGCGCTGGACGTAGCCGGCCGTGCGCATCATGTCGTCGGTGACGCGGGTGCCGAACAGCGCGGTCACGTGTCCGGCCGCGAACGCCTGCCGGTAGCTGCGCCATGGCAGCGCGCGAACGCCGATCTGGCCGTCCGGCAGCTCCGCGGACAGGTCGTCGGAGGAGTAGGTCTGGACCGAGCGGGCGATCATCCGGCGCTGTGGTGCGAGGCCGGAGAGCTCGTCCTGGTACGGCACCTCGGAGCTGGCGGCCGTGGCCAGGTCGGCGGCGAGGTCGGCCGCGGCGAACACCTTTCCCGGCTGCGGCGCGAAGCCCGCGGCCTCGTAGGTGCGGGTGTCGACCGGCACGCCGATCCGCCACCGGTCCGGCGTCTCGACGTCGTTGACCACGGTGTGTTCGGTCACTGCGATCCGGGTCTGGCCCTGAGCCGGATCGAGCGGCGACTTCCGGGGATAGCAGACCTCGACCGAGCGCAGGACGTTTCCCCACTCGTCGACGTCGAGGGTCACGCTGTGCGTGGTGCGGGCGTCGTCGGGCTGCCGCTCGCTGTGGGCGGACAGGCTCTGCCCCGGATTCACGGCGACGACGCAGTAGGGGTTCGCGTCCTGGGGCTGGAGGAGGACGAGCCCGTAGTTCGACTCGGTGATCTGGTACGGGTTCGCCGCCGAGGCGTCGCCGTCTTCGGCGTACACCTCTTCGCGCAGCACCCGGCCCCGCAGCGCTCGCGCCGCCTCGCGCTCCTCGTCCGGGGTGAGGCCCGGGGGCAGCGCCGTGTCGGGGAGCGCGGCGCCGGCACCGCCCTGCCAGTATTCGTGGGCGAACTGGGTCGTGATGCGCGCGCTGTCGCGGTACCAGCCGGTGTGCTGCCAGCGGCGGATCACCGCGGGCGGCTGGTCCGCCTCACCCGTGGCGTCGGCGAGCGCGTCGCGCTGCTCGACGTAGCCGAAACCGCGGAACTCGCGCTCGGTCCCGTCGTAGTACCCGTGCCGGTACGCGTACGTACTGACCAGCGTCGTGTCCGCGATCAGGTCGTTCACCGTGATCTGTGCCACCACCTGCACCGGGAACGGCAGCCGGGTCGCCCACGGCTGTCCGGCGGCCTTGTCGGCGAGGTAGTACTGCGTCGAGGACTGATACTGGAACGTGGTGGAGGACCCGCGGCGGTCGTCGACCGAGACCAGCAGGTGCGGCTTGCCCTGGGCCATCAGGTCCACCGCCCAGGCCTGCGGCTCGCCGTCCGGCCGGGGCTCGGTGAACACCAGGCAGGCGGTGCCCCGGCCGAAGACGTCCGCGACGGACGCGTCCGCGACCTGGCTCGTCGGCGGCGCCACCGCGATCGTCTCGGCGGCGCTGAAGGAGTTGCCGGCCTCGTTGAACCACACCCGCACGCCGCCGCCGTCGGCCGCGTCGCCGAGGTAGAGCAGGTCGGTCGGGGCGCTGCCGTCGACGTCGTGCAGCCGCACCCGGCGCTGGTCGAACCGGTCGGGCTGGTCGAAGACCGGGGCGCCGGCCATCGAGATCCGGCCGCCGAACCGGCCGTAGCCCAGGGCGGGCCAGTAGTCGACCGAGCCGTTGCGGACCCGCACCAGGTCCGTCAGCCCGTCGCCGGTCATGTCCGCGAGGTACACGCTCTGCTCGGCGTCGGCGAAGACCAGCCGGGGGCCGAGCCGCTCGCGGGGCTGCACGGCGACGCGCTGCTCCTCGCCGAACCCGTCGAAGCCCTCCGAGGCGTGCCAGACGAGCGCGTCGTCCGCGGTGATCAGCACGTCCGCCAGGCCGTCGCCGGTCAGGTCGACGAAGCGCAGGTTCGGGTCGTCCCAGTTGACGGACGGCAGGTGGTCGAACGCTGTGAAGGCGGTCCACTCCTCCGGGCCGACGCCATCGGCCCTGCCGAAGAACCCGCGCGCACCCCCGTCGAGGCTGGCGAGCACCGGTCGTCCGTCGCCGGCCAGATCGAGCAGGCGCCAGCCGTTCGCGCTCGCGGCGTCCGGCACCGGGTCGCGCTCCGCGGGCGGACCGAAGGAACCCTCGCCCAGGTTCGGCCGGTAGTGCCAGGTCCCGGCCTGCCCGGCGAGGATCCCTGCGACCCCCTCGGCGTCGAGGTCGAACCACCGGCTGGTGGCGTCGAGCCGGACCGGGGCGTCCGAGGGCGCGGCGGTCAGCGGCCTGAGATCGGAGGACACCACCCGCTGGCTGTACCCGAACTCGGTCGCGGGCAGCGACGCCGCCGAGTACCCGGTTCCGCTTCGGGTGTACCCGCGCTCGGTCGCGGTCTGCAGGTAGGCGGCGAGCGGCGTCTGGTCGTAGAGCAGGTCGAGCGAGCGCACCAGCACCGGGTCCGGCCCGAGTTCGGCGAACGTGTGGAACATCAGGACACGTCGGCACAGGCGGTAGGTGCGCAGCTCGAAGCCGGGCCGGCGGGACGAGAAGGGATCGGCGCGCACGCTCCAGGGACCGCTCTCCGAGGGAGTGGGGACGAGCACGTCGTGGTCGCCGTAGTCGAACACCGCCTCGAAGCAGAACCCGTCCGGCGTGCCCGGCGTGGTGTTGCCGTAGGTGATCCGCTTCAGGTAGCGGGCGGCGTGGGGGCCGTGGCCCGCCTCGGAGATCACGCTCGGGTCGACGCCGGCGCCGTCCTCGGCCTTGTACTCGTAGCGGACGACGTTGCCCAGGTCGTCGCTCGACTCCTCCAGCAGCCAGCGGTAGACGCGGGTCGGATCGTCGGGGTCGACGATGCGCGCCGCCGGGCTGCGTCCGAACACGCCGGTCACGTTGTCCCGGCCAGTCACCTGCCAGTACGTGTCGCCGGACGCGGTGTCGCGCCACCGCTCGATCCGCGCGTAGGAGGACTCGGTCCGCGGCCGGTAGCGCGCGATCTCGAATCCGCCCTGCGTTCGGACGATCGCGGTCCAGTCGCTGCCGTCGCCGCTGGTGGCGCCGGTGCCGCCGGGCGCGAGCGCCGGAACCAAGTCCTCGACGCCGGTGAGCTGGTAGACGTCGGTGTCCCGATACTGCGGCAGGCCCTTGTCCGTACGCCGCGAGATCGACGGCGTGCTCAGGCTCCAGCCGAGCCCGAACGGCCCGTTCCCCGCGCCCGAGTCGTAGGCGAGCGTCAGCGCGGGCGCGACCGGGCCCCGTCCGGGCGTGAGCGGCACCGGGAGCGAGAGGGTCGCAGCACCCGTCGCCGGGTTGGCCGCGGCCTTCTCACCACTGCCGCGCAACGCCCCGCCGGGCTTCGGCAGGGACAGCGACGGCTGGTCGCGCTCGCCGCCGCGCTCGGCCGGCGGCGGTGTCGGCGCGAGCGTGCTCACGGAGCCGATCGGGCCGTCAGGGACCTTGTCCGCCATGGCACCTGCTCTCCTCGTTCCCGCAGCGGTTGGTTCCGCGGCGTCGCCACGAGCGTTGCCGAACCCGATCAGAGAACGTTCAGAGACCGTTCACAGACAGCGACCGGCCGGGCGCCGGCGGGACGTCTGTTCGTCGAGGCGGCGGTCCGCCGCGAAGCGATCGCCCTCTTTGACCGCGGCGTCCAAGCCCGCTCCCGACTCCTGCTCGGCGAATGGCTCCGCCGCCGCAACCGGCGCGGCGAAGCCCGCACCGAGCTGCGCGCCGCCTACGAAACGGCGGCGACGATGGGCATGGACGTGTTTGCCGAACGCGCCCGCCGCGAACTGCTCGCCACCGGCGAGATCGTCCGCAAGCGCACGGTCGGCGCGCCGGACGCCGCGGTCTCGCTGCGCTGGAAGTACGGCGACAAGTCGTCGAAGGCCCAGCCCTTCGCGCCGTGGTCGCCCCAGCTGTCGTAGCTGGCCCCTTGCCGCGCAAGGCGTGCCGCGAGCGCGCATCTTCACCGCACCGAAGCTGCCCCCGGATCCGTCACATGACTGAACCCGCGCGTGGGCCTGAGACGGCGGTGCGTCCGCGGCGCGGCAAGTAGCGCCGGCCGGGCGGGCCCGGGGAAACTGGACGACAACAAACGGCTCCCTTGCTCAGCCACCGAGCCATGCACTGCCACGCCCACGTAGAGTGCTGTTGCCACAGGGGAGGAGCTTGCGTGTACACCGTTTCTGACCAGACCGGACGGCGGTTCGTCAGCGCCGGCGGTCGAGGCCGGCCGGCATGCTGACGGCGAACAGCGGGCTCGCGAACGGCAGGTTTGGGCAGGCTCGGCGTTTGCTCGCCGCGCCGGCCCGGCATCGGCCTGTCGCGCAGCGTCTCATCGACCCGAAGCCGGGGTTCTAGATGCGCCGGGCGGGAGCAGCCCTGCTCGCGGTGACCGTGGGGTGCGTCCTGGCCGACTCGGCCGTGGTCACCCTGGCCCTGCCGGAGATCTTGCAGCGCCTGCACACCACGGTGGGGCAGGTCGCCTGGGTGCTGATCGCGTTCAACCTCGTTCTCGCCGTGGTCGCGCGGCCCGCCGCGTGGTTCTTCAAGAAGCAGGATCCGGCCCTGTGGTGTGCGGCTGGCATCGCGGTGTTCGCCGGGGCCTCGGCCATGTGCGCGGTCGCCGGTTCCATGGGGGTCCTGATCGCGGCCCGGTCGATCCAGGCGGTCGGTGGCGCGTTCGCGGTGGTCGGCAGTCTTCAGCTGCTGGTCGACGAGCTGTCCGAGCGTCGTGGGACGGCGTGGTGGATCGCCGCCGGCGTGTTCGGCACCGCTGTCGGGCCGGTGGCCGGCGGGCTGCTCACCGATGCCTTCTCCTGGCGTTCGATCTTCATCGTCCAGGTGCCGATCGCGGTGCTGGCCGTTCCTGCCGCGCTGGCCAGGCGCCGCAGCCGGACCGGGCCGGGCCTCGCCGATGACGCCTCCGAGGCTGCCACCGATACCGCCTCCGACGACGTCGTCGTAGAGAAACACCCCGTGCGGATCCGGCCCAACATCGCGCTGGCGTTGCTCTCAGCGGCACTGACCGCCGCGCTGTTCCTGTTCGTGCTGCTCCTGGTCGACGGCTGGCGCCGGTCGCCGGCGGTCGCCGCCGTCACGGTCTCGGTGATCCCGCTCGCGGCGCTCTTTGCCCGGCCGCTGATCCGGACGCTGCGCGCGGGACCGCTGGCGCAGACGATGTCCGGCTGCCTGCTCATCGCGGGCGGCCTGGCCGGGCTGGCGCTGCTGCCGTCGGCCGGTCTGGCGTGGACGATCGCACCCCAGGCGCTCGTCGGGCTCGGGCTCGGGTTGACGTTGGATCCCCTGACCCTGCAGGCGATGGACGGCCGCACGCCGCATTCCCTCCACGGCGGCTGGACGATCGCGGCCCGGCACATGGGGGTCGTCCTGGGACTCGCGATTCTCACGCCGGTGTTCGTCGCGGACCTCCGCAGCGCCCAGCCGCCCGCCGAGGAGGCCATCACCGCACTGGTGCTGAACGCTCCGCTGGCGCCCCAGGACAAGATCACGATCGCCCGCGGACTGGCCGATCAGCTGAAGATGGAGGGCGGCCGGGTGCCCGACCTGGACCCCGCCTTCCAGAACCTGAACCTGCCCCCGGTGGAGAAGCCCGCCGCGGCGCAGCTTGAACGCGATCTCAACGCCCAGCTCGAACGCGCGGCCACCCACGCGTTCCGCAACGCCTTCCTGATCGGCGCGGGGCTCGCCCTCGCAGCGATGCTGTCCCTGATCCAGCTCCGCCGAGGAGGGGGCGCGCGATGAGCGTCGTGGACCGCCTGCGGGCGGCGTCGCTGCCCGCACTGTCCGTCGTGCTGGTGGGCGGGGTACTGGCCGTCCAACTCGCCAACGGCGGCGGCCACTACAGCCCGCTCCGCCCGGCCGCCACGTGCGTCATCCAACCGGCGAGCTCGGTGTCGACGGGAATCGACGGCCTGACGGAGGAAGTCGTCGTGACCGGCCTGGCGGCCGCCGCCTGCCAACTCGGCATCTCCCGCGAGGCCTTCGCCCTCCAGATCGCCCAACCCGGCGCCCATACCGACGCGCAGGTCAACGCGCTACACGCCGGACTACTCACCGCCGTCGACACCCTGAAGGCAGCCGGCAAGCTGCCGAAGGCATCCCAACTCGTCCGCGAGGCGGTCACCGCCTCAGGCCTCAGCGGCTTTCGCAAGATCGCCATCGACGCCGTCCCCGATGCCCTCATCGACAAGACCCTGACGACCGACGACATCCTGCGCCGCACGATCAACGATCTCGACCTGCGCATGCTCCTGACAAACCTCGGCAGTCGCGAGCAACTGTACAAGCAGGTGGACGCTGCTGTGACGAAGGCGGTCACGGAGCGCCTTGCGGCTGATCTGCATATTGGTTCATGATCAGATTCGGCAGAGCGTGATCGTGATACCCAGTGAGGCGAACCGTGCATCTCCATGACATCGGCGGTGACTTGGAGAGCTTCGTCGCACGAAAGGGCGCCGAGGAACAGCGTCGCCGCAACGACCCCGACCCCCGCACGATCAGAGTGTGGGCGGCCGAGCAGGGCATCGCCATCTCGCCTCGTGGGCGGGTACCCGCGGAACTCATGGATGCGTATCGGGAAGCATTCGGACTCGAACGACTGGTGCCGCTGCGGGATTTCACCTGCGAGGAGGGCTTCCGCACGGACGCCACGCTCGTGGACGACGTGGCATTCAGCGGGCTCTCGACGCTGCAGGTACTCAACCGGATCCCGGACGACTACGCGGGCAAACTCCTCGTCATCGTCGACGAGGTCCGCCTCGCCGCGCCAGCCGGTGCTCGCCGTGGACCTGATCGACGAGCCCGGCCGGTCGCTGCGGGTCGAGCCGACGCCGACGGAATCGTGGCCGCTCTTTAGGCGGCTCGGTGGACTAGTGGGTTAGGGCTACGACAGTGTCCAGTCCGCGGATACCCCGCCGCACAACACGTCGAGCGTGATGCCCGGCAACGTGAACTTGGCGCCGGCGTCGACAAGGTAGAGCCCGTGGTAGTGCGTGGGGTGGGCACACTCGGGGGCCGACGTCGAGTAGCCGCCGTAGCCGTCGACCCACTGGATCAACGCCGTGCCCTTTCCTCCCGGCGCCAGTACGGGGACGTAGTTCCCGCCGGACGTCGTCGGGACGAGGGCCGGGGCCTGTCCGGGTTCGGCGTGCCACAGGGCCACGGAGTTGTCGAGGCGGCATGCCGTGGTGCTCTGGTTGGTGAACGTGACCGTGATCCCGAGGCTGCCGCCGGCGACTCCGCGGTGGATGAGTGGGTTCGGGCCGAGCTGGGTGGCCTGGCAGGTGGGGGGCGTTCCGCCGATCTGGCTGATGCTGGGTGGCGTGGTGGATGGCGCCGTCGGGGTGGTCGGTGTCGGTGAGTTCGAGGAGCTTGGGGAGGTCGACGAGTCCGACGAACCTGCTGACGTCAGGGAACCCGGCGCGCTTGGCGAGCTTGGTGCGCCGGCGCCCGCCGACGTGCCGACCGGGGCCGGGCCGCCGGACGCGGATGCGGACGCCGACGTAGACGTAGACGTCGTAGCCGGCCCGACCGGCTGCTGCGAAGCCACGCGGCCCGGGATGACCAGCGCCGCGGCGACCGCCACGCCGGTGACGGCGACGGCCACCGTCCCGGTCACCAGCACCCGCCGCCGGTGGGTGCGCCGGCTGCCGATGTGGCGCAGCTCCTCGGCCTCGGGCAGCGGCCGGGTCGCGCAGTCGGCGCGCACGGCGGCCAGCATCTCGTCGAACTCAGGCATCGGTGACTCCTCTCGGGCCCCATTCGGTGGTGGCCGCCGGCTCCCGGAGACCCAGGGTTTCGGCCAGCGCGGCGCGGCCGCGGGACAGCCAGGACTTGACCGTGCCGACGCTCGCGCCGGTCTCCGCGGCGATGTCACCGATCGGAAGGTCGAGCAGGTAGTGCAGTGCCAGTGCCCTGCGTTGCGGCGCCGGCAGCGTACGCAACGCCGTCACCAGCAGCACAGTGTTCTCCGACGGTGGCGGAACCGGATCCGGCGACCGCGCGGCCGCCGCCGCGTGGCGCCGGACGCCGATCTTGCGCCAGCGATCCGTGGCCAGCCTGGAGACCACCATCCGCAACCAGCCCTCAGCATGGTCGTACTGCTCCAGCTTCGCCCAGCGCTGCCACGCTCTTACGTAAGCTTCCTGAACCAAGTCCTGAGCGGCCGACATATCGCCGGTCATCACATACGCGTACCGCATCAGCCGGGGCGATGTCCCCCGGTAGAACTCGTCGAAACCTTCAGCGTCCGCCACTGTGCCCCCTCTCCGCAGTGCCACCACACCACTCACCCAAGCATTCACGACCAGACACGGCCGGGTGCGGTGAAAGGTTGCGGCGGGTTTGGCTGCTGCGTGCGACGGCAGTCCCGTAGCGTCGTGGATATGGCAGATGTTTTCGCGGGCGTTCGCTTGCTCGGCCCGCCGGAGATCGACGGCGAGTACATAGCGCTCAGCGAGCACGATGTAGTGCACTTGCATGATTATGAGCGGGTGTATGCCGTGCCGGGCCTCTACGAGTACGTCGTTCAGGAGCGGCTGCAATGCAGATCGCCGCAGGTCGTGGCCGAGGGTTTCGCGAAGGCGGCCGCACGGCGTGACCTGGACCTCGGCCTGGGCTCGATGACGGTCCTCGACGTCGGCGCCGGCACCGGATTGGTCGGTGAACTTGTGCGGCGCGGCGGTGTCGGCCGGATCGTCGGGGTGGATTCGCTGCCGGCGGCGCGTACTGCGTGCCTTCGCGACCGGCCAGACGTCTATGCCGACTACGTGGTGGGTGACTTCTCGGCCGGTGACGCATTGCGCGAAGCGCTACTTCCGTTCTCCTCGGCGCCGCCGTCAAACTGCTGGTGGCCCATGGAGACCTCGTCGTGACGGAACGAACCCGCTTCCTGCACCGGACGACGACGACCGGCCAGCCGATCTTCTACGAACTCCTCACCGGTCACGCCGGCCAAGGCGGATGACCTCACCGGCCGAGCCGCCACGTGCACCTTCGCCTGCTACTGCCGTACCTGCCGTGCCTGCCGTGTCGTGGCGGCGAGGGTCCCGAGCAGGGCCAGCGCCTGCGCGCTCGGCGATCCGGGCTCGGCCTGGTAGACCACCAGTTCTTGCCCGGGGGCGGAGCGGACGTCGAAGGTCTGCATCGACAGGGTCAGGTGGCCGACGTCGGGGTGGTCGAAGCGTTTGCTCGCCATGCCCTTGCCGCGCACCTCGTAGTGCGTCCACAGGTCGGCGAACTCCGGGCTGCTTTCGAGGAGTTCGGCGAGGATCTTGCGGACGCGGGGGTCGTTCGGGGTCTCGCTGTGTCCGTGGCGGAAGCCGGCGACCGAGTTGCGGGCGACGTCCCACCAGTCGCGGTAGAAGGTGCGGGCGGTCGGGTCGAGGAACACCACGTGCATGAGGTTCCGTGAGTACGACCAGTCGTGGAACAGGACGTCGGCGAGTTCGTTGGAGGCCAGGACGTCGAAGGCGCGGTTGTAGACGATGGCCGGGTTGTGGGGCCAGGCCGTCATCAGCTGCAGCAGGCCGGGGTCGACGCGGGCCGGCGCGCTCGGCGGCAGCGGGCGCGGGCCGAGGCCGGCCAGGCGGAACAGGTGCCGGCGGGCGTCCTCGCCGAGCCCCAGCGCCGCCGCCAGGGCGTCGACGACGGGCGCGGACGGCGTCCGCTCCCGGCCCTGCTCCAGCCGGATGTAGTAGTCGACGCTGATCCCGGCCAGCTGCGCCACCTCCTCGCGCCGCAGGCCGGCCACCCGGCGCGGGCCGTGGATCGGCAGGCCGACGTCGGCTGGGCCGGTCTGGGCCCGGCGGGCTCGCAGGTAGGTGCCCAGCTCGGAGGGTGACATGACGTCATCGTAAGTCGGGCCTGCGGTGGCGTGGGTGGGTGCGGTACTCCCAGGAGGGGTGGACACTGGTCCGGTTCCGGGCGGCGAACGACAGTCGTTGCCATGACAACGAACGACAACGCAGCGCAGAACAGCAACGCAGCGCAGAACGACAACGCATCGCAGGACGCCCCGCGGAACGGCTCCAAGGTCGTCCTGGTCACCGGAGCCAGCAGCGGCATCGGCCGAGGCATCGCCCAGCGCCTCGCCGAGGAAGGACACCGCGTCGTCGCCGGAGCGCGGCGGCTCGACCGGCTGGAAGCCTTGGCCGACGCCGTCCGGACGACGGCTCGCCCCGGCGGCGGGTCCGGCGCCGAGTCCATCGGCGAGATCGTTCCGACAGCCCTGGACGTCACCGACCGGTCCGACGTCGCGGCCTTCGTCCAAGCCGCGGTCGACCGGTTCGGACGCGTGGACGTACTGGTCGGCAACGCCGGCGTGATGCCGCTGTCCCGACTGGACTCGCTCCTGGTCGACGAGTGGGAGCGGATGCTCGACGTGAACGTGCGCGGCCTGCTGTACGGCATCGCCGAGGTCCTGCCGCGGTTCCAGCAGCAGGGCGGCGGCCACTTCGTCACCATGGCGAGCGTCGGCGCGCACCAGGTGGTGCCGACCAGCGCGGTGTACTCCGGGACCAAGTACGCGGCCTGGGCCATCACCGAGGGCCTGCGCCAGGAGAGCGATCCCTCGATCCGGGTCACGACGATCTGTCCCGGCGTGGTCGCCTCCGAGCTGGCCGAGTCGATCACCGACGCCGGTGCCGCGGAGATGATGCAGACCTACCGCGCGCACTCCATCGAGCCCGACGCCATCGCGCAGGCCGTGTCCTACGCGCTGGGCCAGCCGGCCGGGGTCGACGTCACCGAGATCATCGTGCAGCCGACCCGGCAGCGCTGAGGGACTTGTGCGCGAACACCCACCGGTTGCCGGCCAACGCGTCGTTCGGCTCGGGCAGCGGACCGCGGCCGAGCCGGTGGGTGAAGTCGAAGGGGGTGTGGACCGTTGTGGACCAGCCCTTTTGCGCCAGGGCGCCGGCGGAGTCGGGCCGCGCCTCCTTCGCGAACAGGTCGAGCAGGTCGATGCCGATCTGCTGCCTCGTCGCGGTGTACAGCGGGCTGTCCCGGTACGCCATCAAGTCCTTCTCGAGTTTCACCTCGAAGGCCAGCGCGCTTCCCGGCGCGGCTAGCCGGTCGACCGCGTCGATGAGCTGCGTCTCGGCAGCGGCGGGCAGGTAGAACAGCAGGCCCTCGGCCAGCCAGGCGCTCGGCGCCGTCGGATCGAAGCCGGCGGCTGTCAGTGCTCTGACCCAGTCGGCACGCAGGTCGATCGGGATCGGGACGCGTGCCGCCGTCGGGGTGGCGGCCAAGCCGTCGAGGACCTGGTGCTTGAACGCCAGGACGCCTCCTCTGTCGATCTCGAAGATCACGCAGCCGTCGGGCCAGTCGAGTCGGTAGGCCCGCGCGTCGAGGCCGGCTCCGAGGAGGACGACCTGGCGTGCGCCCGCGCGTACCGCCTGGAGGAGGAAGTCGTCGAGGACCCTGGTCCGTAAGCCGAAGTAGCGTGCGAAGCGGCCCCACAGCGGGTTCGCGTCGCCGTCCGGGGCCTGCAGGATGCGGACGGGCCAGCCTGCGGACGCCGGCGCGGCGCGCACGAAGTGCTCGGCATAAGGGTCCTGAGCGAGCCGGTCGGGGCGGTGGGTCTCGATCGCGCGGGCTGCCGCGACCAGGAGGGCGGTCACGCCGATGCCGCCGTCGACTCCTTCCGCGACTTCCGCACCTTCCGCACCTTCCGCGACTTCCGCGCCCTCCACCCCCTCCGCGACTTCTGCGTTGGTGTTCCGCTGCGGCACGTCGGTCGTCATGCGTGCTCCATCTCGGTTCGAGGTATCAGGACGGGTTTGACGACGCGCCCCGCCTCGCAGTCGCGCTCGGCCTCGTTGATCTCGTCGAGGGGGTACGTGCGGATCAGCTGGTCGAACGGGAAACGACCGGCCCGCCAGAGCTCTGTCAGCCGCGGGATGAGCAGGCCGGGCACCGCGTCGCCCTCGCAGATGTGGGACAGCCTCCGGCCCCGGTCGAGGGTTCCGGGCTCCAACGGCAGCATCGCGCGCAGGCGGGCCACCAGCCCGAGATGGCCGGTCGGTCGCAGAGCCCTGAGCGCGTCGTTGATCAGCTCGGGCGAGGCCGTGGTGTCCAGGGCGTACTGCACCCCGCCGTCCGTCAGCTGCTTGATACGCTCGGGAAGGCTGCCCGTCCCGTACAGCGGGATGGCGCCGAAGCGCTCGGCCAGCGCCAGCCGTTCCGGGTGCTGGTCGACGGCCACGACGACCGCCCCGGCAGCGGCCGCCGCCATGACCGCGGCCAGCCCCACGGCTCCGGCGCCGAGGACGCAGATGGCATCGCCGGGACCGGCGCGGAAGGTGTTGAAGACGGCCCCGGCGCCGGTGAGGAAGCCGCAGCCGAGCGGGCCGAGCAGTTCGAGGGGCAGCGCGGGATCGACCCGGACGGCGTTGCGGGCCGGGACCACCGCGTACTCGGCGAACGAGGACTGGCCGAACCACCGGGGCGCCAAAGGGATTCCGGACGCGTCGGTGAACCGCGCGGCGTTCTCCTTGCGCCCTCCGAACAGGTTGAGGTCCGCGAAGGAATCGCAGTAGGCGGGGGCGCCGCCAAGACACGTGTGGCAGTGTCCGCAGGAGTCGAAACTCAGCACGACGTGGTCGCCGACGCTCAAGCGCGGGTCCGGGCCGCCGGTCTCCACCACGACCCCGGCCCCCTCGTGGCCGAGCACGGCCGGTAGCGGCGAGCGGCCCGCCGAGCGTCGAACCGCGAGGTCGGTCCGGCACATCCCGCAGCCCGCGATCCGCACCAGGACCTCGTCGGCGGCCGGGCCCGCGTTCAGGGCCACCTCCTCCAGCGTGAACGTGCCCTGATACGAGCGCAGTACCGCCGCGCCGAACCGGATCGACACCTCACGCCTCCCGAGGCCGGTGCACGACGAACGGCCGGAGGTTTCCGTAGAAGCCCCAAGGCCCGCCCGCGACCCCGACGCCGCTGTCCTTGATGCCCGCGAACGGTTGGGCGAGGGAGAGCTCGCCGTGGTGGTTGATCCAGGCCGTCCCGCATTCGAGCCGCTCGGCCACCGCTTCGGCCCGGTCGAGATCGGTTCCCCACACCGAGCCGCCGAGCCCGAAGCCGGTGTCGTTGGCCGCTTCGACAGCCTCGTCAATACTCTGATATGCGAGCACTGGCAGCACCGGACCGAACTGCTCCTCGGTCACCACCGGGCTCCCGGCTGGGACGTCGGCCAGGATGGTCGGGGCGAAGAAATAGCCCGGCCGGTCGATCCGGCGCCCGCCGGCCACGGCGCGGGCGCCGTCGGCCAGGGCTCGGGCCGTGTAGCGCTCGACGCGGGCGAGCTGGAGGGCGTTGTTGATCGGGCCCAGCTGCGATCCGGCCTCCAGGCCCGGCCGCACGACGGTGCTCTTGGCGCGCTGCGCGAGGGCTTCGACGACCTCGGCGTAGCGCCGGGCCGGGGCGTAGACGCGCTTGACCGCCATGCAGATCTGCCCGCAGTTGCGGAACGCCGCCCAGAACAGGCGGTCCGCGATCTGCTCCACGTCCACGTCGTCGAGCAGGATCGCGGCGTCGTTACCGCCCAGCTCCAGCGTGACCCGGGCGAGTGCGGAGGCCGCGCCGCGCGCCACGGCGCGGCCGGTGGGAATCGAGCCGGTGAAGGTGACGTGGCGGATTCCCGGGTGGGAGGCGAGGCGGTCGCCGAGGGGTTCGCGGCCGGTGACGATGGTGAGCACGTCCTCGGGCAGGGCCTGGGCGAGGACCGATCCCAGCATCCTGGTGGCCAGCGGCGTGAACGGGGAGGGTTTGAGCACCACGGTGTTGCCCGCGGCGAGCGCGGGGGCGAACTTCGCTGAGGCGAGTTGGAGCGGGAAGTTCCACGGGACGATCGCGGCGACCGGTCCGAGCGGCCGCCAGCGGACCTCGCTGTGGACCGGCCGGCCGTCCGCGATCGGCTGGGTCTCCGGGCGGAGCGTGGCGAAGTAGCGCAGGCGGGCCGCTGTGCGGGCGACTTCCGCGTACGACTCGGGCAGCGGCTTGCCCTGCTCCCGGGTGAGCAGCGGAGCGAGGTCGGGCGCAGCGTCCTCCACGGCGTCGGCTGCCGCGAGCAGGGCGGCCGCGCGGGCGTCTGGGTCGGCCCGCCACTCGCGCCAGGCCTCATGGGCCCGCTCGACGATCGCGTCCAGTTCCTCAGGGGACTGATCCGGCGCCTCGTCGAAGGGTTCGCCGGTCGCGGGATCGAGGACTGCGAAGCTGCCGCTGCCGCCGCGGGCCTTGTGCGGGCGGCGGTTGGGCTGGGTCGTCGGCATCGGCGGCGTCGTCGGCATCGTCGGCATGCCCGCGGCTCAGATCCCGGCGGCGAGGGTCGTCTGTTCCTGTCTGTGCCGGTCCATCTCGGCGCGGAAAGCCGCCACGAGGTGCGGTTGGATCCGTCCGGTGGTGCGGTCGCCGCGCTCGCACACGGCTCCGCGCACGCCGACGATGTCCGTGCCGATGCCGGTGAGCGTGCCGAGGTCGTCCGCTCGGACGCTGCCCGCGAGCGCGGCGAGCAGGCCGGCGCCGTGGGCGCGCCGGACGAACTCCGCGCAGAGCTCGGGCGGCACGTGGTCGAACAGGCGGGTGCCGTCCTTGACCGCGGTGTCGAGCATGGCCGCGTCGGAGCCGGAGCGGGCGGCGATGTCGGGGAGCGCGAGCGGGTTGACGCAGCCGATCCGGTGGGCGTCGGCGTAGCCGGAGGCGACGACGAGGGCGTCGGGGCGGTGGTCCTTCACCGCTCGCACGACGCCTCGCATGACGGTGATCGCCTGGTCGGGCGTGGTGCAGCCGTAGAGGCCGACCTTGATGTAGGTGGCGCCGGAGACGGCCGCGCCGAGGGCCGCCTGGGCGACCGTGCCGGGCTTGTAGGGGACGTCCCCGACGGTCGCCGACACCGGCTTGTCCGCCGGGACGGCGTCGCGGATCTCCCTGATCACCCACGGGTAGTTCGCACCGAGCGAGCCCTCGTCCGGCTTCTTGACGTCGACGATGTCGAGGAACCGGGCCGCCTTCGCGCAGTCGCGGGCCTCTTCGACGTCGGCCGGGGATATGAGCAGCAGCAACGCGCTCTCCTTTCGGTGTGGTGCTGGGTGGTGCGGGTGGTGCTGTGTCGTGCCAGTGCTGTGCTGTGCTGTGTCGTGCGCGTGCGGTGCTCAGCGTTGCTGCGCGGGGATCAGGTGGTTGCCGCGGGTGTCGCCGTTGTCCGGCTCGTAGAACTCCACGATCGCCGCCCGCCACACCTCCACCTCGATCAGGTCCTGCGCGTCGGGCTCGAAGGAGTCGAAGAGCGCGTGCAGGTTCTCGTGCCCGAAGCCGATCGCCTTCATCAGCGCCTCGAAGACGGGACGCTCGATGAGCCCGTCGCCGTCCGGGTCGCCGAGCGCGGACAGGGCCTCGGCGAACTGCTCGACGGCCGCCCCGAAGCGCTCCGGGCTCAGCACGAAGGACCGGAACTCCTCGACGCTGATCCGCCCGTCACCGTTCGCGTCGAGCTCGGCGGCCATGGTGCTCCAGTAGCGGGCGAAGGCGGCCCGGATCCCGTCCTTCGCGTCCTCGCCGGACCCGGTCGCGGCGGCGACCACGCGGTTCGTCATGAGCTCGATGTCGGCGGCCTCGATGAATCCGTTGCCGTCCGTGTCGAAGAGGTCGAAGACATGCTCGACCCGCGCGGCGGCCTGGGGGTGGTGGTCCATGGCGGTTCCGGCCTCTCGTGAGCGGTGACCTGCTTGTCCGATTGTCGTCTCAGGGAACTGATTCGTCCCGCCCGGCGGCCCGAATTCACCCGATCAGTGGACGTCACACCGGCGCGCCACGGCGCACGTGGGCCGGCGCGCGCTCCTTGGCGCGCGGGCGGGCGCCGGGAGCCGGGAACGGCTCGCCCCGGCGCCGCGCGTACCGTGCAGCTGTCGTTGCTCCCGCGTATGCAGACCCGCTCGCGGCTCTACGAGCTGTTGGACTACGCGGTGTACTCGACGTTCGATTCAGCGGTCTTCGACTTCGCCCTGCCGCCGGGGCCTGACAGGCGTCATGGCTGGTCGGACCGGGGCAGTTCGATCAGCAGCGGCGGCAGGGGAGTGCGCGGCGGTACCGGTCGCAGCCAGGAGGCGGAGGTCGGCCCCCAACCGGTGTTGATGTCGAAGGAGACCGTACGCTGGCCCTCCTGCGGCAGCACGATCAGGGCGGCCGGCGCCGGGATCGCGTCGACCATCGTGCCCGGTTCGAGCAGCATCGGCGTGAAGGTCAAGAGGATCTTGTCGGCGGGGGTCAGCATGTTCACGATGTGGCCGTGCTGCGGCAGCGCGCACAGCGGGCCGGCCTGGTTCTCGACCGACTGCGACACGCCGGCGGTGTACGTCTGGGTGGCCGTGCTCTCGATCTGGAACGGCGCCCCGGGTACCGGCGGGCCCTGGATCCGGCCGATGCCGCCCTGCTCGATGGTGAAGATCTGCCCCGGTGCGATCGGCAGCGAGGCCAGCGGGCGGACCAGGTTGCCCGGCGACACCGGCGTGTTCGAGGAGAAGGCGCGGTAGGAGTCCTGCCAGCGGATCTCGTTGGACGTGCCGATGGCGGCGCGCTGGAACCAGATCGTCGGCAGGGCGCTGCGGATGGCGGTCTTGACGGCTCGGAAGCCGTAGAGCCGGAAGCCCCCGGCGTGCAGTTCGCGGACCGTCTCCTCGGTGGCGGTCACGGTGAGCGTGCCGGTGTCCTCGGGTGCTGCGTTCATGATGGGAAGCCTCTGTTCTGCCTGTCGGTAGGTCGATCGGTAGATCGATCGGTAGGTCTGTCGGTGTGCGGGGGCGCGGGGCCGCGCGTTCGCACGGCCCCGCGCGCTATCGCGACTACCGGCCGGCCGCCTGGAGCTCGCGCTGCTTCGATCGCATGTACGACGCGTTCAGCTGCGAGGAGGGCCGCTGGATCAGCAGGTTCTGCAGAGCGGTGCCGGACGGCACCATCCGCAGCCACCCGGCCGTGGTCGGCCCCCAGCTCTTGTTGATGTCGAAGGTCACGTCGCGACTCGGGTCGTCGGTGAGGTCGATGAGCGCACCTTCGCTGAACGACTGCGAGATGATCGTTCCGGTGTTCACCGGTTCGTTGGCGAACATCAGCAGCACCTTCTGGATGGGCTTGATGGTGAGCGTGTTCTTGCCGAACAGCGGCAGCGCGCACAACGGCACGAACGTCCCGTTCTGCATCTGCGACAGGCCCGCGGTGTACTGCGTGGTGGTCGTGTTCTCCACGTACACCGGCTTCAGCCCGTCGGGCTGCCCGGTGACCTCGCCGGTGTTGGCGGTGAGCACCTTCAGGGTCTGGCCCAGGGCGATGGGGTAGGACCCGCTGGCGGTGATCCGGCCGCCGGAGATGATCTCAGAGGTCGAGCAGTACGCCTTGTACTGCTCCTGCCAGTCCACCGAGGTGTCCGGGCCGTACGTCGAGGAGCGGAACCAGACGACCGGCAGGCCGCTGGTGATGCTGGACTGGACGGCCTTGAACGCGTAGAGGTAGAAGCCGTTGTCCTTCAGCTTCTGCGCGGTGCTGTCCGTCATGCCGATGTTGATGCTGTAGTCGGTGGGGGCGGCCCCGGCTCCGACCTCGGCGCTGTCGGCGTTGGCGTTGGCGTCGACGTCGGTCGATCGCAGTTCGGTGACGCTGGTCATCTGAGCGGTCCTTTCGAGGGTGGAGATGGAGGCCGAGGCCCGGGCGGCGGATCGGCCCAGGTACGTCAGCGCGGTCCTCCAGACGATGTCCTGCCAGTTCTGCGGCAGCGTCCGGCTGCCGTTGAACCAGTACCTGTTGCAGGTGCCGCTGTTGTAGCCCATCGCGCGGGGGCTCAACGGGTACGCGATGGCGAACCCGATGAAGTTCTCGGTGACCCCGCCCAGCAGGTCGATGAGTTGTCGATGCAGCGGGATGCCGCCGGTGGTGGTGCGCAGCGGCTGGTGTTCCTGTCCGTTCAGCCTGGGCAGCCGCCCCCGCCAGCGGGCGGTCGCGTCGAACGAGCCGGGGAAGAGGAAGACCCGGCCCGGCTGGACCAGACCGTAGACCGGGCTCAACCACGCCTGGACGGTCATCACGGCGGTCACGCCGAACTCGGCGCTGTTGTCCTCCTCGCCGAGCAACTCGTAGTTGTCGACGGATTCGTCGTCTATCTCCGTCGTGGCCGGCTCCGGCGGAGGGTCCGTCGAGACATGCTGTGTTTCGGCGGCTTCCTCCAGTTCGAAACCTTGCAGGAAGTCCACCGGCTCGGGTTCGCCGGGATCTGGCGTGGCGCTTGGCGCCCGCACATCTGACTGGCTCATAGCGGTTCCTCAATGGGAGTGGTCTGCCCCGGGCGTGCTATGCGGTGCCCGGGTGGTCGTATGTGCGACCACGAACACTCTTCGTCGCTCTGAGGTGCCCGGCGACCGGGGTGACTCCGTTCGGGGTAACGCAGCATATTCATGCGCACTCGTAAGAGCTTTTCGAGCCGGAATTGCCTCGGAGAAACAGGGTGGATTCCGGTTGCGTGGCAATGGGAATTCGCAGATGGTGATGATGAAGAACCGTCCGAGGGAAACCCCGTCCGCAGCCCGCTCCGACCGATTCTGACCCCTGATAATCCACCGATATCTCGGGCTTGAGGGGTCAGAACCGTGACCGGAGACCGGGGAGGATCATCTGATGAACGCCCACGCCGCTGCCGCACCCCGGGGGTCCGGGGGGCTCGGGGCGCCCGGCGCGCCCGGCGCACTCGATGTGCCCGGCGCACCCGGAGCACCGGACCGCGAGGCCGCCGCGGTCTTCGACGTGACGACCGAGGCGATGCTGGCCGAGCTGGACGCCGCGAGCGACGCCCACGCCGCGGCCCTGCGTCCGCCGAACACCGTCCGCGGCTACGCCGACGACTGGCGCACCTGGTGCGAGTACGCGGCGGCCGGCGGCATCCCGGTCCTGGCGGCCCGGCGCGGCACGCTGCGGGGATTCGTCCGCTGGCTCTGGACGGAGAAGGCCGCCGCTCCGACGACGGTGCACCGGCGCCTGACCGGCACCGTGGCCACGTTGCGTCGCGAGCACCGCGTGCTGGTCGATCCCGCTGACGTCACCGCCGCGCGCGAGCTGCTCCGCGATCTGGTCCGTGCCGCCGGCTCCACGCGGGCCCCGAAGCGTGGCCGCGGTCGGGCCGTGCCGCTGCTGCCGGCCGACTTGCGCGCGATGAGCGCCGCCTGTCCCGACACGCTGGCCGGCAAGCGTGACCGCGCGTTGCTGCTGCTGAACTTCGCCGTCACCGGGCGCCGTGCCGAGATCGCGGGGCTGCTCGTCCGCGATGTCAGCACCGACCCCGCCGGGCTCCTGGTCGACATCCGCGCGACCAAGACCAACCCGCGTACCGTGGCCGTCTTCCGCGGATCCAACCCGGTCACGTGCGCTGTGACCGCCTGGCATTCCTGGTACGAGGCGGCGGGTCTCGGGGCCGATACGCAGGGCCCGGCGTTCCGCCGTATAGACCGCCACGGTCGGCTTCTCGCCGACGGCCTGTCTCCGGCGGCCGTCGGCGAGCTGCTGGCGCGCGCTGCCGTGCGCGCCGGTATCGGAGCCGCCCTCGGGGCGTAGACGGCGTGTATCCGGCGCGCGTCCGCCGCGTAGACGACACGGCAGAGCTCTGCGAAACTCTCGTCAACCCGAGAACAGGAGCCCCGCATGTCCCTTCTCGATCCCGCCATATGGTCTGGGAAAGCGTTCATCGGCGGGTGGACCGCCGTTTCCGGCGGTACCGCGTCCGTCGTCGAGCCCGCGACCGGTTCGGTCTTGGAGCACGTCGGCATCGCGAGCCCTGACGACGTCGCCGTCGCGGCGGAGCGTACCGCGCAGGCCCAGATCGCCTGGGCGCGGCTGCCGTATACCGAGCGCGCCGCCGTGCTGCGGCGGGCCGGTGATCTGTTCGGCCGGCACGCCGACGAGATCCAGGGTTGGCTGATCCGGGAGGCCGGGAGCATCCCGGGCAAGGCCGCTTTCGAGACGGTCACCGCGGCTCAGGAGTGCTACGAGGCCGCGGCGCTCGCCTCGCGTCCGGTGGGCGAGTTGCTGCCGTCGGCCGAGCCTCGGCTCAGTCTGGTGCGGCGGGTGCCGGCCGGGGTGGTCGGGGTCATCGCGCCGTTCAACGTGCCGCTGATTCTCGGCATTCGCTCGGTGGCGCCGGCGCTCGCGCTCGGCAACGCGGTGATTCTCAAGCCGGACGTGCGGACTGCGGTGTCGGGCGGTGTGGCGATTCAGCGGGTGTTCGAGGAGGCCGGGCTGCCGGAGGGGGTGCTCAGCTTGCTGCCGGGCGGTGCCGAGACCGGGGCGGCGTTGGTGGTCGAGCCGCGGGTGCGGGTGATTTCGTTCACCGGTTCCACGGCGGCCGGCCGCAAGGTCGGGGCTGCGGCGGCTGAGCATCTCAAGCGCGCTCATCTGGAGTTGGGCGGCAACTCGGCGTTGATCGTGTTGCCGGATGCGGACTTGGACCTCGCCGTCTCCACGGCGGCGTGGGGTTCGTTCTTCCATCAGGGGCAGGTCTGCATGACGACCGGACGTCACCTGGTGCACCGCTCCATCGCCGGCGAGTATGTCGCGCGTCTCGCGGAGAAGGCTGACCACCTGCCGGTCGGGGATCCGGCGCTGGAGGAGGTGGCGCTGGGGCCGATCATCGACGCCGGGCAGCGCGACAAGATTCATGGGCTGGTTCGGGCCAGTGTTGACGGTGGTGCCCGGTTGGCGGCCGGCGGGACTTATGAAGAGCTCTTCTATCGTCCGACGGTGTTGGCGGACGTGACCGACAGCTCGCCTGCGTATGCGGAGGAGGTCTTCGGGCCGGTGGCGCCGGTGCGGGCTTTCGATGACCTTGACGAAGCCGTCGCGTTGGCCACGGCGTCGCCTTACGGGTTGGCGCTGGGCATCCTGACCGCCGACGTCATGCGCGGGCTGGAGCTCGCCGAGCGGATTCCGACCGGGTTGGTGCACGTCAACGACCAGACCGTCAATGACGAGGCGGTGGCGCCGTTCGGGGGGTTCGGGGCTTCCGGGACCGGGGTGCGGTTCGGTGGTGGCGCGAATGTCGAGGCGTTCACCGAGACGCGGTGGATCACGGCGCGGGGCAGTCAGGCTCGGTATCCGTTCTGAACCGGGTACGGTGCCGGGCATGACCGAGACCACCGAGACCACCGAGACCCCTCACGTCGCGGAGCCGGCGGGCGTTGCTGTCGGCATGGTGTGGGACGCGGACGCGGACGCGCACGGGGGTGGAGGCGGCGGCGCTGCCGAGCGGCGGCGCGATCCGCTGCTCGTCGACGTCTTCGCCGGCATCCGGCGGAGGTTGAGTGCCATGGGCACCGACCTGGTGATGCTCGCTGCCGCGCGTCCGCAGGATGGCGTGGACGCGTACGTCGACGCGGCGCACCGGCATGGTCTGGATGGCGTGATCGTCATGGGCGTCGACGAGGGGCACCCGGCGCTCACCGCGCTGACCGCCTCCGGGCTGGCGTGCGTGGCGGTGGACCTGCCGCTGTATCGCAATCGTACGACGTACGTCGCCTCCGACCACCGCGCCGGGGCCGCGTCGGCGGTCGGCTACCTCCACGGCCTCGGACACCGCGCCATCGCCACGGTCACCGGGCCGCTCTCGCTGATGCCGGCCGTCGAGCGGCTGGTCGGCTACCGCTTCGAGATGGCCAGGACGGGCACACCGGTGCGGCCGGAGTACGTGGTCTCCGGCGAGTACACCGAGGCGAGCGGCTACGAGTGCACGCGGCGCCTGATGGCCCTGGCCGACCCGCCGACCGCGCTGTTCGCCGCCGACGACCGCATGGCGGTCGGCGCGCTGCGGGCGCTGGCGGACCTCGGCGTGGCGGTGCCGGGGGAGGTGTCGGTGATCGGCTTCGACGACGTCGAGGCCGCGTCGCTGGTGCGGCCGGGGCTGACGACGGTGGCGCAGGACCATGCGGCGATTGGGGCGGCGGCGGTGGAGTCGCTGGTGCGGACGATCGGTATGGGGTCTTCGAAACGCTGCGCTCCCGCATGGTGATGGTGCCGCAGGACGGCTTCCTGTTCGACATGACCGTCGGCGACAACGTGCGCGACCTTTTCCGCCA